>NZ_JBSHBW010000023.1:0-148687 GCF_053612185.1 Streptomyces sp. NPDC054757
GTGCGGGCGCCCCGTTCCCGGTGCGCCCGCACGGCGGCGTTCACTGTGCGCCGTACACCGGCTGCGGCGGTTCGGCGGCGGTGAGCAGCCGCAGCGCTGTCTCGCCCGCCTCGGCCGGTGTCCAGCGCGCCCCCTTGTCGGCGCCCGGCCCTGGCCGCCACCCCTCCATGACCGTGATCCGTCCGGCCTCCGCCTCGAAGACCCGGCCGGTGACTCCGGCGGACGCCCCGGAAGCCAGCCAGACCACGAGCGGTGAGACGTTCTCCGGGGCCATCGCGTCGAAGCCGCCGTCCCCGGACGCGGCCATCGCGTCGGCGAACACCGTCTCGGTCATCCGGGTGCGGGCCGCCGGGGCGATGGCGTTGACCTGGACCCCGTAGCGGCCCAGTTCGGCGGCGGCGACCAGGGTCAGCCCCAGGATTCCCGCCTTGGCCGCCGCGTAGTTGCCCTGCCCCACACTGCCGAGCAGTCCGGCGCCCGAACTGGTGTTGACCACCCGGGCCTGCGGCATCCGTCCCGCCTTCGCCTCCGCCCGCCAGTGCTCCCCTGCGTGTTTGAGCGCCAGGAAGTGGCCCTTGAGGTGGACTCGCATGACCGCGTCCCAGCTCTCCTCGTCGAGGTTGACGAGCATCCGGTCCCGCAGGAACCCGGCGTTGTTGACCAGGATGTCCAGCCGGCCGAAGGCGTCCAGCGCGGTGGCGACCAGAGAGGCCGCACCGTCCGTGGTCGCGATGTCGCCGCCGTGGGCGACCGCCTCGCCGCCCGCCGCGACGATCTCGTCCACCACGTCCTGCGCGGGACCGGCCGAGCCGCCCGCGCCGTCGAGCCCGACCCCCAGGTCGTTGACGACGACCCGGGCGCCCTCCGCCGCCAGGGCGCGTGCGTGGGCGCGGCCCAGGCCCCGGCCCGCCCCGGTGACGACGGCGACCCGCCCCGCGCAGATTCCGCCGCCGTCCCCCGCCGTGCCTTCCGCGTTCTGTGACGTCATCCCGCTTCTCCTCTTCGTTTCCGTCGGCTGTCGTACGGGCTCGTACGGGCCGGGGCGCCGGGCGCCCCCTCCCGCGGTACGCGAACCACTGCTACCTTCTCACCTAACAAATGTTTGGTGGAAAGGTAGCTGATCTGCTCATGGGTGTCTCCACCTCAAGCCCGCTCAGCGGTGTCACCGTGGTCACCGTCGACTTCCCCCCGGTCAATGCCCTGCCCGTGCAGGGCTGGTACGACCTGGCAGCGGCCGTACGCGCCGCGGGCGCCGACCCGGCCGTGCGGTGTGTGGTGCTCGCGGCCGCCGGACGCGGTTTCAACGCAGGAGTCGACATCAAGGAAATGCAGCGCACCGACGGCCATGAGGCGCTGGTGGGCGCCAACGGCGGCTGCGCGGAGGCGTTCGCCGCCGTGTACGAGTGCGAGGTCCCGGTGGTCGCGGCCGTCGCGGGCTTCTGCCTCGGCGGCGGCATCGGCCTGGTGGGCAACGCGGACGCCATCGTGGCGAGCGAGGACGCCACCTTCGGCCTCCCCGAGCTGGACCGGGGCGCACTCGGCGCTGCGACCCACCTCGCACGCCTGGTCCCCCAGCACCTGATGCGCACCCTGTACTACACCTCGCGCACCGCCACCGCGCAGGAGCTCCACCACCACGGCTCGGTGTGGGAGATCGTGCCGCGCGCCGAACTTCTGGACGCCGCAGTACGGCTCGCGGCCGAGATCGCCGCCAAGGACGGGACCCTGATCCGCCTCGCGAAGGCGGCCATCAACGGAATCGACCCGGTCGACGTCCGCCGGAGCTACCGCTTCGAGCAGGGCTTCACCTTCGAGGCCAATCTGCTGGGCGTCGCCGACCGGGTCCGTAACACCTTCGGAAGCAAGGAGAAGTCGTGAGCAGCGACAATCCCGGGAAAACCGGCAAGATCATGTCCCCGGACGAGGTCGCCGGCCGGCTGCGCAGCGGGATGACGGTCGGGATCGGCGGCTGGGGCTCCCGGCGCAAGCCGATGGCGCTCGTCAGGGCCCTGCTGCGGTCGGACGTCACCGATCTGACCGTCGTCTCGTACGGCGGCCCCGATGTCGGTCTGCTGGCCGCCGCGGGGAAGATCCGCAAGCTGGTGGCCGCCTTCACCACCCTCGACTCCATCCCGCTGGAACCGCACTTCCGCGCCGCCCGCCAGCGCGGTGACTTCGAGCTGACCGAGCTGGACGAGTCGATGTTCATGTGGGGGCTGACAGCGGCTGCCCACCGGCTGCCGTTCCTGCCGGTACGGGCCGGGCTGGGCTCGGACGTACTGCGGGTCAACCCCGAGCTGCGGACGGTCACTTCGCCCTACCCGGACGGTGAGGAGCTGGTGGCCGTGCCCGCGCTGCGGATGGACGCCGCGCTCGTGCACCTCAACCGGGCGGACGCCCGGGGCAACGGCCAGTACCTGGGCCCCGACCCGTACTTCGACGACCTCTTCTGCGACGCGGCGGACGAGGCGTACGTCTCCTGTGAACGCATCGTGGAGAGCACGGAGTTCGCGGATGCGGGCGGGCCACAGACCCTTCTTGTCGGGCGGCAGTCGGTGACCGGGGTGACGGAGACCCCGAACGGGGCGCACTTCACCTCCTGCGTGCCCGACTACGGACGGGACGAGCCGTTCCAGACGGCGTACGCCAAGGCAGCGGCGGACCCGGACGCCTGGCGGGAGTTCACCGCGCGCTTCCTCTCCGGGGACGAGAACACCTACCAGGCCGCGGTCGCGGCGTTCGCCGAGGAGGGCGCATGAGCACACCGGAGGCCACCGCCGCTGGGCGGAGCGATGTCACCCGCGCCGAGTACTGCGTCATCGCCTGCGCGGAGGCGTGGCGGGGGGACGGCGAGGTCCTGGCCAGCCCGATGGGCACCGTGCCGTCGGTCGGCGCCCGGCTCGCCCGGCTGACCTTCTCGCCCGACCTGCTGCTCACCGACGGCGAGGCGCTGGTGATCGGCGACGTCCCCGCACTCGGCGCCGCGCCGGAGGTCGTCGAGGGCTGGCTGCCCTACCGCCGGCATCTGTCCATGGTGACCGGCGGCAAGCGGCACGTCATGATGGGCGCCAGCCAGCTCGACCGGTACGGCAACCAGAACATCAGCTGCATCGGCGACTGGAAGCAGCCCGCCAGGCAGCTGCTCGGGGTGCGCGGCGCCCCGGTCAACACCATCAACAACCCGACGAGTTACTGGGTGCCACGGCACTCCACCCGGGTCTTCGTGGACAAGGTCGACATGGTGTGCGGTGTCGGCCACGACCGTGCGGCCGCCGCGGGCCCTTCGGCGACCCGTTTCCACGAGCTGCGACGGGTCGTCACCGATCTGGCGGTGCTGGACTTCGGGACACCGGACCGGACCCTGCGCGTACGCTCGCTGCACCCCGGGGTGAGCGCGGCGGAGGTACGGGAGGCCACCGGCTTCCCGCTCACGGTCGCCGACGACGTACCTCTCACCCGGGAGCCGACCGCGGAGGAGCTGCGGCTGATCCGTACGGTCATCGACCCGGCGGGGCTGCGCGACCGCGAGGTGCGGACATGACCGGCGACGGCGGCGGAGCGGGCCCGGCCGCCACGCTCTCCACCCCGCTCACCGAGCTGACGGGGGTGCGCCATCCGGTCGTGCAGACCGGTATGGGATGGGTGGCGGGCCCCCGTCTGGTGTCGGCGTCGGCCAACGCGGGGGCGCTGGGCATCCTGGCCTCCGCGACGATGACGCTGGAGCAGCTGCGCTCGGCGGTGCGCGAGGTGAGGTCCCGTACGGACCAGCCCTTCGGGGTCAACCTCCGTGCCGACGCGGGCGACGCCGCCGACCGGGTGGCCCTCATCATCGCGGAGGGGGTGCGGGTGGCGTCCTTCGCGCTCGCCCCTTCCGAGGCCCTGATCGGCCGGCTGAAGGACGCGGGTGTCGTGGTGATCCCGTCCATCGGCGCCCGCCGGCATGCCGAGAAGGTCGCGGCATGGGGCGCCGACGCGGTCATCGTGCAGGGCGGCGAGGGCGGTGGGCACACCGGTGAGGTCGCCACCACCGTGCTGCTTCCGCAGGTGGTGGACGCGGTGGACATCCCGGTGGTGGCGGCGGGCGGCTTCCGCGACGGGCGCGGTCTGGTGGCCGCGCTGGCCCAGGGCGCCGCGGGCGTCGCGATGGGCACCCGCTTCCTGCTCACGTCGGACAGTACGGTGCCGGACGCGGTGAAGGCCGAGTACCTCGCGGCGGGCGTCAAGGACATCACCGTCACCACCAAGGTCGACGGGCTCCCGCACCGGATGCTCCGCACCCCCCTGGTCGCTTCGCTTGAGCGCTCGGGGCGGCCGGCGGCGCTGCTGCGGGCGCTGCGGCACGCGGCGGGTTTCAAGGCGCACTCCGGGCTCGGCTGGGCGGAGATGATCCGCGACGGTCTGGCCATGAAGCACGGCAAGGATCTGACGTGGAGCCAGGTGCTGCTGGCCGCCAACACACCGATGATGCTCAAGGCGTCCATGGTGGAGGGCCGCCCCGATCTGGGGGTGATGGCGTCCGGCCAGGTCGCGGGTCTGATCGACGATCTGCCGTCCTGCGCCGAACTGGTCGGCCGGATCATGTCCGAGGCCCATGCGACCCTGCGGTCGCTGGCGGCGCTGGAGGCTGCGGCCGCCGGATCCGGCTGACCGCGCCGGGGCCGCACGAAGGACGGCCGTGCCGTTCCCGGCACCGTAAGTGTCCGGAACGGCACGGCCGTTGGCGCCTGCGTCGGCGTCGGCGGGAGAGGTGTGTCAGAGACGCATCAGAGGCGCTCGATGATGGTGACGTTGGCCTGACCGCCGCCCTCGCACATGGTCTGGAGGCCGTAGCGCCCGCCGGTGCGCTCCAGTTCGTGCAGGAGCGTCGTCATCAGCTTGGTGCCGGTCGCCCCGAGCGGGTGGCCGAGCGCGATGGCGCCGCCGTTGACGTTGACCTTCTCCGGGTCGGCGCCGGTCTCCTTCAGCCAGGCCAGCACCACGGGCGCGAACGCCTCGTTGATCTCGACCAGATCGATGTCGTCGATGGACATGCCCGCCTTCTTCAGCGCGTACGCCGTCGCCGGGATGGGCGCGGACAGCATCCGGATCGGGTCCTCACCGCGTACCGAGAGGTGGTGGATGCGGGCCCGGGGGGTCAGTCCGTGTTCGCGTACGGCCCGTTCGGATGCGAGCAGCATGGCCGAAGCCCCGTCGGAGACCTGGGAGGAGACGCCCGCGGTGAGCCGTCCGCCCTCCACGACGGGCTTCAGTCCTGCCATCTTCTCCAGCGTGGTGTCCCGGCGCGGGCCCTCGTCGGTGGTGACGTCACCGTAGGCGGCGGTCTCGCGTGCGAAGCGTCCTTCGTCGATCGCCCGGATCGCGCGCTGGTGCGAGCGGAGCGCGAACTCCTCCATGTCGGTACGGGAGATGCCCCACTTCCCGGCGATCAGCTCGGCGCCGTGGAACTGGTTGACAGGCTGGGCCCCGTAACGCGCCCGCCACCCCTGCGAACCGGCGTACGGCCCGTCGGTCAGCCCCAGCGGCTCGGCGGCCTGCCGGCTCGCGAAGGCGATGGGGATCATCGACATGTTCTGGGTGCCGCCCGCGACGACGAGGTCCTGGGTGCCGGATAGCACGCCCTGCGCGGCGAAGTGCACGGCCTGCTGCGACGAGCCGCACTGCCGGTCCACGGTCACACCCGGCACTTCCTCCGGCAGGCCGGCGGCCAGCCAGCTGGTCCGGGCGATGTCCCCGGCCTGCGGGCCGACCGTGTCCAGACAGCCGAAAACGACGTCCTCGACGGCGGACGGATCGATGCCCGAACGCTCCACGAGGGCCCGGAGCACATGCGCGCCCAGGTCGGCCGGGTGGACGGCGCTGAGCCCGCCCTTGCGCCGCCCGACCGGGGTGCGTACCGCTTCGACGATGTAGGCCTCGGCCATGACTGCTCCTCCATGGGAACCTGGTGGGGTCCCGACCGTCCGGGGACCGGCGGTCGGTCTACGTTTCCTGGTGCGGCGTTTTTCGGTGCGTCCCGGACGCGATGCCTTCCAGCACCATCGCGAGGTACTGGCGGGCGATCTCCTCCGGGCTGTGCTGTCCGCCCGGCCGGTACCAGCTCGCGGCGACCCAGACGGTGTCGCGCACGAAGCGGTAGGTGAGGCGGACGTCGAGATCGCCGCGGAAGGCCCCTTCGGAGACGCCGCGTTCGAGCGTTCCGAGCCAGGCCTTCTCGTACTTCTCCTGCGAGTCGGCCAGATAGCCGAAGCGCGGCTGGAGCGAGAGGTACTTGGACTCCTTCTGGTAGATGGCGACCGCGGCCCGGTGCCGGTCGATCTCCCGGAAGGACTCGGTGACCAGAGCTTCGATGGTCTCCCGTGGACCGAGACCGGAGGCGAGTACGGAGTCGTAGCGGGCCCACAGCTCGTCCAGGAAGGTGCTGAGGATCTCGTCGAGCATCGACTCCTTGGAGTCGAAGTGGTAGTAGAGGCTGCCGGCCAGGATGCCGGCCTCGTCCGCGATCTTCCGCACGGTGGTGGCGTTGTAGCCCTGGGCCGCGAACACCTCGGCGGCGGTGGCGAGCAGCTCCCTGCGCCGCGCGGGCGAGGGGCTCATATCGGGCTTCTTCTTGGCGGTGGGCACGTTCTTGGCAGTAGGCACAGACCCATTGTCGTTCCCCGCTCACGCGTGCTGACTGCTGACCGACACCGTCTCGCCTGTCATGTACGAGGAGTAGCCGCTGGCCAGGAAGACGATGACGTTGGCGATCTCCCAGGGCTCCGCGTACCGGCCGAACGCCTCGGCCTCGGTGAGCTGTTCGAGCAGTTCGGGCGTGGTGACCTTCACCAGGTGCGGGTGCATGGCCAGGCTGGGCGAGACCGCGTTGACGCGTACGCCGTACTCGGCGGCCTCCACCGCCGCGCAGCGGGTGAGCGCCATCACTCCGGCCTTCGCGGCGGCGTAGTGGGCCTGTCCGCGCTGGGCGCGCCAGCCGACGACGGAGGCGTTGTTGACGACGACTCCCCCGCCGCCGGACGCCTTCATCCGGCGCAGCGCGGCGCGGGTGCACCGGAAGGTCCCGTTGAGGGTGACGTCGATGACCTTGTCCCACTGGGCGTCGGTCATCTCGGTCAGCTCGGCCGTCCCGCCGAGCCCCGCGTTGTTGACGACCAGGTCGAGCCGGCCGTGCCGCTCCTCCGCCAGGTCGAGGAGCGCGGCGACCTGCTCCTCGTCGGTGACGTCGCAGGCGGCTCCGGCGACCCGGTCGGCGCCGAACTCGTCCGCCAGCGCCCGGACGGTCTCGTCGAGGCGGCGGGCATGACTGTCGCCGACGACGACCCGGGCGTCCTCCTCCAGGAACCGGCGTGCGGTGGCGCCACCGATCCCCGCACCGGCCGCCGCGGTGATCACTGCGGTGCGGCCGGCCAGCAGCTGGTGCCCGGGGAGGTACTGCGGGGGCTTGTTCACGGATGTCCACCTCGCGATGCGGTCCGCGTCCGGGCGGTCCCGGTGCCGGATTCCTCGACGCTGCTCATGGCCGTAGGTTAACCTACCAAACACTTGTTAGGGAAGGAGTCGCCGATGATCGCCGACCATGAAGAGCCCGTGCGTTACGAGCGTCAGGGCCCCCTCGCCCTGGTCACCATGGACCGCCCGGACTACCGCAACGCCCAGAACTCCGCGATGACCTACGCGCTCGACCGCGCCTTCTACCGTGCGGCCGACGACGACGAGGTCAGGGCCGTCGTGCTGGCGGGCGCGGGCCGGCACTTCTCCGCGGGGCACGACATCGGGACCCCGGAGCGCGACGCGCACCTCCCCTTCGACCGGAAGGCCGGGCTCTGGTGGGACCACTCGGAGAAGGCAGGCGCCGAAAGCCGGTTCGCCCGGGAGTCCGAGGTCTATCTGGGGATGTGCCGGCGGTGGCGCGAGCTGCCGAAGCCGATGATCGCCTCCGTACAGGGCGCCTGTGTGGCGGGCGGGCTGATGCTCGCCTGGATCTGCGACCTGATCGTCGCGGCCGACGACGCCTTCTTCGCGGACCCGGTCGTACGGATGGGGATCCCCGGCGTCGAGTACTTCGCCCACCCCTGGGTGATGCCCCCGCGGATCGCCAAGGAGTTCCTCTACACCGGTGACCGGATGAGCGCCCGGCGCGCGTACGAGGTCGGCATGGTCAACCGGGTCGTTCCCGCGGCCGAGCTCACCGCCCGTACGCACGAACTCGCCGCCCGCGTCGCCGAGATGCCCCGGATGGGGCTGGCTCTGACCAAGCGCGCGGTCAACCAGGCGGAGGATCTGCAGGGCCTGCACACCGGACTCGACTCCGTCTTCGGCCTGCACCATCTCGCCCACGCGCACAACGCCGAGACGGCGGCGGACCCGCTCGGGGGTATGGACGTCGGAGCGATGAAGAAGGCAGGACGCTGATGGACCTCGACTTCACCGCGGCCGAGGACGCCTTCCGCGCCGAGGCCCGCGAGTGGCTCGCCGCGCATGTCCCCGCATCACCCCTGCCGTCGCTGGAGACCGCCGGGGGCTTCGCGGCCCACCGGGCCTGGGAGCACACCCTTTCGGACGACCGCTGGTCGGTGGTCTCCTGGCCCGCCCGGCACGGCGGCCGGGACGCGTCGATCCTCCAGTGGCTGATCTTCGAGGAGGAGTACTTCGCGGCCGGCGCGCCCGGCCGGGTCAGCCAGAACGGCATCAACCTCCTCGCCCCCACCCTCTTCGAGCACGGCAGCCCCGAGCAGTGCGCCCGGGTCCTGCCCGCCATGGCGTGCGGCGAGGTGATCTGGGCGCAGGCCTGGTCCGAGCCGGAGTCCGGTTCGGACCTGGCCTCGCTGCGTTCCACCGCGACCCGGACGGCGGGCGGCTGGCTCCTCAACGGCCAGAAGGCGTGGTCGTCCCGGGCGGCCTTCGCCGACCGTGCCTTCGGGCTCTTCCGCAGCGACCCGGAAGCGGACCGGCCGCACCGCGGTCTCACCTATCTGATGTTCCCGCTCGACGCGGACGGCGTGACCGTACGTCCGGTCGGACGCCTGGACGGCAAACCGGCCTTCGCCGAACTCTTCCTCGACGACGTCTTCGTCCCCGACGCCGACGTCATCGGCGAGCCGGGCCGCGGCTGGCAGGTCGCGATGAGCACCGCGGGCAACGAACGCGGTCTGACACTCCGCAGCCCGGGGCGCTTCACCGCGGCGGCCGCCCGGCTCACCGGGCTGTGGCGGGCCGAGGCCGACCCGGGCGACACGGCGCTGCGCGACCGGGTCGCCGACGCCGTGATCCGCTCGCGCGCCTACCAGCTCTTCACCTACGCCAACGCCTCGCGGATCGCGGCCGGCGGCTCCATCGGAGCGGAGTCCAGTCTGAACAAGGTCTTCTGGTCCGAGCTGGACATCAGCCTGCACGAGACGGCGCTCGACCTGCTGGGCCCGCGCGGTGAGCTCTCCGACGACGCGGCGGACGCGCCCGCCGACGGCGGCTGGGCCGACGGCTACACCTTCTCGCTGGCGGGCCCCATCTACGCGGGAACCAACGAGATCCAGCGCGACATCATCGCCGAACGGCTGCTGGGCCTGCCGAAGGGACGCCGGTCATGAAATTCCTGCTCGACGACGAACAGACCGAGTTCGGCCGGACACTGGACCGGATGCTCGCATCGGCCGACACCCCTGCCGCGGTACGGGCCTGGGCCACCGGGGACACCGGTCCCGGCCGGGCGCTGTGGAAACGGATCGCCGATGCCGGGGTCTTCGCGCTCGCGGTGCCGGAGGAGTACGACGGTATGGGCCTGCTCCCGGTCGAACTCGCCGTGTCCTTCGTCGAGCTGGGACGGCACGCCGTGCCGGGCCCCCTGGTGGAGACCGTGGCGGCGGGCGTCCTCCTGGGCGGGCCCGCCGGGTGCGGGGACACGGCATCGGCCGAACGGTGGCTGCCCCGGCTCGCTTCGGGGCGGGGCATGGCATCGCTGGCCCTGCCGGCCGGGGGCCCGTACGCCCTGGACATGGACACGGCAGATGTCACCTTCGTGGTGACGGGCACGGCTGCGACGGACGGCGGACCGGCCGAACTGCGTACGGCGTCCGGACACGGCGCCGTTCAGCCCTCGATCGATCCGGCCCGGCGGCTCGCGGTCCCGCACATCGCCGGCGGGGTTCCGCTCGTATCGGGCCCGGAGGTCGGAGCGTCGACCCGAACCGCGGCCGACTGGGCGGCGTTCGCCACCGCGGCGCAGGCTCTGGGGGTCGGTCTCGCCCTGGTCGAACGGACCGTCGCCTACGCGAAGCAGCGCACCCAGTTCTCCACCACCATCGGCGCCTTCCAGGCCGTGAAGCACCGGCTGGCGGATGCGCTGATCGGGCTGGAGTTCGCCCGCCCGCTGGTCCACGGTGCGGCGGTGGCCCTGGCGGGCAAGTCTCCGGACGCTGGGGCGGAGGTCGCGGCGGCGAAGGTGGCGGCAGGCGAGGCGGCGTACGCGGCGGCCCGTACGGCGCTGCAGTTGCACGGCGCCATCGGCTACACGGCCGAGTACGACCTGTCCCTGTGGATCCGCAAGGCGCGCGCCCTGCGCTCGGCCTGGGGCTCCCCGTCCGACTGCCGGGCCCGGGTGCTGGCCCGGCCGGCCGGCTGAGGCCGCGGGGAGTACGGCCGGAGCCCGGGGCTCCGCGGCCGCTCACCTGGACGGCGGCCGCGGAGGCACCCGGATGTCCCGGACCGTGCCGGGGTGCTTCGTGCGGGTCCCGGGAAAGATCCCGGAAGCCCGGGGTCCGGAAGACCCCTGGACCGGCCCGGAAGACCCCTGGGCGATCCCGGGGGATTACTTCTCGACGACGCCGGAAGCCGCGATGACGATCTTCGCCTTGGTGCCGCCCGAGCCGGAGCCGAACGACTCGATCTTCTTCACGAGGTCCTGGCCCTCGACGACCTCGCCGAAGACGACGTGCTTGCCGTCCAGCCACGGGGTCTGCACCGTGGTGATGAAGAACTGCGAGCCGTTGGTGTTCGGGCCGGCGTTGGCCATCGACAGCAGGTACGGACGCTCGTGCTTGAGCTTGAAGTTCTCGTCGGCGAACTTCTCGCCGTAGATGCTCTTGCCGCCGGTGCCGTCGCCCCGGGTGAAGTCACCGCCCTGGAGCATGAAGTCGGGGATGACGCGGTGGAAGCCCGAGCCCGCGTAGCCGAAGCCGTGCTCGCCGGTGGCGAGCTCGCGGAAGTTCTGCGTGGTCTTGGGAACGACGTCGTCGAAGAGCTCGAAGACGATCCTTCCCGCGGCCTCGCCATTGATGGTGATGTCGAAGAAAACGTTGGTAGACATACGGCCATCCTGTCACGTCCGCCCCGGAGCCCCAGGCCACAGGTCCTGCGGCCCGCCGGACGGGGGTCCGGACCGGCCGGCGGTGCCTGCCTGCCCCGCCCCCGTACCCCAGCGGGACCGGCAGGAGGCCGCAGCCCTGTGAAGCAGCCCGCTGAGGACCGAGCACTTCCCTCCGGGCAGGCCAACGCCATGCACCGGCCGCTGAGTTGCTGTGGCAGACTGCGCCGACAAGACGCTGGTCGGCCGGGGTGCGGTGGGCTGCGGCAGTGCGGCAGTCACCCTCTCCCCCGGCCACGCCCAGGGACCTGCCCCCGTCCACTCCTCGCGCAACGGAGCCCGCCCATGACGGAAGCCGCACCCGCCCCCCGGATCGACACGAGCAAGCCGCACCCCGCGCGGGTCTACGACTGGCTGCTGGGCGGCAAGGACAACTACCCCGTCGACCAGGAGGTGGGCGAGAGCCTTCCGTCCGAGGCGAAGGACGCCGCCCGGCAGAACCGCGCGTTCATGCACCGGGCCGCCGCGTACCTGGCGGAAAGCGGCATCGACCAGTTCCTCGACATAGGCACCGGCATCCCCACCCGGCCGAACCTGCACCAGATCGTCCAGCGGACCGTGCCGTCGGCGCGGGTCGTCTACACGGACTACGACCCCATCGTCCTGCGGCACGCGGAAGCCCTGCTGGTCAGCAGCGCGGAGGGCGCGACCGACTACATCCAGGCGGATGTGCGAGAGCCGCGGACGATCATCGACCACGCCAGGAAGTTCCTGGACTTCGACCGGCCGATCGCGCTCTCCCTGATCGCGCTGATGCACTTCGTCCCCGACGACCAGGACCCGTACGGCATCGTCAGCACCCTGGTCGGGACGCTGCCGCCGGGCAGCTGCCTGGTGCTGTCACACGCCGCTTCGGACCGGTACGAGGAGCTGGCCGCCATGGTCACGGCGCAGTACGCGAAGGGCGGCATCCGGCTCGGCTTCCGCACCCGCCCCGAGGTGGCCCGGTTCTTCGACGGGCTCGAACTCGTCGAACCCGGCCTGGTGACCGCGACCGAGTGGTTCAAGGACACGGCGGCCCCGGAGGCGGAGGGCAGCGGGATCTACGCCGCGGTGGGGCGGGTCCGCTAGCGCGGGGCGGGTCCTCCGGTTCCGTGGCGGCGCGGGGCGCCGGGAGTGGAGCACACTGGGGTGTACAGGATCCACGCGATTCGAGGCGCGCGGCCGCCCGTCCTCTCCGGTGACCGGCGCCGGGAAGGGGATCTCATGTCCCACCGTGCCGCGCTGGGCGGGGGCCACGGCGGAAGCGCCCCGCACACCCACCCGCGCCTCCCCCACCTCGGATGGCCCAGGACGGGCACCGAGCCGCTGACCGCCTACAGCGCACTGGGCGCCCGGCTGGTGATCTCGTCCATCGCCCTGCCGGTCTTCGCCGCCGGAGCCGCGCTGCTTGC
This sequence comes from Streptomyces sp. NPDC054757, assembly GCF_053612185.1. Lineage (NCBI taxonomy): Bacteria > Bacillati > Actinomycetota > Actinomycetes > Kitasatosporales > Streptomycetaceae > Streptomyces > Streptomyces sp. NPDC054757. The sequence goes on from NZ_JBSHBW010000023.1 coordinate 12,748, forward strand.
CCTGTGGGCGGCCTCCGCACGCTCCTCCGGGGCCCCCAGTACGACGGCCCTGGTCGTTCTCGCCGCCCTCTGCGCCGTCTTCACCGCCATAGCGGCCATCGACGTCGCCGTCATCCGGCGCCACCGCGCCGAGCGGCGGTGAGGAACCGTGATGCCCACACCGCGTCCGGCTGCCGCGCCGTCGCACGCCGTCGGAGTGGTCCGGGCCCAGGGCGGGCACACGACACCACGGACACGGACATGGATAGCTGGTGCATCGCCTGCGCTGCGAGAGGGCATGGACCTCATGTCCCGCGGGGCACGGACCTCATGTCCCGCGTGAGGGCGCAGGGTGTCATTAGAGTCGCAGCGCGGAGGATTCCGCAGACACTGGAGGCGGAGAGACTTGAACCGTGACGTCATGCTGGCCCTGGTCCCCGACGAGCAGGGCGTGCTGCATGTGGCAGCCGCCGATGTGAGCCACATGCTGCGGACGCTCGGCGCGGGCTGGCTCCAGGCGGTGCGCGACGACGCGTCGAACGCCGACGAGGACACCGTGGCCGCCCTCACCATCGAACTGGCGAAGCTCGCCGACCAGATCGACGTCGAGTGCATCGCCCACACCTCCAAGGGGAGCAGCGACGGGGAGAGCGTCTGAGCGTCCCGCGCGACGGCAACAGGACGACCGGGGGCGGGGTCCGGTGACCGGCCCCCGCCCCGTCGTCCGTACCGCTCCGGCGGCTACCAGATCGAGTCGACCCATTCGGGGTGGTCGATGAACGGGTTGCGGTTGTGCTGGTAGTCGCTGTAGATCACGTCATTGCGATGTTTCTCGAAGGTGTCGGGCGGGTCCTCGTCGCTCCACTGCGTGAGCACGCTGATCCGTCCGATGGCCGGCGCCGATCCGTTGCCCGCCTTGTCGTTCGGCTCCAGGTCCGGGAATCCGTCCCCGCCGTCGTACCGCACGGCCATGTAGAGGATCATGCGGGCGACATCCCCCTTGACCGCGTCGCGCGGTTCGAAGGAGTCCGAGTCGGTGTAGTTGCCGGGGGCTCCGGCCACCGCCGTGCCGCCGTTGTCGAAGTCCTTGTTCCCCCGGACGCCGTTCACCGCGACGTCCGCGGGCCGCAGATGGTGGAGATCGGTGCCGGGCCCGGTGGCCGTGCCGAAGTCGCCGTGGGACTTGGCCCACACGTGCTCGCGGTTCCAGTCACCCGTGCTGCCGCCGCTGCTCGACTTGGGCACCGACTTCCCCGTGTACAGCTCGATCACGTCGGACGAGTCGGCCGGATCCTGGTCGGTGACCTTGAGCGCGTCCCAGACCTGGGCGTAGCTGACCGTCGACTGCTTGCTGATGATCGTGTGGAGCGCGCTCTTGAGCGCCGCACCCGACTTGCCCTCGGCGTCCGCGTAGTACGAGTCGTCCAGCACCCGGGAGGCCGTCGCGGCCGGGAGGGGGACCTGGCGGGCGGCAGCGGGCGCGGACGGTGCCGCGCTCAGGGCGGCGGCCCCGGCGAGGGCCATGGCGGTGATCCATCTCATCGCTGTAAGTCGGGACATGTGGGGGGTGTCCTCTCCAACTGCCGTGCGGCGGCACGTGGTTGATGTCATGTACGGTTCACAGGACACTGCCACGGCCCCCGGACCGGCAGGTGAAGAAGACGGAACGAGCGTGTGCCGATCTGCCGTACGCCGCGGCCCTGGACAATGGCCGCATGCAGATCCGTATCGAAGCCTCCGGCCTGCCCGGACGCACCAGCTCCGCCTTCGCCGATGCCGTCGACATCCACGTCGGCGTCCAGGCCAGGGACCGGCCCCAGGAGGTGGCGGCCGCGCACGCCGGTGATCTGCCGTCCGCCCGGTGGACGCTGGAGTGCACGACGGCACCGGGGCCGGACGGCACCACCGTCGTCTCCGGCCCGTACATCCAGAACCGCTTCGGCGGGCGCTTCGTCTATCTGTCCTGGACCACGGCGGATCCGGACGGCACCCCCACCATGTTCCGCCGCGCCAAACTGATGCTGGACGCCGTCAGCCCCGACGTATTCGACGCGGCCGTACGCTCCGGCCGCCTCACCGCACGGCTGCGGCTCACGGACAGCCAGGGGCAGCCGCTCTGCGGCTCGATCCGGCCCCCACTGGTCAGCTGGACCGCCGAGCCCGCCGGGTAGCCGCGTGCGGGCAGGCGGCCGCGTCATGTTCCGGCCATCGTTGCGAGGTCGGCGCACCGAGGCGGGTGCGCGCACCGGAGGGCCCGGTCTACGCTTCGCCTCCCACTGCCGAACCGACGGAGAATCAGTGCCCCTCAAAACGCTCCGCGTTGCCGCCGTTCTGACGGGCGCCCTGGCCCTGTCCGTCGCGTTCCTGCCCAGCGCGGCCGCCGCACCGGGCGGCTGGACCGAATCGGGCACCTCCTACACCGGTTCCCTGACCGGCGGCGAGGGGATCGCCGGCCGGGCGGACGGCTCGCTGCTCTTCCGGGGGCTCGCCTCGGTGCCGCTCGGTCTCCGCGCCAAGGGCTGGAACCACATAGGCGACCCGGACATCGCCCGGGGCGATGTCTTCGACGCCTACCAGGGCGGGGACGACGCGACATCGAAGATGTACGCGGTGACGACCCCGGACGGGAAGCGGTACGAGTACGTCCACCAGCTCGATCCGGGCGAGAAGCTCAACAACTCCTTCGCCGCGGTCTCACCCGACGCGCAGTGGATGGTCTCCGGGGAGTGGGGCAGCCAGGACCGCCTCCAGGTCTTCCCGGCTCCGCTGCTCAACCCGGCCACCCCGCCCGCCGGCGGGGCGCTGCCCCAGGCCGGCCAGATCTCGCTGGACCGCACGGTGAGCGACATCCAGGGCTGCGACTTCGTCTCGGACACCCGGCTGGTGTGTGTCTCGGACGACGAGGCGAAGGACCTGCTCCAGGTCGATCTGGAGCACGCCATCGACGGCAGTACGGTCACCGGCCGGGTGACGACACTGCTCCAGCTCCCCCGCCGCAGCATCTGCTCCGGCACCTTCGAGTCCGAGGGCGTCGACTACGACCCGGCGTCGCGCACCCTGCGCGCGGAGGTGGTTCAGCCGGGCGCTTGCATCGTGTCCACGACGGTCTACTCGTACTCCCCCGCCGGCTGAGTACCTGTTTCTGATCCCGACTGTGAACGGCTCGTCCAGCATTCCGAAACTTCGATCACCTGGGCGGCAAGCCGGAGGGCACAGGGTTACTTCCTTCCAACCAAGCCGCCCATCCCGGTCGGCGTCGGTGATCTCGTCGTCCGCTCAGGCGAACGGCCGGCCGGCCGCCCAGGTCATCAGGGTCCGGGTCTTACAGCAGAGCCCGAACCACTGGTCCGCGCGTTCATGCTCGCTGGACGGCTCTGGCCAGTGCACGACTGGCAGCCGCGGCAGCCCGATTCGGGAGGCCACTGCGGCGTTCGCCTCCTCTTCCCAGGTTGCCGCCAGCAAGCCAGGCGCGTAATACCCCGCTACCACGCATCAATTCCTCAGGCCACGCAGATTCCTGGCACAGCCTGCTTTCGAAACAGGTGCGGGGTGGCGACGAGGCTGGCCGGGTAGAGATCGCGAGCGGCTGCGCGAGCGCCGTCGTCAAGTCGGGCCGCCCGATAGTGGTCCGTTGACTCCCAGACAGCGTAATTGAGGAACGCGCTGCTGCCGGCGATACCGCGATACAACTGGGTGGAGATGAAGCCCGGTTGATTCTTCAGGGTAGTCGCGTCGGTGGACCAAGCCAGCAGCAGTTGGTCGACGTCTTCGGGGGCGACGCACAAGACGTTGACGAGGATGACTGGTCCGCCCCCCTCGTCAAGCTGGTCAGCGAGTGCAACGTGAAGGTCCAGCTCGGTGAATTTCGGCATGGTCAGTTCTCTTTCGAAGACTGGTGGGGCGATCTGGCGCACGGTCGGACCGTTCTCTGCCGCATGGCTCTGCGCAGAGCGTCGACCACTTCGACGTCGAAGACGCCACCCGCGGCGGTCTGTTCGGCGGCCCAACGAGCGGTGGGTTCGCCTGCGCGGTTCGGCCGAGTGCTCCCTATCAGCACCTGAACGAGGGGGCGTTCGGTCAACGACTCGGTCAACGGCTCGGTCATGAAAGGTCCGGAAGCTTCCCGCTCGCCGCGAGCTCCTCGGTAAGTAGCGGGTTGACGTGCTCGGCGTCGAGACCGCCACTGCCGTAGGGGCGTGTGATGATCTCCAGCTCATGACCGCTGGGGTCGTTGAAGTAGACACCGCGGCCGTCATCGAGGCGGTTGATGTTGCTCGCGTCCTGATGCCCGGGGTCCGCCCAGCACTCCAGGGCGTACTCCCGCACCCGGCCGATGATCACGTCAAACTCTTCCTCGCTGACCAGGAAGGCGTAGTGCTGAGCCGTGATGTCGCGGTCGGTGGTCATGAAGTCGAAGGTGATGCCAGGTCCCACCTGCACCATCAAGAAATGACCCAGTTTCACCGGGGGTTCGAAGCCCAGCATGTCGGCCAGGAAGCGGGCCGAGGTCTCAGCATCGCGGGACCAGACGATGTGGTGGTTCAAAACGCTCATGAGTTGAGTGTTCGCCACGCGGCCCCGGAAGCTCCAGGGCTCGGCCCCTACTCGACAGCTACCTCCATGGGATCCGCTGAGAAGAACTAAACTGCCCATATGGACATTGTGGATCAACAAATCCTCCAATGCCTGATGCTCGACGGGCGGGCCCCGATGCGACGGATCGCCGAGGCGGTGGGGGTTTCGGAGCAGACTGCGACACGCCGCTACAGCGCCATGCGCGAGGCAGGTGTGCTCCGAGTCCTGGTCAGCGAGGCAGCTGCCTCTGCCAGACGTGGGCTCTGGCTGCTGCGGCTGCAGTGCCGTCCTACTGCCGCAGCCCACCTGGGCGATGTGCTTGCTGCACGCGAGGACGTTTCCTGGGTTGCGCTGCACTCCGGCGGTGCGGAGCTGATGTGCACCACGACCCTGCCCGCCGATGCAGCCTGCGGCACGGGAGTGCTGCCCCGGATCTCGCACACGGCCGAAGTGCTCTCCTTCACTACTCACCTGGTGCTGCACTCGTACTCCGGCGGCCCTGCCGAGTGGTCGGGTTTCGAGGAGCCGCTGAGCGAGGACGCGGTACGACATCTCCTTGAGGGGAGCGATCCTCGCCGGCGGAAGGAGACGTACAGTCCGGTGCTCCTCGAAGACCGCGCACTTTTGGAGGAACTACGCCGGGACGGCAGAGCCACCGCGTCAGCACTGTCCCGTACCCTCAACTGGCCGCTGTCCCGCGTCAGAGGTCGTCTCCAGGCGCTCCTGGACAGTGGTGCCGTCACCGTGGACGTGGACGTGATGTTGGAAGCGTTCGGCTACCGAGTTTCGGCCACGCTGCTCCTTCAAGTCTCTCCGAACCTCATCGTCACGGTCTGCGAGGCGCTCTCCTCGCATCGGCAGACCAGTTGGGTCGCCGCGGTCACGGGCTCTGCGAACATCGTGGCCGCAGTAACCTGCCGCGACAGCGTTGAGCTCTTCAGCTATGTCACTGAGCAGCTCGGTAGTCTCCCTGGGGTGATCCACGTCGAGGCTGTGCCGTTGCTCAGCAGGCTCAAGCAGGCCGCCACTCGGGTGGCCGGCGGCCGCCTTGTCTAGGCCTCGCGCTTTCACACAGCGGGCTGCCCGGTGAGTAATCAGAAACGCAGAGAGTGCCTGCCACCGCTTCGTCAGCCGGGTCACGGTCGCCGACGACAGCCCGGCCGCCGAGCCGGAACTAAAGTTGTCGAAATCGATTACGGTAACTATAGTTGTCGCATGACTTCGATCGAGATCACCCCCGAAGAGCGGGCCGAGCTGGTCAAGGCGCTTACTGACGCCCTCAATCCGCTCGCAGCGGCCATTCGCTCCCGCGAGTCAGGGCTGTCCACGGCCCGCATGTGGGAGGCGGACCCGGTTGATGTGACTCTGTCCATCCTCGCCGCCTGGAAGGTGGTGGATACGGAGGTCAAGCGTCTGGCGGCAATCGCGGCGGCGACAGCCGGCTCCTACGGCGCGAACTACGAGCAGATGGGGGCGGTCTGGGGCATAACCCGCCAGGGCGCGCGCAAGAAGTGGCCCGACGCGGTTCCCCGCCCCGCCGCCGTGGCGGCGCGGAGAGACGCGACGCTCGAACTCTTCGGCGGCACGGCCGAACTGGTGCAGGACCCGTCGTCCGGTGGCTGGGCCTGGGCGGGCGAAGGCGCGGACGAAACTCGCGGCGCCGCCGAGGACGGCACTTGGTACGCGACGAAGGAAGAGGCCGCCGCTCACGCCGGAGCCTTCCTGCGGCAGCACGCCGCCACCGTCTCGTAGTGCTCCAGCGCGGTTTCGCCCGACTCGCCACCGAGCCCGGGAACGACAACAGGTACTGAACACGCGGCGGGCCTGCTCCGTAACGGTACGGAGCAGGCCCGGCACGGGGAGGCCGCCCCGTACGGAGCGGACCGGAAATCCTAGGCGGTGTCCGCCGTGCGGCAGTCGGGGTGGCCCCAGCCGTCCGTGTTCTTGGCGATGAGCTCGCCGCTCGCATAGGAACGGCCGCAGCGGCAGCGGCCGGGGAACTTCGCCTTCAGCGTCCGCGACGAGGTGCGCTTCGCCGACGGCCCGGCCTTCGTGGCACCCGCGGACCCGCGCCGGGATGCCCCGGACGTGCGGACGGCGTCAGGTGCGGCGGGAGGCTGCGGGGAGCCCAGGTGGCTGCCCGCGGCCTGCTGCACGATCGCGGCCTGGCTGGCCGCCCGGTCGGCGAAGTCGTTGAGCGGATCGCCGTCGACCTGGTGCGCGGGGACGTAGCGGAATTCGACGGTACGGCCGGTGAGCAGCTCGTCGATCCGCATCACGAGTTCCTGGTTCGCGACCGGCTTGCCGGACGACGTCTTCCAGCCCTTGCGCTTCCATCCGGGCAGCCAGGTCGTCACCGCCTTCATCGCGTACTGGGAGTCCATCCGGATCTCCATCTCCACGCCGGGGTCCACAGCGGCCAGCAGGCTCTGCAGGGCGGTCAGTTCGGCCACATTGTTCGTCGCCGTGCCCAGCGCTCCCGCCTCCCAGCGGACAGGTGTGCCCGCACTGTCGGCGATGACCCAGGCCCATGCCGCGGGCCCCGGATTTCCTTTCGACGCCCCGTCACACGCGGCGATAACGCGTTCAGCCATGCCCCCGATCATGCCAGCAACGCGGGAGGGCCCGGCACCACACCCTCACCGGGTGGGCCCGGCCGGGAGTCACCTCCCGACCTGGGCCGACAAAAAGGGTTAATCACCCCATAACGACTCCACTATTTACCATTACTTGACCTGCGATAGAGTTACGGGCAGAGCTACCGGCTGCCCGCTGGACGGATCCGCGGAGACCGACCGCGTCGCGCCGCACCTACGGCAACCGTGCCCGCACACCGCCCCTGAATGCCCGTATGGAGCCTTCTATGGAACCCGCCGCCCGCATCCGGAAGACCGGACTGCCCGGAGTCGGAACCAGGTACGACCTCAACACCGATGCCGGACAGCACATTTCGGTCGTGGCACATCAGGACGGCCGACGCATCCTCGCGTTCCACGATCCCGAGGACGACGACAGCTGCCGCAGCTCGACGCCGCTCGCCTCGCACGAGGCGGCCGCGCTGTCCCGGCTCCTCACCCCCGCGCCGGTGGCCCAGCTGCACGAGCACCTGGAGATCGACCTGGTGAGCGAGCGCATCGCGATCACCAAGAGGTCCCCGTACGCGGGGCGCGTACTCGGCGCCACTCAGGCGCGCACCAGGACCGGTGCCTCGATCGTCGCCGTACTGCGGCGGACCACCGCATTCCCGTCTCCCACCCCGGACTTCCGCTTCGCCAGTGGCGACATCCTCGTTGTCGTCGGCACCCGCGAGGGCGTGGACGCCGTCGCGGAACTGATCACCGGAGGATAAACGCCTGTGCACAACATGTCCGCGCTGCTCATCGAACTCGGGGCGGTCATCCTCGCCCTGGGGCTTCTGGGCCGCTTCGCCGGCCGTATCGGTTTCTCTCCCATCCCGCTGTATCTGCTGGCCGGACTCGCCTTCGGCCACGGCGGCCTCGTACCGCTGGACGCCAGCGAGGAGTTCACCGCCACCGGCGCCGAGATCGGCGTCATCCTGCTGCTGCTCCTGCTGGGGCTCGAATACAGCGCGTCCGAACTCGTCACGAACCTCAAGACCCAGTACCCCTCCGGGATCGTCGACTTCGTACTGAACGCGACACCGGGCGCCGCCGCAGCGCTCATCCTCGGCTGGGGCCCGGTCGCCGCCGTCGCACTGGCCGGGGTCACCTGGATCTCCTCATCGGGAGTGATCGCCAAGGTCCTGGGGGACCTCGGCCGTCTCGGCAACCGCGAGACACCGGTGGTCCTCGGCGTGCTGGTCATCGAGGACCTGGCGATGGCCGTCTATCTGCCGCTGCTCACCGCACTGCTCGCCGGACTGAGTCTGGCGGGCGGCAGCCTCACCCTGCTGATCTCCCTCGGCACGGTCGGCGCCGTCCTCTATGTGGCGCTGCGCCACGGCCGGTTCATCAGCCGGGCGGTGTCGTCGGACAACCCGGAGATGCTGCTGCTCGTGGTCCTCGGGCTGACGCTGTTCGTCGCGGGGATCGCACAGCAGCTCCAGGTCTCCGCCGCGGTCGGTGCGTTCCTGGTCGGTATCGCGCTCTCCGGTGAGGTCGCCGAAGGCGCGCACAATCTGCTGACGCCGCTGCGGGATCTCTTCGCCGCTGTCTTCTTCGTCTTCTTCGGACTGAGCACCAACCCCGCCGACATCCCGCCCGTCCTCTTCCCCGCGCTGCTGCTCGCGATCGCGACGGTGCTGACGAAGATCGCCACCGGCTGGTACGCGGCCCGCCGGGCCGGGATCAGGTCCGCGGGACGCTGGCGGGCGGGGGGCACGCTGGTGGCACGCGGCGAGTTCTCCATCGTGATCGCGGGCCTCGCGGTCGGCGTCGAACCGCGTATCGGCCCGCTGGCCACCGCGTACGTCCTGATCCTGGTCATCGTGGGCCCGCTGACCGCCCGCTGGACCGAGCCACTGGCCCGCCGGCTCCGCCGCGGCGCTGCGGTGCCAGCCGCGCCGGCGGCCCCGCAGCCGGCCGACGCGGTGGAGACCGCGGATCCGGCGGATGCCACGGATGCGGCAGGCGCCGCGGGTTCACGCGGCTGACCGGCACCCCGGGCCCGCCGACCGCCGCGCCGGACCGGCAAGCCGCAGCCGGGACCGGTCGGCGGCGGCCCCGGTCAGTGCCGCGCCGCGTCCGGCGGCAGACAGGCGAGCAGCGTCGCACGGTGCACGGCGCGGGCGATCCGGGCACCCCAGCGCGACCGGGGCCCCGCGAAGGGCTCCACGGATCCGGCCCGCCCGGCGGGCGGGCCGGCCGGATGGCCGGGCACGGAGACGCACACAGCGTCGGTGGGGGTGCCGGACGCGTCGAGACCGGCGTCCCGCAGGGCCTGGACCTTGGCCTCGGTGGCGGTGGCCACCGCGTTCACCAGTGCCGCGTCGGAGAGTGCCACCGGCACCGCCACGATGATGTTGATCGTCCCCGCGGGCAGCGGCTCGTCGCTTCCCGTACCGGGTTCGGCCGCCCAGCCGTGCACCCCCGTTCCGGCGGTGACCAGGGCCTGCACTCCGCCGTCCGTCGCGGAGCGGGCATTGCGCACGGGCGCCGCCGTCATCAGCCCGACCCCGGGGCCCGTCGCGCCCGCCCGTCCGGCGATCTCGGCGAGATGGCTTTCCGTGTCCGTCCGCGCGTAGCCGGGACGCACCTGGGCGTTGAGCACCCAGTGCCGCTCGCCGATGCCTCCGCCCAGCGCCGCGCTGGAGATCATGCGCCGGCCGGGCCCGGGGGTCCAGAGCAGCAGCGGCCAGTGCCCGCCCTCTTCCTCACGGTCCAGCAGCCGTATGTCGTCCAGGGCGCCGGGCCCAGCGGTCCTCAACAGCACCCCGCACCCTAACGCGACGGGTCGGGGCGGGGAACGGCCGCCCGGTCATGGGCGGCTGCTGCCTGGGGCCCTGCGGCTACTGCCAGGGCTCCGCGTTGTACTGGACGGTCTGTGCGGTGACCCCGCCTCCGGCGCGCACCGCCTCGACGACGATCTGGTGGAGTTCGCGGCTGGCACGCTCCGAGCCGCAGGGCACGGGGCTGCCGACCAGCGTGAACCAGTCGGACGATCCGCTGTACTGCACGGCGAAGGACGCCTGGTCCTCCCACCACGTGGTGTGCACCGTCAGATCACCGGTCAGTACACCGATCTCTTCCGTACGGACTCCGCCCGGTCCCGCGAAGATTCCGCTGGTGGTCCACGAAGCCCAGGTCATTGGCGTCGTCCTTTCGGACAGGGACAGCCGTTCGAGTGAACATGTCCGAGTATGGCACCGCGGCCCTGGGTGTGCACGACAGCTGCCGCAACACTCTGGGCGGGTGCCGTGCACCCAGGACGAAGGGAGAGGGAGATGCACCGTACAGCGCTCGACGTACTCAGGAGCACCACGGCCGAGCTGGCGCCGGGGGCCGCAGACAACCGGCTCGTCCCGCTGGTCGCGGCGGGCACGGCCGACCCCGGCGCGCTGTCCGCGCTCGCCCTGGAACAGAGGTACGTCATCGACAGCGACCGGAGCGCATTCACGTATCTGGCCGAGCGGTCGGCGGCTCGCGGGGATGACGCCTGTGCCGTATTCTTCGGCGCCCTCGCCGCCGGGGAGGAGATCGCGGCCGAGCGGCTCGAAGCGCTGACCGCCGCGTGCGGGCTCGGCGGCGCCGAGGTCGCGGCCTACGAGCCGACGGCAGGCTGCCAGGCCTACCCCTCGTACGTGGCGAGGCTGGCCCTCACCGCCGCGCCCGCGGAGGCCGCGCTCGCGCTCACCGCGAATTTCGCCGCCTGGGGTGAGTACTGCGCCACGATCGCCGAGGGGCTGCGCACCCACTACGGGTTCGACGACCGGGGCTGCGGATTCTTCGACTTCTTCGGCGAGCCCGCGCCGGATCTCGAAGCGCAGGCGGCGGACGCCGTCCAGGCCGGGCTCGACAGCGGTCTCGACCTGGCAGCCGCCCGCCGCCATGGGCGGCTGCTGCAGAGTTACGAGCTGATGTTCTGGAACACGCTCGCCGGACTGGCCTGACGGCCGGTACCCGTGCAGCCCGTTCAACCCGTACAACGCGTTCAACCGGTGCAAGCCGTGCAACCCGGTCAGTGCTCGGACTCCCGGTCGTCGAACTCCTCCGGGAAGGGGCAGTCCCCGCCCTGGGGCGGCTCGGGGCCGTACTCCGTCATGACGACGGTCTGCTCGACACGTACGATCCGGTAGACCTTGTCGCCGAGGATGGCCTGGTCCGCCCCGTTCTCCACGGCGTCGGCGGCCTGCGCGTAGCGGGCCGCCGCCACCGTCGGGTGCCCGGTGGTGGCGCGCAGGACCGCGGCCAGGTCGAGCCGCGCCTCGTCCTCGCTCGGCTGGGCGGGGAACATCTGCCGCCAGCCCGCGCCTTCGAGGACCATCGCCGCGTAGGCGGTGTAGGGCGCCATCCGGGTCCGCTCGAAGGACGCCGAATCGACCGGATAGCGCCGGCGCAGCTTCTCCTCGCGTGCGCCGGTCGCGAGTACCTGTCGCGCCTCCTCGTCGAAGGCGCTCCGGCTGCCCGCGGTCTCGTCGTGATCGCTCATGGGACCATCATCCTGCCCGGGCCCGGATCGCCGTAAGACGTCTGCGCTGTGTCCGGGAAGGGCGTCCCGAAATTTGTCTGATGTCTGATGTCTGATGTCTGATGTCCGATGGCTGATAGCGTGTGAACACAGCTGGGACGAGGAGAGGGATCAAGGGGTGGAGAGCCGGCGAATCCTGGAAGGACGTCAGGGGCGTGCCCTGCTGAGACAGGAGGTCAGCGAGGGCATCAAGCGGTACATCCTGGAGAACAAACTCCGTCCGGGAGATCCGCTGCCCACCGAGAGCGAACTGAGCGCCACGCTCGGCGCCAGCCGGTCGAGCGTGCGCGAGGCGGTCAAGACCCTCGACGCGCTGGACATCGTGGAGGTGCGGCACGGCCACGGCACCTACGTCGGCCGGCTCACCCTCTCCGCGCTGGTGGAGGGGCTCACCTTCCGCGGACTGCTCAGCCGCGACGACGACTTCAAGGTCATGTCGGACCTGGTGGACGTACGCGAGCTGTTCGAGCGCGGGATGGCGGAGCGGATCCTCACCTCCCTGGACAGCGACCATCTCCGTACGCTCTACCGCATCGTGGACGACATGGAGCGCTCGGGAAACAGCGACGGCATGGGCTTCGTCGAGGCCGACCGCGCCTTCCACGCCCTGCTGGTCGAGCCGCTCGGCAATGAACTGATCGGGCAGCTCTCGCTCGCGTTCTGGGACGTGTACACGATCGTGGTGCCGCATCTCGGCGAGTTCACCAGCAAGGACGAGGCCGAGACCGTGGCCAACCACCGCAGGATCGTCGACGCCGCCCGGGCCGGCGACGTCGACGCCTTCACCCACGCCATCGCCGAGCACTACGCACCGGTCAGGCGACGGGTGCAGGAGGCACGGGCAGCGGCTCCGGCCGACTGACCTGCCCGCCCGGCCACTCCGGGCCCGTCCCCCGCATCGTGCCGAGGGGGCGGGCCCGCTCGGTCGCCGTAGCCTTCTGCCGTCCGGCTCAAGGGCGGCGAGTCAGGACCGCGGCGCCCGTTCGGCCGGTCAGGACTGCCGCGCCCAGTCGGGGGTGAAGCTGCTGAAGACGATGCCGCCGGTGTCGCCGATCTCGTAGAGGTCGCCGATCGCACCGCTGCCGAGGACCGCCGTGGTCGAGTATCCGGCCGCGCCCGGCTTGACCAGCACCTGGTGCGGCCAGGTCACACCGTCGTCGTCGCTGGTACGCACCGTCAGCTCACTGCGGCCGGTGGACGCGTTGTTGCTCTGCACGGTGACCGGGGTCAGAGCGGGGAATCCGCCGGATCCGACGTCGGCGGGCCGGAGGTACGAGATCTCGTCGCCGTTGCAGCCGGGGTCGATCAGGCCGGAGTTCCAGGCCGGACCGTAGGCCCCCGCGACATCGCGCCCGGTGGCCGTGTCCGCCGCGGTGGCGTACCAGCGGTTGCCTCCGCTGTCGGACCTCAGGTTCTGCACCACCTGGCCGGTGTCGCGCTGGACCGCCTTGTTCTCGTTGACGCCGGTCGCCGCGGCGGCGCCCGCGTGCCAGGTGGCGCCGTGGTCGTCGGAGTAGATGTTGCCCGCGTGGTCGGCTCCGTCCTGCTTGTAGACGATCGGCTGCACGAGCCGGCCGTCGGAGAGCTGGATGCCATGGCCGGAAGAGGCGAACATACCGGCCCACTTCACGCTCTTGACCTGTGGGTTCAGATCCACCGGGCTGCTCCAGGTGGCGCCGTTGTCCGTGGAGGAGATCACCCGGATGTGCAGGGCGGTGGTGTCGGTCGCCGAGTTCGAACCGGCCGATGAGCCCGCGTAGCTGATGCCGGGCGCGGGTGAGTAGTTGATGAACGCGAAGACCGTGCCGTCCTTGCCCGCCGAGCGGTCCACCAGGAGGCTGCTGTCGCCGTACCCCTCGCTGGTCGTCGCCGCGTGCGCGACCGTCGATGCGCCCGTCCAGGTGGCGCCGCCGTCGGTGCTGCGGCGCATGGCGACCTGGATGTTGTTGCCGGCCCCACCCAGGTCGGCTGTGCTGTCGACACGGGCGTCGGCCATGGCGATGACGGTGCCGTTGTCGGTGACGGCCATCGCGGGGATGCGGACCGAGGCGGCGGTGCCGGTGTAGGTCTCGTATCCGCTGCCGTCCGCCCTGGCCCGGTTCAGACCGGCGATCGGGGTTCCCGCGCTGGTGGAGGTGTGCGCGGCGAAGAGCGCCTGCGCGTTCATACCGGGTGTCCCGGTGGCCAGCCCGCACCGCGCGGTCCCGCTCTCGGTACGGTCGAAGCCGGTGGCCGTCGTCCTGATCCGGTACGGGGTTCCGTCCGCCACCGTCCAGGACAGCGTGTCGTCGGAACCGTGTGCCGCCAGGGTCCGGGTCCAGGGGGAGCCGGAGCGTCCCTCCCACTGTGCGGTGAAGGTCTTCGACGTGTCGGAACGGTTGACCAGGGTGAGCCGCAGCCGGTGGGTGGCGGCGGGCGAACCGCCGGTGTCGCTCGGGCACTCCATGCTGATCTGCGCGGCCATCGACCGGCCGCAGTCCAGGGTGCCCCTCATGGTTCTGTCCAGACCCTGGGGTGTGGTGGTGCGGAGCGAGTAGTCCGTACCGCTGGGCTTGGAGAAGTACAGGTCGGTGCGGTCACCGGCGGCCACCGTACGGGTCCAGGTGCCGTTGCCCGGCCAGCTGACGGTGAAGGTGGTCGCCGCCGCGGTCGGGTTGAGCAGCGCCACGCGGATCCGGCTGCTTGTGCAGTCCTGGCTGACCACGGCCGACTGGCCGCCGTCGGCCGCGGCGGCGGCCGGGCCGGTGACGACCACGGCGGCGGCGAGCGTCGCCACCACCGCCGACAGGGCAACGGCCGTCCTTCGCAGGGGCGTTGGTGCTCTCCACATCAATGCCATCTGGTCGAACGCTCCTTGGTGCGAGGGGGAGGATGAGAGGAACACGGAGATCGACGAACGGAACCGGGGATCGCTTCACACTCGGCGAACGTCGATGCATGACATCAGACGTCATGCATCGACGAGTGGTTCGAGACCTTAGGAGCGAGCGGCAGGGGCGTCAAGAGGGCTGCGTCGGAGGCGAGTTCCACGGAACGACGGCGACGGCCCCGCGGTCCGGGCCGCGGGGCCGTCGGGATACGGGTTTCCTCAGCCGAGGGAGAAGGCGGATGCCAGCTCGCGCCACTCGGCGCGCGGCAGATCGCTGTGCCGGTCCCCCGCCAGCACCTGGAGCGCCACATGGTCGGCGCCCGCCGCACGGTAGGCGCCCACCCGGGTCCGTACCGTCTCCACATCCCCCAGGGCGAACAGCGCGTCGAGCAGCCGGTTGCTGCCGCCGTCGGCGAAGTCGGCCTCGTCGAAACCGAGCCGCAGCAGATTGTCGGTGTAGTTGCGGAGTTGCAGGTACATCGAGAGTGTTTCCCGCGCGACGGTGCGCGCCCGGTCGAGATCGGTGTCGAGTACGACCTTCAGCTCGGGAGCGAGCAGCGCGTCCGGCCCGAGGGCCGCGCGGGCCTGCGCCGTGTGCTCCGCGGTGACCAGATAGGGGTGGGCGCCCACGGCTCGTGCGGCGGACAGCTCCAGCATCTTCGGGCCGAGCGCTGCCAGCACCCGGCGCGAGGCGGGCACCGGGTCGGACGCGGTGTCCAGCGCGTCGAGGTAGGCGACCATCTCCGAGTACGGGCGGGCGTACTGCGGGGTGAGCGCGTCGTGGCTGACGCCGATCCCCAGCACGAACCGGCCGGGGTGGCGCTTCTCGATCCGCGCGACCTGTTCCGCGACCTCGCCCGCACTGTGCTGCCAGATGCTGAGGATGCCGGTGGCGACGGTGATACGCCGTGTGGCGTCGACGAGGGGCGCCACCTCTTCCATCGAGGGGCTGCCGCCGATCCAGAGGGTTCCGTAGCCGAGTTCGTCCAGCTCGGCCACGGCGTCGGACACTTCACCGCGGCGTTCGGGCTCCGCGGGGTGCAGGGCCCCGCTCCAGATGCCGATGGTGCCGAAACGCGCGTGTTCGTCAGAGGTCATGGAGGCTCCAACCGCCCCTGGCCCGCTGCCTATTCCGGCACGGCGGAACTATCGCCCGATCGGCCGAGCGCACCGCGCCGCTGGGCCGCTCCCCTCGCCCCCGTCGCCGCTCCCGCACCGTCCGGACGGTGCGGGTCAGCCGGAACCGGTCCGGCCGGCGCGGACTCCGGCCAGCTGCTGGGCGAACGGCACCACGTTCTCGTACACGTCCCCCGGCCCGCCCGTCACGGACCGGCCCGCCATCAGTGCGGCCAGCTCCCGGCCGGCCTGGTCGATGCGGCCCGGAAGGCTGCCGGTGGCGGCGTCGCCGTCCGAACCCCAGTCCTCGGAAGCGGCGTAGACGGCGGTGGGTACGGTCACCGCCCGCAGATAGGCGAAGAGCGGGCGCATCGCGTGCTCCAGTACGAGCGAGTGGCGCGCGGTGCCGCCGGTCGCGGCGATGAGCACCGGTGTCCCGGCCAGCGCGGTGGTGTCGACCAGGTCGAAGAAGGACTTGAAGAGCCCGCTGTACGAGGCGGTGAAGACCGGTGTCACGGCGATCAGACCGTTGGCCTCCGTCACCGCGTCGATGGCATCGCGCAGGGCCGGATTCGGGAAGCCGGCCACCAGGTGGTGGGCGATGGCGGTCGCCAGATCACGCAGCTCGATGACCCTGACCTCGACCTCGATACCGTCGGTTTCCGTGCCGTCGGCCGCCGCGCCGTCGAATTCCGTGCCATCGGCTTCCGCGCCCCGGAGCGTCCGGCCGGCGGCCTCGGCCAGCCGGTCGGCCAGCAGCCTGGTCGAGGACGGCCGGCCGAGACCGGCCGATACGGCCACCAGTTTCAGCGCGGTCATGCCGCCACCTCCTCCCCGGTCCCGGCCGCCTCCCGGCCCCGGTCGCGTGCGGCGACGAGAGCCGCGTGGGTGGGTCCTTCCGGCACCTCGGCGGGCCGCCGCTTCGCGAACTCCTCGCGCAGTACCGGCACGACCTCGTTGCCGAGGATGTCGAGCTGTTCGAGGACCGTCTTCAGCGGCAGCCCCGCGTGGTCCATCAGGAACAGCTGACGCTGGTAGTCGCCGAAGGAGTCCCGGAAGGACAGCGTTTTCTCGATGACCTCCTGCGGACTGCCGACGGTCAGCGGCGTCTGCTCGGTGAACTCCTCCAGCGAGGGCCCGTGTCCGTACACCGGCGCGTTGTCGAAGTACGGCCGGAACTCCCGTACGGCGTCCTGCGAGTTCTTCCGCATGAACACCTGCCCGCCGAGGCCCACCGTGGCCTGCTGGGGAGTGCCGTGCCCGTAGAAGGCGAAGCGCTCCCGGTAGAACGTGATCAGCCGCTTGAAGTGGTCCTTGGGCCAGAAGATGTTGTTGGCGAAGAAGCCGTCGCCGTAGTAGGCCGCCTGCTCGGCGATCTCCGGGCTGCGGATCGAGCCGTGCCAGACGAACGGCGGAACTCCGTCGAGGGGCCGGGGCGTGGCGGTGAAGCCCTGCAGCGGGGTGCGGAACTTGCCCTCCCAGTCCACGACTTCGTTGCGCCACAGCTCGTGGAGCAGCGCGTAGTTCTCCACGGCGAGCGGGATCCCCTGCCGGATGTCCTTGCCGAACCACGGATAGACCGGCCCGGTGTTGCCGCGCCCGAGCATCAGGTCGACACGGCCGTCCGCCAGGTGCTGGAGCATCGCGTAGTCCTCGGCGATCTTCACCGGGTCATTCGTCGTGATGAGAGTGGTGGAGGTGGAGAGGATGATGTTCTCGGTGCGGGCCGCGATATGCCCGAGCAGCGTGGTGGGGGACGACGGCACGAACGGCGGGTTGTGGTGCTCGCCGGTCGCGAAGACATCCAGGCCGACCTCCTCGGCCTTGAGCGCGATGGCGACCATCGCCTTGATCCGCTCGTGCTCGGACGGCGCCTTCCCCGTGGTCGGGTCGGTCGTGACATCGCCGACGGTGAAGATTCCGAACTGCATCGCGCTCACCTCTCGAAGCTCTGGGTGCTGCTCTGGCTGCTCTGGCTGTCCGACGGCTCCGGCCGCCCTGGCTGCCCGATCACTCGCCCAGCGGTTTAAGTAGTTGAAACTTGAACTGAATCGTACAACGGCGGACCCCCCGCACCTATTCCGCCCCACGGCTGCCGGCCGTGCCGCGGTGTTCAACCGGGTGAGCCGCCGCACCCCCGGTCCGCCCGGTGGCGTTGGGCACAGCGGCAGCAGGAACGGACACCGGCGGAGGGAGTACGGATGCACGGCCGAGCGGTACGGCACAGCAGAGCGGTACGGCAGGACGGACGGGTACGGCGCGACAGACGGGTACGGCCCCGCGGAGCGGTCCGGCGCGGCGGAAGGCTCGCACTTGTGGCGCTGGCCGCGTCGCTGGCCGTCGCGGCCCCGGCCCTGGCTGACGGCCGGGCGACCGGCGGAGGCTGGCACACCTGGGCCCCGGCCGGGCCCCAGCACGACGAGGAGCTGCGCGGCGTCGCGGCCCGCGGCCCCGCCGACGCCTGGGCCGTCGGATACCGCGAGAGCGGATCGGGCGTCGATGTACCCGTCGCCGAGCGCTTCGACGGCCGGGCCTGGCGGGCGACATCCGTGCCCGGCCATGCGGGGGCGGGGCAGCTCGACGCCGTGGTGCCGCTCTCGGCCCGCGACGTGTGGGCGGTGGGCACCTGGAACGACGCCCGGGCCGCGCAGGACCGCCCGCTCGCCGTGCATTTCGACGGCCGGGTCTGGCACACCGTGCCGCTGCCCGCCGGGCCCGCGAACCGTTCGGCCTATCCCTCGGGCCTCGCCGCCCTGGGACCCGACGACCTCTGGGCGGTCGGCGCCACCGCCGAGGACCGGATCGGCACACCCCGGCCGCTCGCCTACCACTGGGACGGCCACCGCTGGTCGTCCGTACCCACCCCCGCCACCGGCGGCGACGCCCTGCTGCAGGGCGCGGCATCCGATGGCGCGGGAGGGGTGTGGGCGGTGGGCGTGGCGTACGACGCACAGGGCGCCGGCCGGCCGCTGACCGAGCACTGGGACGGCGCCGCCTGGCGGATCGTCGGCGCACCCCACACCCCGGGCCGCGGTGAGTCCCTCGCCGCCGTCACGGCCGTCGGGCCGGACGATGTCTGGGCGGTCGGTGCCGGAGGCCCGGCCGACGGGGCCACGCACCCGCTCATCCTGCACTGGGACGGACGCGCCTGGACATCGGTGGCGGCGCCGCAGACCGACGCGAGTCTCCACGCGGTCTCCGCGGACGCACACGGCCGGCTCTGGGCGGTCGGCGAGCAACAGGGCGTCACCACACCGGCGTTCATCCTGCGCCGGGACGGCGGGGCGTGGCACTCCGTACCCGCCGACAGCGGCCCCGGAGGCAGGGGCGCATCCCTCTTCGGCGTCGCCACCGTCCCGCATCCGCGGCCGGGCGGCCCCACCGCCTGGGCGGTCGGTTCGACACTGCCGCAGCTGGGACCGGAGTGGCACCCGGTGATCGAGGGCTTCGGACCCGCCCGCCCGGTCCACTGAAGCGCGCGGGTGCGCACCGTGCCGAGGGGGCGGCGGTGCGCACCCGGGCACCGGTCCATTCGGGTGTGCCGGGTGGCGGCGCCCCACGGCCGCGCGGAGCCTCGGGGTAAGCCGTACAGAGGAAGCCGGAGGACCATGGGCACCGCGACCGCACCCCCCGCCCCGCCGCGCACACCCAAGGCGTCCACCGCGTCCGCCTACCGCAATCTGGTGATGGCGACGATCGGCTTCACCCTGACCTTCTGGGCCTGGTCCCTGATCGCACCGCTGGGCAGCGACTACAAGGACCGGCTCGGGCTCAGTTCCTTCCAGCAGTCGCTGCTGGTCGCCGTACCGGTCATCGTCGGCTCGCTGGGCCGGATCCCGGTCGGCGCGCTCACCGACCGGTATGGCGCCAGACTGATGTTCCCGCTGGTCACGGCCTGCACGATCGTGCCGGTGCTGCTGCTGATCCCGGCCAGGAACTCGTACGGCGCGCTGCTGGCCGTCGGCTTTCTGCTGGGTCTCGGCGGTACGACCTTCGCGATCGGCATCCCACTCGTCAACTCCTGGTTCCCGCCCGCGCAGCGGGGGCTGGCGCTGGGTGTGTTCGGGATGGGAATGGGCGGGGTCGCCCTCTCCGGGTACTTCACGACGCGGATCGCCAAGCACGGTGCCAACCTGCCGTTCATCGTGGTGGCCGTCGCGCTGGCCGTGTTCGCCGTGCTCGGCACGCTGCTGATCACCGACCACCCGGACCGGCAGGTGCCGGCCACCCCGCTGGCCGCCCGGCTCGGCAGCGCCGGCCGGCTGCGGGTGACGTGGGAGCTGTCGGCGCTGTACGCGATCGGGTTCGGCGGGATCGTGGCGTTCGGCGTCTATCTGCCGACGTATCTGAAGACCTGGTACCACCTCTCCCCCACCGACGCCGGTACCAAGGCGGCCGGCTTCGCGCTGGTCACCGTCATCTTCCGGCCGGTCGGCGGCCGCCTCGCCGACCGGATCCACCCCGCCGTCGTCACGGCGGGCGCGCTCGCGCTGGTCGCGCTGATGGCCGTCATCCAGGCATTCGACCCCCCGCTCGACCCCACCGGCACCATCTGCTTCCTCGCCATGGCGGCGGGCCTCGGCACGGCGAGCGGCAGTGTGTTCGCCCTGGTCTCCCAGGTCACCCCGCAGCCCCAGGTGGGGAGTGTGACCGGGATCGTCGGAGCGATGGGCGGCCTGGGCGGCTTCGTCCCGCCGCTGGTGATGGGGGCGATCTACAGCGCCAAGGGCAACTACTCGATCGGCTTCATGCTGCTCTCCGATCTGGCGCTGGCCGGGTGCGTCTACGCGTTCGGACGGATGCGGACCGTCAGAGCCTCCGCCGGACCGTGACGCGCCTCGCCCCCTTCCCGGGGCCGTCCTGATCAGTCCGGACGGCAGCCGCCGGGCGGGCCGCCCGGTGCGGCCGTGGACGCCCGGGGGTGGAGCACGGTCGGCAGCTCGGTCACCACGGTTCTGCGGCTGCCGGCGCAGACCTCCAGAAGACGGGTCACCGCGAGCGCTCCCGCCTCGCCGACCGGGACACCCAGCGCGGTGACGGCGGGCGAGGTCGCGCCCAGCGCCGTGAGGTCGTCGGCCGCGGCCAGACTCATGTCCTCCGGGACGCGGACACCGGCCGCCTTCAGCCCGTGCAGCAGGCCGAGCACCAGATAGCTGTTGTACGCGATCACCGCGGTGGCCCCGGACGGCAGCGCCGCCGCTGCCCCTATCCCCGCGTCGAAGGTGGGCGGCAGCGGCCCGAGCACCCGCAGCCGCGCCCCGGCGGCCGCCGCCTGCTCGGCCATGGCCGCCCGGCGCCGCGCGTCGGCCCAGGAACCGGCGGGGCCCGACACATACGCGATGTCACGGTGCCCGAGGCCGAGCAGATGCCGGACCAGCTCGGAGGTGCCGGACGCCGTGTCGAGGACGACGGCGGGCAGCCGTCCGGAGCGGCGGTCCACCAGGACGAGGGGGCGGCGCCCGGCCCGCTCGCGCAGCGCGGCGTCCGGGCCCACGGGAGCGACCATGATCAGGCCGTCGACCTGCTCGGAGATCCGGTCGGCGAGCGCCGCCTCGCGTTCGGCGCTGTACTCGGAGACGGTGAGCAGCAGATGGCTGTCAGTCTCCTCGGCGGCCTGCTGGGCACCGAGGACCAGGGGTGCGAAGAAGGGGTTGGCGAGGGTCGGCACGATCAGACCGATCATGCCGGTACGCCCGGTGGTGAGGGCGCGGGCGGCCGGATTCGGGTGGAAGCCGAGACCTTCGGCGGCGCCGCGCACCCGCTGGAGGGTGGTCTCGGCGACCATCTCCGGACGCATCAGCGCACGGGAAGCGGTCGCTTTGGACACACCCGCCGCACGGGCCACGTCAGCCAGCGTCGCCATCGTTCGGATCCCCCTCCGTCCGCCGTACGAACGGGACCCTGGGCGCGCCCCCGTACGGACCGTGTGACCGCAGTGTGACCGATCACGGGCTTCACGTGGCGGCCGGGTCGTGCCATCCTATCCGCAACCGGTCTCTGCAACCGGTTACAGAGACCGGTTGCAGAATTCTGGCGGCGTGGCACAGCATGTGGCGCAGCATCATCGAGGTACGCACCACCGCGGCACAGCACCATCACTCCGCATCTCCGTCACGCAGCATCACCACCGCACTCCAGCACCACCGCACCGCAGCACCGCCACCCAGCCGCGCAAGGGATCCGGAACACCGGCCTCGCCCCCTCATCCTGCCGAGGTACTCATGCCCCAACTCGACGCGCCCGACATACAGGACGCGCCAGGCCCGGCCCCCGGGCCACGCCCCTCGCCGCTGGAACGGCTGTTCCGGATCCGCGAGCGCGGCAGCACGCCACGCACCGAGGCCGTGGCGGGCCTGTCCATGTTCGTCGCCGCCGCCTACGCGGTGGTGGTCGTGCCCGGCCAGCTGGCGAAGGCGGGGCTGCCGCTCGGCCCCGCCACCACCGCCGTGATCATCGCGATCGTGCTGGCCACACTCGCCATGGGCCTGTTCGCGAACCTGCCGTTCGTCCTCGCCCCCGGTCTCGGCGGTGTCGCACTGCTCGCCGTGACCATCGTCGGCCAGGACGGGGTGCCCTGGGACTCCGCGCTGGGCATGGTCTTCTGGTCGGGCGTCGCGTTCCTGGTGCTCACCGCGCTCGGCATCCGCGATCTGATCACCCGGCTGATGCCGCTCAACCTCAAGTACGCGATCAGCGGCGGACTCGGGCTGTTCATCGCTCTGCTGGGGTTCCGGGACAGCGGGCTGGTGATCGCGAAGCCCGCGGGCAACTCGCTGAGCCTCGGTGACCTCTCGCAGCCTGCCGCCCTGCTCGCCCTCGGCGGCCTGGTGCTGCTGACGGCCCTGGTGACCCGGAAGGTGCCGGGCGCGTTCCTGATCACCATCGCCGTGGTGACCCTGGCGGGCATTCCGTGCGGGGTGACCGAGCTGCCCGGCCACTTCTTCGGGGCGCCCGACAGTCCGGGCCCCGTGATGTTCCACGTCGACATCATGGGCGCGCTGAAGCCGGAGTACTTCCCGTACATCTTCGCCTTCTTCGTCTCGGAGTTCTTCTCCATGACGGGCACCCTGATCGCCGTGGCCGGGCGGGCCGGTCTCACCGACAAGGACGGCAACGTGCCCGGCATCCGGCGTCCGTTCTACGTCGACTCGGGCGCCGTGATCGGCGGCGCCGGACTCGGCGCGCCCAGCATGACCGCGTATCTGGAGTCGTCGGCGGGCGCGGACAGCGGGGGCCGTACCGGGCTCACATCGGTGTACGCGGCGCTCGGCTTCGCGGCACTGCTGCTCGTCACGCCGTTCGCCACCCTGATCCCCTCGGCGGCAACCGCTCCGGTGCTGATGTACATCGGCCTGAGCATGCTCGGCGCGCTGCGCAACGTCGACTTCCGGGACCCGACGGACGCGGTCCCCGCGGCCCTGGTCGTCGCGACGACGATCTTCTTCGGCAACTTCGGCACCGGGATCGCCGTCGGCCTCGCCGCCCATGTGCTGGTGAAGGCCGCGGCGGGCCGCTTCCGCGAGATCCCGCTCGGCCTGTGGATCGTGATGATCCCGCTCGGCTACTACTTCTACACACTCGTCCCCTGACCCCGTGCCCCGAGGGTTCGGGGCGCGGCGTCCGGGAACCGACGGCTCGCTGAGGAGCACGCACCGCATGACCACTGACCAGCAGCATCTGCCGGAACCGCACGACGTCCGCATCAGCGGCGGCCGGGTGGTGTCCACGTTCACGGGTGAGGAGTTCGCAGCCGACGTCCTGCTGCGCGGCGACACCATCAGCGGGGTGCTGCCGCCCGGCGCGCCAGGTGACGCACGGGAGCGGGTGGACGCCACCGGGATGCTGATCGTGCCCGGCTTCGTCGACGCGCACATGCACATCGAGAGTTCGTTCCTCACCCCGCAGACGTTCGCCGGGCTGACCCTCGCCCGCGGTACGACGACGGTCCTGGCCGACCCGCACGAGATCGTCAATGTCGCGGGCGCCGAGGCGATGCGCTGGATGACCGAGGCGGGGCGGGGTACGCCGCAGACCCAGCTCTGGGGCGTACCGTCCTGCGTCCCCGCGCTCCAGGGCCTGGAGCACGCGGGCGCCAGTCTGTCCGCCGACGACATCGACGCGATGCTCCAGTGGCCGGGCGTCATCGCGCTGGGCGAGGTCATGGACTACCGGGCCGTGGTGGCCGACGAGCCGCGGATGCGGGGCATCGTGGGCGCGGCCCGCGAGCGCGGGGTCATCCTCGACGGCCACTGCCCGAACCTCAGCGGCGCCGAACTCAGCGCGTACATGGCCACCGGTGTCGACTCCGACCACACCAAGAACCGCACCGAAGTCGTCCTGGAGAAGGCCAGGATGGGCATGCTGATGATGCTCCAGGAGAAGTGCCTGCTCCCGGAGGTCGTCGACGCGCTCCTCGCGCTGCCGCAGTTGCCGCCGCTGTGCCTGGTCACCGACGACCTGGCCGCCGACCACATCGTCTCCACCGGCCACCTCGACCACATCGCGCGCGTCGCCGTGCGGGCCGGACTGTCCGCCGTCGATGTGCTGCGCGCCCTGACCTGGAACCCGGCGCAGCGGCTCCGGCTGTACGACCGCGGGGTGGTGGCTCCCGGCAAGCGGGCCGACCTGGTCCTGCTCCGCGGTGAGCTGGCCGCCTTCGACCCGGCGCTGGTGATCGCGGGCGGCCGGACCGTGGCGCGTGACGGAAAGCCGGTGTATGTGACGGAGCCGGTGGCCGGTGCGCTGACCGGCACGTTCGACGTCGAGCCGCAGACCCCGGAGGGCTTCCGCTGGCGGGTGGAGCTGCCCGACGGTGTGCACCGCTTCCGGGCGATGCGGGTCAACGCCCGGGACACGTACACCGAGGCCGCCGAGGCCGAACTGCCCGTCCGCGAAGGCGAGGTGCAGTGGGAGGGCCGGGTCACGCTGGTCCGGGTGCGCAACCGCTACGGCCGCTCCGGCACGGTCTTCGCCCCGCTGCTGGGCCGGGAGCTCTCGGCCGGCGCGGTGGCGACGTCGTACGCCCACGACAGCCACAACCTGGTCACCGTGGGGACCTCCCGGGCCGCGATGGCCACGGCGGCGGCCGCGGTGCTCGCCGACGGCGGCGGGGTCGCCGTCGTGCACGGCGACACGGTGGCGGCCCGGCTGCCACTGCCGGTCGCGGGGGTGATGTCCCCGGCACCGGCCGAGGAGATCGCCGCGCAGTCGGGTGCGGTGCGGACCGCGCTGACCCAGTGGGGCTGGGACCACCTCAACCCGTTCATGAGCGTGTCGACCCTGACACTCGCGGTCTCCCCCAGCCTGAAGATCACGGACCTGTCGCTGGTGGACGTGGTCCGCAGGGAGCCCGTGGGAGCGACGGTGCCCGCTGCTCCCTGACCCGGAGGCGTGCCCCCGGAGGCCGTGCGGCGGCGGCCCCGGTCGCCTTCCGCTGCGCGCCGGGGGCAAACGGTGTCAGCCTGGAGGGGACGGGTAGACGTACGGGCCGCCCTCCGGCGTACGGACGGGCACCGGGCACCGGCCAATGGGAAGGATCACCGTGATGGACCACCCCAGCGACAGCGGAGACGACGGCAACTCCGGGTACGGCAGGAAGCCGTTCAAGCGGTCGAAGAGCCACTTCGCGGACCGCATCACGGCGGACGGCCGGGACGGCTGGCCGGTGGAGGCCGGGCGGTACCGGCTGGTGGCCAGCCGGGCCTGCCCCTGGGCGAGCCGCGCACTCGTGTCGCGCCGGCTGCTGGGCCTGGAGGACGCGCTCTCGCTGGGCATCACCGACCCGGTCCAGGACGACCGCAGCTGGCGCTTCACCCTCGACCCGGACGGCCGGGACCCGGTACTCGGCATCCGGTTCCTCAGCGAGGCGTACGACGCGCGGGAGGCGGAGTACCCGGGCGGTGTCAGTGTGCCCGCGATCGTCGACGTGCCGAGCGGGCAGCTGGTCACCAACGACTACCAGCAGATCACCCTGGACCTCGCCACCGAGTGGACCGCGCTGCACAGGCCCGGCGCGCCCGATCTGTATCCCGAGCGGCTGCGCGGTGAGATCGACGAGGTCATGGAGGGGATCTACCGCGACGTCAACAACGGGGTGTACCGGGCGGGGTTCGCGTCGGAGCAGAGCGAGTACGAGGACGCGTACCGCGATGTGTTCCAGCGCCTCGACCTGGTCTCCGAGCGGCTGACCGGGCAGCGCTATCTGGTGGGGGACACGATCACCGAGGCGGACATCCGGCTCTTCACCACACTGGTGCGGTTCGACGCCGTCTACCACGGCCATTTCAAGTGCAACCGGTCGAAGCTGACCGAGGACCCCGTGCTCTGGGCGTACACGAGGGATCTGTTCCAGACACCCGGCTTCGGGGACACGGTCGATTTCGACCACATCAAGCGGCACTACTACGGGGTGCACAGGGGCATCAACCCGACCGGCATCGTGCCGCTGGGCCCGGACCTGAGCGGCTGGCTCACCCCGCACTACCGGGAGGAGCTGGGCGGCCGGCCGTTCGGGGACGGCACACCGCCGGGGCCGGTCGCACCGGCCGATGAGGTCCCGCCTGCCGGGCGCGCGCCCGAGTACTGAGGCCGGGCACCCCAGTGCCGGGGCGGAGTACGGAAAGGGCGCGCGGCGGCGTCACCCCTCCGCGCGCCTCCAGCGGGCGCGCCACCGGACGCGCGGCCACTATGGAGCGATGACGCATTCTCAGAAACTGGATCATCTTGCCCAGGTGACGACAGGCTGGGTCGCGCGCGATCTCAGCTCTCCGCACGGCCGGCTGAGGGACGCGCTGGTCAACTGGCGCCAGTCGTTCCCGCCGTCCTTCACCACCGATTCGGCCGGGGCGAGCACGGTACGGCTGGTCGTCGCCCCGCCGGGTCCCGCGCACCCCGAGGAGGCGATGCTTCTCCATCTGACGCACGCCGAGGCGGACCGGCTGATCCAGCTGCTGCACCGGGACACGGCTCAGCAGCCCGACCGGACCGGCAGGGATGACCGGACAGCACCCAGGGAGCTGCGGTCGACGACGGCGTCATCCGCGGCAGGGTGACCCGGAACGTCCTGATCCCGAACGGCCGGAAGCCGATCCGCAGTCCCCCTCCGCTTGCATTCCGTGGCGATGGCGTGGTGCGCCGGGTCGGCCAACAGCCGGGCGCCGGAGGATTCCGACACCATCCGACGACAGAGGAGCCAGAGATGCTGTTCGGCAAGGAGCATGTCGAGCGTTACGTCGCGACCGACGGAGCCGAGGGACACGAGTGGCAGGGAACGACGACCCTGATCCTCACCACCACCGGACGCAAGAGCGGTCAGCAGCGCAGCACTCCGCTGATCTACCAGGCGTACGGGGACGATCTGCTGGTCGTCGCGTCCAAGGGCGGATCCGACGAACCGCCGGCCTGGTATCTGAACCTCCAGGCGGACCCGGAGGTGCGGGTCCAGGTGAAGGGCGACCGGTTCACCGCCCGGGCGCGGACCGCGGGGCCTGCGGAGAAGCCGGACATGTGGCGGACGATGGCGGCGGCCTGGCCCGCGTACGACGAGTACCGGACGAAGACCGACCGCGAGATCCCCGTGGTGGTGCTCAGCCGGGCCTGACCGCGGCGGGCCGGGGCGCGGTGGGCCTGATCGCGGTGGGCCGGGGCGCGGTGGGCCGGGGCGGGTGCAGGCCGGGGCGGGTGCAGGCCGGGGCGGGCACGGGCCGATCCGGGCACGGGCCGGGGCCGATGCGGGCGTACCATCTCTCCGCGCCCCGCCCCGCTCCGTACGTCCACCGCAGGAGGCCCCGTTGTCCCTCACCCCCGCCCCCGGCGTCGTCACCGACACCGCCCGCCTGCTGCGCGACGCGGGCGACGGGGACCGGGGCGCGCTGTGGCGGCTGGCCGAGCCGGGGCGGCAACTGGACTCGAACGTGATCCGGCTGGCGCCCGAGGCCCAGGTTGCCGGACATGTGGAACCCGACCTCGATGTGCTCGTGTGTGTCGTCGGCGGCAGCGGGCGGCTGGAGACGGCCGACGGGCCGCAGGAGCTGACGCCGGGCGCGGTCCTCTGGCTGCCGCACGGCGTCCGCCGCTCGCTCGCCGCCGGGGCGGACGGCCTCTGCTATCTCACCGTGCACCGCCGTCGCCCCGGCCTCACCATCGCTCCGGCCGCGGCCGAGCCTGCGGGCGGGGAAGCGGCGTGTCTGCTGCAGCTGGTCTGCCCCGGCTGCGGGCGCCTCGCGCAGGAGTCCGGCGCACGATTCTGCTCCCGGTGCGGTGAAGAGCTGCCGACCGGCTGAGCGCCACAGCCGACCGAGGCGGCCCAAGCCGCCCCCGACCCGCGGCAGTTCCTCTATGTTGCTTGGCATGTCTCCGTCGATTCACCAAGGACTGCAACAGTCCTGACGGAGAGTCACCCCCACAGGAGGACATATGTCAGGCCAACGGTTCAGATGTGCCCCGTCCCGGCTGCGCGCGATACTCGTCGGCGTTGCCGCGGCCGGCCTCGCCCTCACCGCCGCGGGCGGCACCGGCAGCGCGGCCGCCGCCGACCCCGGTGCGCTGCCGCTGTCGGGAGCCACGGTGTCGGGGCTCCACAACACCTACGACCCCGCGGCCTTCCCCTATCTCGCCCAGTCCCTGGACACCGGCACCTCGATGATCGAGCTGGACGTCTGGGACGACGTCGTCACCAAGGAGTGGAAGGTCAGCCACTCCAACCCGCTGGGCAACAGCAACAACTGCGTGACGGCCGACAGCCCCGGCCAGCTCTACACCGGGGGCGCCAACAAGGATCTGGAGACCTGCCTGGACGACGTACGGGTGTGGCTCGGGGCCCACCCGGGACACGCGCCGCTGGTGATCAAGCTGGAGATGAAAGCGGGCTTCCAGTCCGATCTCGGCCTGGGGCCCGCCCAGTTGGACGAGGCGGTCGCCGCGCATCTGGGCTCCGCCGTCTTCCGGCCTGCGGACCTGCTGGCCAAACCGGGCGGCGGTCAGTACGCCTCCCTGGACGAGGCCGCCACCGCGGGAAACTGGCCCACGCGGGCCCAACTCGCCGGAAAGGTACTGCTGGAGATCATCCCCGGCACCGTCGAGGAGAAGAACCCGACGGACTCACTCTGGACGGACCGGGAGTACGCGGGCCACCTCCGCGATCTGCACACCTCGGGCCACACCGAACAGGCCCAGATCTTCCCCGCTGTGCACTCCGCCCAGGCGGGCGACCCCAGGTCGCGGTATACGGACACCTCGCTCCGCCCCTGGTTCGTCTTCTTCGACGGTGACGCGGCCGCGTATCTGGACGGCACCATCGACACCTCCTGGTACGACACCCACCACTACCTGCTGGTGATGACCGACGCCCAGAACGTGGCGCCGGTCCTGGACGACAGAGCCCCGTCCGAGTCCGACGCGAAGGCCCGTGTCGCCCAGCTCGCGGCGGCCCACGCGAGCATCGTCTCCAACGACTGGACCGGGCTCCCCCAGGTGCAGTCGTCCGCGCTGCCCCGCGGCTGACCACCGGCCCCGCGCCCTGAACAGGACCCGGAGCGCGGCCTCGTCCGCGGGCGGGACCGGGCCCGTACTCCCGGGCGGGACCCGGCCCGTGCCCTCACCACATCCGGCGGGGGCACGGGCCGGAGGCCGGGGCAGAACAGCCCGAAGTCCCGCCCGATCACCAAGGATTGGCAATGGTCTAGTCCAAGTCGTTGACGCGCACCCGGCAGACGCTGATTCTGGCGGCCACTCCCCGACTCAGGAGACCGTCAGATGAAACGCATTCGCATCCGCGCCGCGCTCTGCGGTGTGGCCACCGCCGCGCTGGCCGCCGCCGGTCTGGCCGCGTTCAGCACCGGCCAGGCGGCCGGAGCCACCACCAGCTCCGCGAAGACCGCAGGCACCACCGCGCTCAGCAACCGCTGGTACGCGGCGGCCCCGTACCTCATGCCCACCGACAACAACCCGCCGGACGCGGGCGCCATCATGGACGCCACCGGGCTGAAGGCCTTTCAGCTCGCCTTCATCCTGGCCCCCAACGGCGGCGGATGCAGCCCGACCTGGGGCGGCACATCGGCCGTGTCGTCGGACACCGCGGTCGGCTCGGTGATCAGCGCGATCCGCGCCAAGGGCGGTGATGTCTCGGTCTCCATCGGCGGGTACGGCGGCACCAAACTCGGGCAGGCGTGCTCCGACGCGGCGTCGACGGCCGCCGCCTACCAACAGGTCATCACCAAGTACCAGTTGAAGGCCATCGACTTCGACCTGGAAGAGCCGGAGTACGAGAACACGGCGGCCGTCGCGCACGAGATCGGCGCGGCGAAGATCCTCCAGCAGAACAACCCCGGCCTGTATGTGTCGGTCACCACCGCGGGCACCGCCGACGGCACCGGCTGGTTCGGCAAGCAGATGCTGAACGAGGCCAAGTCCCAGGGGTTCACGCCCAACAACTTCTCGATCATGCCCTTCGACGGGGGCTTCAACGGGGCCGCATCCCAGACGAGTGCGCTGACCAACTTCAACGCCATCCTGCGGTCCACCTTCGGGTGGGACGAGGCGACCGCCTACGCCCATGAGGGCTTCTCCGGGATGAACGGCCGCAGCGACACCGGTGAGTACTTCAAGCAGGCGGACTTCCAGACCGTCCTGGACTTCGCCACCAGCCACCACATGGACCGCTTCACCTTCTGGTCGCTCAACCGCGACCGCCAGTGCAGCCCGCCGGACAACGGCACCACGTCCGGGACCTGCAGCAGTGTGCCGCAGTCGGCCTGGGAGTTCGCCAAGTACTCGGTGACCTTCGCCGGGGCCACCCCGCCCACCACTCCCCCGACGACACCGCCGGTCTCGTCCTCCCCCACACCGCCGTCCGGCACCTGCTCGGCGGCGGCGTGGAGCAGCACCGCCACGTACACGGGCGGCGACACGGTCTCCCACGGCGGACACACCTGGCAGGCCCAGTGGTGGACCCAGAACGAGGAGCCGGGGACCACGGGCGACTGGGGCGTCTGGCGGGACAAGGGAGCCTGCTGAACGACGTAGCACCCTGAGAATGTCCCACCGGGCCACATGTCCCGGTGGGACATTTTCAGGTGTACGGTGAAAACATGACCGATGAGGGAAGAGCCGGGGACCGGCGGGTCCGCAAGGCCCGCAGGACCCGTGAGGCGCTTGCGGAAGCCGCCTGCGACCTCGTGTGCGACCGTGGGCTCAAGGCCGTCACGGTCGAGGACATCGCCGACCGCGCCGATGTCGCCCGCCGGACGTTCAGCCGTTACTTCTCCAGCAAGGAGGACGCAGTGCTGGACTCCGTACGCGCCGACGGCGACCGGATCAACGCCGCCCTGCGGGCCCGCCCGGCCGACGAGACCCCGCTCGCCGCCTACCGCAACGCGGTGGACGACTGGCTCACGGACGACGCCCACCCGGCCTGGCACCGGCGCCCGCGGATCTTCGAACTCATGAGGATCGCGGACCGCGAGCCGACGCTCTACGCGGCCTTCCAGCACATCCGGGTGGAGGCCCAGGCGGACTCGATCCGGATCCTGGCCGACCGGATGGGCGTGGACGACGGAGACGACCTGCGCCCCGCCGTTCTGGTGGGCGCGGGCGCCGGGGCCCTGGTGGCCGCACAGTCCGCCTGGGTCCGCGGCTCCCGCGAGGACGCGCTCCCCGGCATCGTCCAGGCCGCGTTCGCCGCACTCACCGGCGAACTGCCGCGGTCGTGACACCGCAAGCCGCGACACCACGGCTTGTCACACCACAGGTCGTGACACCGCCGCGGCGCACCGTACGAAAGGAACACAGGCACCATGAGCACCACCACCCCCACAGATGAGTTCGCCGGCCGGACCGCCCTGGTCACCGGCGGCGCGTCCGGCATCGGTCTGGCCATCGCCAGCCGGCTCGCCCGCGGCGGCGCCGCGGTCGTCGTGGCCGACTACAACGAGGAGGGCGCCCGCAAGGCCGCCGCCGGACTCAAGGCGTCCGGGGCCCGCGCCGCCGCCGTCGCCGTGGACGTCACCGACCCCGCTTCGGTGGAACGTGCCGTCCGGCACTCCACCGACACCTTCGGCGCGCTGCACCTCGCCGTGAACAACGCCGGGATCGGCGGTCCCAGCCTGCCGACCGGTGAGTACGGAGTGGACGACTGGCAGCGGGTGATCGGCACCAACCTCAACGGCGTCTTCTACTCGCTCAGGTACGAGCTGCCCGCGATCCTCGCGGCGGGCGGCGGCGCGGTCGTCAACATGGCCTCCATTCTGGGCACCAACGGTTTCGCGGGCTCTCCCGCCTATGTCGCCGCCAAGCACGGCGTCGTCGGGCTCACCAAGACCGCGGCACTCGAATACGCCGCACAGAACATCCGGATCAACGCCGTCGGACCGGGCTTCATCGACACCCCTCTGCTGCGCGACACGGACAACCCGATGCGGGAGCAGCTCGTGTCGCTGCACCCGGCGGGCCGGCTGGGAACGGCCGACGAAGTGGCCGAGCTGACGGCGTTCCTGCTCTCGGACCGCGCCTCGTTCATCCACGGCAGCTACCACCTGGTCGACGGCGGCTACGCCGCGCGCTGACCGATCACCACGGCGGGCCGGTATCGGGGACCGTCCCGCCCCTCAGCTGAGGAGCACCCCATGAAAGCAGTCCAGTACCGCACCATCGGCGCCGCACCCGAGGTCGTCACCGTCCCCGACCCCGAGCCGGGTCCGGGCCAGGTCCTTCTGAAGGTCACAGCCGCGGGCGTCTGCCACTCCGACATCGCCGTGATGAGCCGGCCCGCCGAGAGCCTGCCGTACGACCTTCCGCTCACCCTCGGACACGAGGGGGCCGGCACGGTCGCCGCGCTGGGCGCCGGTGTCACCGGCCTCACCGAGGGCGAGTCCGTCGCGGTCTACGGGCCGTGGGGCTGCGGATCCTGCATCAAGTGCGCCGAGGGCAAGGAGAACTACTGCCTGCGCGCCGCTGAACTCGGTATCCACCCGCCGGGTCTCGGCGCCCCGGGCGCGATGGCCGAGTACATGATCGTGGACAGCCCGCGCCATCTGGTGCCGCTCGGCGACCTCGACCCGGTGCGGGCCGTGCCGCTCACCGACGCCGGTCTGACCCCATACCACGCCATCAAGCGCTCCCTGCCGAAGCTCACGCCCGGCACCACCGCTGTGGTCATCGGCACCGGCGGTCTCGGGCATGTGGCGATCCAGCTGCTGCGGGCGATGTCCGCCGCCCGGGTCGTGGCGCTCGACGTCACGCAGGACAAGCTCGCGCTGGCGAAGACGGTCGGGGCCCATGAGGCGGTGCTCTCGGACGAGCACGCGGCCGCCGGGGTCCGTGCACTGACCGGCGGGCTCGGCGCCCAGGCGGTATTCGACTTCGTGGGCGTTCCGTCCACCGCGGCGCTGGCCGGTGCGGTGGCCGGGGTCGAGGCGGATGTCGCGCTGGTCGGGATCGGCGGCGGCACCCTGCCCGTCGGCTTCGGCGCGCTCGCCTTCGAGGTCTCGGTCGCGGCGCCCTACTGGGGTTCGCGTGCGGAGCTCACCGAGGTGCTCGACCTCGCGCGCGCAGGATCGGTGGACGTCCATGTGGAGACGTACCCGATCGACGAGGCCCCGCTCGCCTATGAGCGGCTGCACGCCGGGAAGATCAACGGACGCGCGGTCATCCTGCCGCAGAGCTGAACACCACGGTGGAGCTGTTCAGCGTGGCGAGCAGCACGGCCCCTGAGGGAAGCCCCGTCCATTCCGGAAAGGCGGGCGGGGCCGGGGGCGAAGGAGAGGCCGCGGGCGAGGGAATTGCGCGCTGCATCCGCAGGGCGTCGACGGATTCCGCCAGAAGTTCGTATTCGGTGGTGTCGTCATTGATCGCGAATCGCATGAGCCCGCCGCTGGCCAGCACTTCCGCGGCTTTTTCCTGCTGCGGCCCGCCGTCCCGCCAGGCGCGGAAAGCACCTGGTACGTCGGGGGCGTCGGCGGGCAGTTCGAAGAGCGCCCGGTCCGGGAAGCAGCCGCCGCCGGGGCTGGGATCCAGCCGTTCCGAGATCCAGGTCGCCCGGTCCCGCAGCCACCAGAGGGCCAGCGGGAGGGTGGGGGCGCGGTAGGTGCCGAGCGGCACCCCGACGCGGCGTCCACCGCAGACTCCGTACGCGGTGACATGGCACAGGAATTCGTCGTGCACAGCCACTCCCCCAGGGCAGTTCGCGGCCAGGGCCCGGTCACGGACCGGGCATTGTCTGTCCGGGGCGTGCGGGCCTTTCGCAGATGGATCGCGGTGGAATCGAACGGAATTCAACCTTCCCCGTCAACGAGTATCTTCACTCCGGCCGCATTGTCACCATAGGGTTCTGGCCATATCTCCGGCATATTCACGGTCGACCTTGGCCGAAAAGCCTCCGCGATACGGCACGGAAGCGGCCCCGGACACAGAAGAGCCCCGGCTGGTCGGGGGAGGCCAGCCGGGGCGGTCCTTCATGCGGGGACGGAGGGCCGGCGCCCTGGGCGCTCCGCTCCGTTCCCACATCAAGGTGAACGGTGAACCAGGCCCGAATGTTCCGGCCCCTCCCGGGGGAGCATGTGAGCTGCGGCACCCCGTGCCATCCGGAACATGTCCCGCCGCTCCGCACCCCGGCGGCCTGTGGCATATGCCAGAAGCACCATCGCATCGAGTGTTGCCAATTCCCTTACGGGCCTTCGCTCCCTGTGCAACAGTCATTACCGGTCCATCCCGCAGCCCTGGCCGCGCCGCGCCCGTATCGGAGTACGTCATGCCGTCCCATGTGTTCGCGGACCGTCCCGCCCCCCAGCCACCCGGCCGGGGCACGGTCGACGCGCTCATCACCCGGACCCGCCTGCTGCGCGGGGACATGGACGCCGTACGGCGTGACGCCGCCGCCGACGACGACGACGTACAGGGCCGCTGGCAGCGCGCACTCTGCGATCTGGCCGTCCACCACCTCGACGACCTGGGCACACATCTGGGGCAGCTCAAGGAAGGGCTGCCCACGGGAGCGGACGCTCCGCTCCGCGGTGCATCCGCCGGCCCCGGCGCCCACGCCCACCCCGGCACCGGACCCGGCTCCCTGCTCAGCCGGGTGGGCAGCGCCGAGTGGGACCTCCTCACCGACGAGGTCAGCTGGTCCGACGAGCTGTACCGGATCTTCGGCCGCCCGCCGGAGAACGGTCCGCTCTCCCTGGACGAACTGCCCACCGTGGTACTCGCCGACGACCAGGCCCGGCTCACCGCGATGGTCACCGACTGCCTGGTCGACGGAGCGCCGATCGACGGCGAGTTCCGGATCAGGCGGCCCGACTCGACCGTCCGTGTCCTGCACATGAGGGGCGAGCCGGTGCTCGACGCCGACGGCTGCACGGCCTCCATGTGGGCCGTACTGCGCGACGTCAGCGACCTGCGGCGCAGTGAGCGCACGGTACGGGAGACGGAGGACTCGCTCCAGCGAAGGGAGCAGGTCGCCCGGACGGAGCGCCGGGTCGCGGTGGAGTTACAGGAAGCCGTACTGCCGCCCTGGCGCGGTCCGGTACGGCTTCCGCAGGGCGGCCCCGCGGCGCTCGACCTGGCAGCCCACTATCTGCCGTCCGCCGCCCCTTCCCGTATCGGCGGCGACTGGTACGACGCGATGCCGCTCCCCGACGGCCGGTCCCTGCTCTCGGTGGGAGATCTGACCGGACACGGCGTGGGCGCCACCTCCGCGATGGCGATGCTGCTGGGCGCGGTGCGCGGCATGGCCGTGGCCGGTATCGGCCCCGGACCTCTCATGGGTCATCTCAACGAACTTCTGGAAGCCTCCACGCAGCCCTGTCTGGGCAGCGCGCTGTGCTGCCGCTACGACCCCGACGCGCGGACCCTGTCCTGGGCCCAGTCGGGGCACCCCGCTCCCCTGCTCTTCCGCGGGGGAACGGGGCGCGCGCTCACGCCGCCGAGCGGAGTGCTGCTCGGCGCGATGCCCGGGACGTCCTACGGGCAGGCCGATGAGCGGCTCAGGGGCGGGGACGTGCTGGTCCTGCACACCGGCGGGCTGGCACCGTCCGGCGCCGCGGACGCTCCGGGCGGCGGACTGCTCGCACTGGCACCGCAGTTCACCGGTGCGGGCACCGCACAGGAGTGCATGCGGATGGTCGTGGAGCAGTACGGCCACACGGAGCGCCAGGAGGACGCCTGTGTGCTGATCGCCCGCGTCGGCGACCGGTAGCGCACACCCGCACCGGACCCTTCCTGCCCGCTGCTTCGCCGCCGGCTCCGGTCCGCGCCTGAGCCGTCTCCCCGGTCACGCCGGGGCGTTCTTGGCCCGCTTCATCTGGGGGGGCATGGCGAGCTGGATCTCCTCGCGCAGTTCCCGGATACTCCCGTGCCGGCCGTACTGTCCGGTGAGCCGGTACATCTCCCGCAGCCGGTCCCAGGTGCGGTGCGAGGAGGTCTCCCCCATCGACACCAGTGCGAGCCTGGCGTAGCGGTCGGCCTGTTCGGGGTCGTCCGCGATGAAGCAGGCGGAGGCCAGCGAGATGTAGTCGAAGATCTTCGAGCGCTGGCGGCCGTTGATCCGCAGTTCGAGCGCCCGCTTGGCGTGGCTCTGGGCGGTGGCAGCGGCGGACGGTTCATGGTCGGCGAGCGTGCGGTACGCCAGAGCCTGCATCCCGTGGAGGTCCGCCTCGTCGAACATCTGCATCCAGCTCGGCGCCGGCTCGTCCCCCCGGTCGGAGACGAACAGCTCCTCGGCCTCGCCGAGCGTGCGCCGCATCGCCTGGCCGTGGCCCAGCGACGCCTGCGCCCACGCCTCGATGGTGTGCAGCATGGCGCGGGTACGCGGCAGATTGCGTTCACCGGATCCGCTCCGGGCGAGCTTCATCAGGTCCAGGGCCTCGTCCGGGCGGCCCAGATGGACCATCTGGCGGGCGGCCCGCGACAGGGCCTCCCCGGCGCGCGGCCGGTCGCCGCCCTCGCGCGCCGCGTGCGCCGCGATGACGAAGTACTTCTGGGCGGTGGGTTCGAGGCCGACGTCGTGGGACATCCAGCCCGCGAGTACGGCGAGGTTGGCGGCGACACCCCACAGGCGCCGCTGCAGGGAGTCGGGGTGGCGGTAGGAGAGCATGCCCCCCACTTCGTTCAACTGGCCCACCACCGCCTTGCGTTGCAGCCCGCCGCCGCGTGAGGCGTCCCAGGCGCGGAAGATCTCGACGGAGTGCTCCAGCGCCTCGATCTCCTGCGATCCGATGGGCGCGGCCTCGTACCGGTCGAAGGCGGCGGGCTCGGCGTGCAGCGGCCGTGCGGTGCGCGGAGCGTCCGAAGCGAGGGCGGGGTCGGTGTGGAGCCAGTCGTACATGGCGCTGCTGAGTGCGGAGCCTGCGGCAAGCGCAGCGCCTGCGCCCACCAAGCCGCGTCGGTTGAGCATGAGGTCCATTCCCGTGAATTCGGTGAGGACCGCTGCCGTCCGTTCTGGCGCCCACGGGAGGCCGTCCGGGTTCGCTGTCTCTTCCGCGTTCCCGGTGGCCTGCCGTTTTCCAGCGCGCCCAGGGCGTACGAACCCGAGGTCCTCGATGGTCACGACACGGCCGAGCCGCTCGGTGAACAGGGCTGCCAGCACCTTCGGCACGGGATCGCGCGGGCTCTCGCCCATGTCGATCCAGCGCCGCACCCGCGAGGTGTCGGTCGCCAGCTGCTGGTGGCCCATGACGGCCGCCTGCCGGTTCACGAGTCTCGCGAGTTCGCCCTTGGACCAGCCGGCCAGGCCGAACAGGTCTGCCAGGCGGGTGTTGGGTTCTCCGGTCACGTCAAGCCCCCAGGTTCTCGGCTGGTTCGACAGTAACCCTGTGTCAGATGCCGTGCGACTATTCGCCAGGGTTCGCCAGGGTCCGCCAGATGGTGTGCCACCCGCGGACCGTTGTGAGGTAGGAACGCGCCACCCCGACCCGGTGGCCGGACCGTACTCCCCAGGGTATGCAACGGCCGCCGGGGCGGGCAGCGCACGCAACCCGTCGGCACACGAAGGGATCTGTATCCCCCATGTACACAGCATCATCCTCCGTGTCCGCCCCATCCCGGCCGCACCGTTCCCTCCCTGCCGGTGGCGGACCGTACCTCGACCCCTCCCACGCCGCTGCGGCGCTCGGCACCGGCCGGGTCCGGCGGGCGGCCGGGCCGGGCCCCCAACCGCTCAGCGGGAGGCTCGACCTGTCCGGCTCCCAGGGCGCCCAGCTGCGGATGGCGATCGCCTCCGTGCACCGCATCTGCCCGGAGTTCAACCCCGTACAGGTCCTGCGCCGGAGCAGCCGGTCGGTCCTGCTGGTGGGAACGACCGGGCGGGCCACGGCAGTTGCCAAGTGCCTGATCGACCAGTCGCCCGCCTGGGCGGAGAGCTTCCGCCACGAAATAGCTACATACCGTACGTTCGTCCGGCACCGCCCCCCGGCCCGGGTACCGAGGCTCATCGCCGCGGATCCCGACAACTGCACGCTGGTGATCGAGCGGATGGCCGGACGGGCGGCGGCACTTCAGCGCCAC
Organism: Streptomyces sp. NPDC054757; assembly: GCF_053612185.1. Taxonomy (NCBI): domain Bacteria; kingdom Bacillati; phylum Actinomycetota; class Actinomycetes; order Kitasatosporales; family Streptomycetaceae; genus Streptomyces; species Streptomyces sp. NPDC054757. The sequence goes on from NZ_JBSHBW010000023.1 coordinate 50,924, forward strand.
CCCGTGGAGAGCCCGCCGCGCGCGGATCTGCGGGCGGTCTTCGACGCCGTCACCCGGGTGAACGCCTGGCGGCCGCCGGCCGGTCTCTTCGGCCAGCCCCTGGACTACGCATCCCGGATCGCCAGGTACCACGAGCTCGGCCTCTTCACCGACCGGGATCTCGGCGACCTCCAGAAGCTGCTGCACGGGCTCGCGCACTCCGGCGGCCGGCAGGGCATGGGAGAGTTCTGCCACGGTGACGCACTGCTCTCCAACATCCTGGTGTCACCAGCAGGCCCGGTGCTGGTCGACTGGGAGCACGCGGGCTGGTATCTGCCCGGGTACGACCTGGCGACGCTCTGGTCGGTACTCGGCGAGGCGCCGGTGGCGCGGCGCCGGATCAGCCAGCTGGCCCAGGCCGCGGGTCCCGCGGCCAGGGATGCCTTCCTGGTGAATCTGATGCTGGTGCTGACCCGCGAGATCCGTACGTACGAGACGGCCGTCCAGCGCACCATCCGGGAGGCCGCACCGGCCGGTGGGGGCCAGCAGCCGCAGCCCGGTGTGCTGTCCCACGGCGAGGAGCAGCGGCTGCTGCTCCGCAGGCTGCACGACGACTGCGCGCTGGCCCGCCGTGCCGTACGCGCGGCTGTCGGCACCCGCTGAACCCGCGGGTCCCGGCGCCAGGCTCCGGGGGGGAAGCACGGTGCGCGCCCAGTGCCGACACACTGGGCGCGCACGGTGCTGCCGCCGTACGGGCACGGCCCGGTGCGGGGCTGCCGCAGCCGTCCGCGGCCGACGCCCCGGACGGCTTCCCGCTCAACTGTCCTGAGTGGCCGTCAGTGCGTACGCACGATGTCGACGTCCGACGCCTTGACGAAGGCCACCCGGTGCCCGATCTGTACGGTCACGTACTTGGTGGCGCCGGGGAAGTACGTGTGGTCGTACGGGTAGGAGGCGTCGATCGTCGGGGCGTAGTAGTAGCCCGTGGGCGCCTCGCCGCCGCCGGGGTAGGCCTGGCCCTGCTTGATCGTGTACGAGAGCGGCGTGCCCAGATGGGCCCCGGTGAAGTCCGCCGGGTACTCGCCCTTCTCCGGGTAGGCCACCCCGTACACCGGCACGTCGGTCCGGCCGGCCTTGGGCCGCACCAGATATCCGGAGGTCGGTACGGTGGTCCTGGTGTGCGCGGGGCTCTGGAACCAGGCCTTCTGCCCGTACCACCAGATCGCGGTCCAGCCGGGTGCGTGCCCGGCGACGACGGCCTGCTGCGATGCACTGATCTTGCTGCCCCAGTCGGCGACGCAGTTGGTGCCGGGCTTGCCGTCGGTGTGCAGCGCCGGGTCGGAGAAGAGTGGTGAGCCGGTGGAGGGCGCGGTGTGGAGCGGCACCGCGCTCGACGGCTGCGCGGGGAGGTCGATGTTCTTCTCGCAGTCCCGGAACTTCTGGATGTTCTCCTTGAACACCGGGCTCACGGTGACGAGTTGGCTGCGCGGCGAGGCGGTGGGGACGGTGGGCCGGCCCACCAGCTTCATGAAGTAGTCCCAGTCCCAGTACGTTCCCGGGTCCCAGTGCATGGCCGCGGTGCCCGAGGTGCTGGTGGGCGGGACGTTGTCGTGGCCGATGATGTGCTGGCGGTCCAGCGGGATGTCGTACTTGGCCGCGAGATAGCGTACGAGACGCGCCGTCGAGCGGTACATCGCCGGGGTGAACCACTGGGAGCCCTCGGTCGCGACGCCCTCCTGTTCGATCCCGATGGACTGCTGGTTGATGTACCAGTTGCCGGCCTGCCAGGCGATGTCCTTGTCCTTGACCATCTGCGCCACATGGCCGTCGCCGGAGCGGACCACATAGTGCGCGGACGTCTGGTTGTGCGGGTCCTGGAAGATCTGCAGCGTCCTGTCGAAGGTTTCCTCGGTGTCGTGCAGGACGATGTACTTGATCTTCCCGGTGTGCGGGCGGTCCGCGGTGTCGTAGTTGCCGTACGTCTCCTTGTCGGCGGGATCACCGGTCTGCTGGTAGGCGGCGGGGGCCCACGCGCAGTCGAGGGTGCGGGGGCACTCCGGGCGGGTGCCGCCGGGGGCCGCCTGCGCCACCGGGGAGAGCAGGGCGAGGCCGAAGGTGCTCGCGGTGGTCAGTGCGAGCGCGAGTCTGATCCTCTGCTTGGACGTCATGACGGCCCTTCTTGCCGGGAGTTGCGCCGTGGTGATCTCTCGAACGGTATGGGCGCACTCTCTGACCTGAGGTGATGGCACGTCAAGAGCGCCGCACAGGGCGGCTGTTGAAACAGTTGTCCAGACCACTGGCATGGCCGATGACCAGCGCGAAGGGCGTGGCTACCAGGCTCTGGCGGTGCGGGTCGTCCGGCTCTCTCCGGCGGACGAGGGCCGTCGGCCGGATGCCAGGGGGGGGCTCAGCCCTGCTGGAACATCTCCGCGGGCAGCGGCTTCAGAAGGGCGTACAGATCGTCCGTGATCGGCCGGTCCCAGCTGGCGATGGTGACCAGGACCTTGTCGCTGCGGTCGAACTGGACGCAGGAGATACGGCTCTCCGAGAGCTTCAGCCGATGCACGATGAGGAGGTTGTCCCCCTGCATCACCGGCATGTCCTCGCTGTCGAGCACCTCGATGGGCTCGTCGTTCTCCAGGGCCGCCAGCAGCTGCGCCACCTCGAAGGGGATCTGGCCATCGGCGACCTCGCGGGCGGGCGAGCCCTCCGGCAGATTACCGATGATCATCGCGGGGCCGCGGCCGCCGAACAGGTCGTACCGCAGGAAGACGCCCTGGCAGGAGCCGTCCGGGGCGGGGAGGAGACCGGCGCCGAGGTTGCCGGGCCAGTCACCCGGGTCCATGGCCAGGACGTCGAAGTCCGGGCCCGCGGGAGTGGCGGCGCTGCGGCGGCGGAGGAAGGACATGCAGCCATGGTACGTGGCTCCGGCCGTCCGCCGAAGCCGGGGCCGGGCCCGCGGGGGCCCGTCCTGATCGCCCTGGCACCCGCCGTGCGGAAGCACAGCGTGGACCGGCGGGCACCCCCCGTGTTCCTCCCGGTCCGCCGTCCGTGGCCGGCCCGGCGGTCCGTACGGACCACGGACGGGCCGGTCAGCCGGACGGCGGGTCAGGCGGCCGGTGGTTCGGAGCCCACCAGCCACATGGAGAAGAACTGGGAGCCGCCGCCGTAGGCGTGCCCGAGCGCCTTGCGGGCGCCGTCCACCTGGTGCTCCCCTGCCGCGCCGCGCACCTGGAGCGCGGCCTCCGCGAACCGGATCATGCCGGATGCGCCGATGGGGTTGGTGGAGAGCACCCCGCCCGACGGGTTCACCGGCAGGTCGCCGTCCAGCTCGGTGACGCCGGACTCGGTGAGCTTCCAGCCCTCGCCCTCGGCCGCGAAGCCCAGGTTCTCCAGCCACATCGGCTCGTACCAGGAGAACGGGACGTACATCTCGACGGCGTCGATCTCCCGGCGCGGGTCGGTGATCCCCGCCTGCCGGTAGACGTCGGCGGCGCAGTCCTTGCCGGCCTGCGGGGAGACGAAGTCCTTGCCGGCGAAGAGGGTGGGCTCGCTGCGCATCGCCCCGCCGTGCATCCAGGCGGGCGGCCGGGGCGAACGGGCCGCCCCCGCACGGTCGGTGAGGATCATCGCGCACGCCCCGTCCGACGAGGGACAGGTCTCGGAGTAGCGGACGGGGTCCCACAGCATGGGGGACGACTGCACCTTCTCCAGGGTGATGTCCTTCTCGTGGAGATGGGCGTAGGGGTTCTTCAGCGCGTTGCGGCGGTCCTTGTACGCGACGAGCGAGCCGACCGTGTCGGGCGCCCCGGACCTGCGCATATAGGCACGCACATGCGGGGCGAAGAACCCGCCGGCCCCGGCGAGCAGGGGCTGCTGGAACGGCACGGGCAGGGAGAGGCCCCACATCGCGTTGGACTCGGACTGTTTCTCGAAGGCGAGTGTGAGGACCGTCCTGTGCACCCGGGAAGCGACCAGGTTGGATGCCACCAGCGCGGTCGATCCGCCGACCGAGCCCGCGGTGTGCACGCGCATCATGGGTTTGCCCACGGCTCCCAGCGCGTCGGCCAGGTAGAGCTCGGGCATCATCACGCCCTCGAAGAAGTCCGGGGCCTTGCCGATGACGACGGCGTCGATGTCCGCCCAGGTCAGTTCGGCGTCGCTCAGGGCGCGACCGGCCGCCTCGCGGACGAGTCCGGCGATGGAGAGGTCGTGCCGGGCGGCGACATGGTGGGTCTGGCCGATCCCGACGACGGCCACCGGTTCCTTGTGGGTCGCGCGCCGGGTGTTCGCTGGCTGGTTACTCACTGGGCCTCTCCTTCGAGGACGGCGACCAGATTCTGTTGCAGGCACGGGCCGGAGGTCGCATGGGCGAGCGCGCGGTCGGACTCGCCGCGCTGGATCCGGGCGGCGGCCTCGCCGAGCCTGATGAGCCCGGCCGCCATGACGGGGTTGGCGGCGAGCGCACCGCCGGACGGGTTGACCCGTACGCCGTCGCCGAGCCGCAGGGCCTTGCGCAGGACGACCTCCTGGGAGGTGAAGGGCGCGTGCAGTTCGGCGGTGTCGACGGGGCGCTCGAAGGCCCCGGCCCGTTCGGCGGCGAGCCGGGCGGACGGCGAGTCGGTGAGGTCGCGGACGCCCAGGCTGTGGGCCTCGATGCGGTGGTCCATGCCCCGGATCCAGGCGGGGCGCTCGCACAGCTCACGCGCCCGGTCGCCCGCGGCGAGCACGACGGCCGCCGCGCCGTCCCCGATGGGCGGGCAGTCGCCGGTGCGCAGGGGCCGCACCAGATAGCCGCCCTGCGGCCTGGCACCGGGCAGTTGGGCGTGCGGGTTGTCTGCCGCGTCCCCGCGGCTGCGGGCGGCGACTCCGGCGAGGGCGGGCTCGTCGGTCTCGCCCGCGTCGATCAGGGCCTGCGCCTGGAGCGCGGCGAGTGCGACGGAGTCGGGCCAGAGCGGGGCCACGTAGTAGGGGTCGAGCTGCCGGGTCAGCACGTCCCGTACGGAACCGGGCGAGGACTTGCCGTAGGAGTAGACGAGCGCGGTGTCCGCCTCGCCGGTCAGCAGCTTCACCCATGCCTCGTACAGGGCCCAGGCCCCGTCCATCTCCACATGGGACTCGGAGATCGGGGGCCAGGCCCCGACCCCGTCGAGGGTCATGGTGAAGGAGAAGGCCCGGCCGGCGAGGTAGTCGCTCGACCCGGAGCAGGTGAAGCCGATGTCGCTGGTCTTCAGCCCGGTCTGTTCGAGCACCCGGTGCAGGACCGGCATCACCATCTCGACCTCGGAGCGCTCGTCGGTGCGCCGCCGGTGGTCGCTCTGCGCGAAGGCAACGATCGCGACGTCCCGCATCAGATCAGCTCCTTGTAGGTGTCGTAGTCGGCGTCGGGCTCACCGGTGGGCCGGTAGTGGTCGGGGAAGCGGGCGCCCTCGGTCCAGACCGGTTCGACGCGCAGTCCCATCCGCACCTGGTCGTACGGGATGCCGCCGATCCGGCCGTGCAGAGCGAGGCCCGCGCCGTCCAGAGCGATATGTCCGTAGACGTAGGGCACTTCGATGTCCAGGCCGCGGGCCTTGATGTTGACGATGCAGTACGTGGTGAGGGTGCCGGCCGGGCCCACCTCGACCCGGTCGGTCGTCGCGACGCCGCAGGTGGGGCAGGCGCCGCGCGGCGGTACGTAGACCTTGGCGCAGGAGGGGCAGCGCTCGCCGACGGTCTTCCGGTCGGCGAGCGCGTTGATGTAGTCGCTCTGCGCGCGGCCGGGGCTGTAGGTGTAGTCGAGGCGTGCGGGGGCGGTGATGCCGGTGACCTGGTCGTCGAACAGTCCGCTGTGCGCGGCCGGCGCGGCACCGGTGGTTCCGTCCCCGTTCTCGTACGGTTCGAAGCAGGCGATGTCCGTGATGGCCCCGGTGCGTTCGGCGGCCCAGCGGATGCGTACGCGCTGTCCGGAGTGGACGGCGTCGGGTCCCGGGGCGTCGAGGGCGTGCAGCAGGGCGGTGTCGGCGCCGTCGAGTTTCACCAGTACCCAGGCGAACGGGGTGGTGAGCGGCTGGCCGCGGCGCGGGGACTCGTTCCAGGCCCAGGTGGTGACCGTTCCGGTGGGGGCGACCTCGACCAGGTCGCGTATCTCGTCGGCGGTGACGGGGTCGTACTCGACCGGGGGGACGAGGACCTTGCCGTCGCCGGTCCGCACCCCCAGTACGGTGCGCTCGCGCAGCCCGGTGAGGAAGGCGCTCTGTACGGGCCCGAGGGAGCGGGTGAAGGGGAACTCGACGACGAGGGGGGCGCGGAGCACCTCCGGTGAGGGAGCGGCTGTCATGGGTGGGCTCCAAATTCTCCGCTGCGCGCGGGGCTCGGGGTGCTCGTCCGGCGGGTGCCGGAGCGACGGAAGGGGAACCGGTGGAGGAGGGCGCGGGGTGCGGGGCGCGGTCAGGCCCTGCGGTAGACCGGCGGGCGCTTCTCCGCGAAGGCGCGTGAGCCCTCCTTGGCGTCCGCGGTGTCGAAGACGGGCCAGCCGCGGGCCAGTTCGGCCTTCAGCCCCTCGGTCTCGGTCAGTTCGGCCGTCTCGTAGACCGATGCCTTGACGGCTTCGACGGCGAGCGGTCCGCACTCGTTGATCCGCCCGGCGATCTCCAGGGCTTTCTCCAGCGCGGTCCCGTCGGGCACGACGTGGCCGACAAGCCCGATGGACGCTGCTTCGGCCGCGGTGTACGGGCGGCCGGTGAGCAGCATCTCCAGGGCGTGGGTGCGGGGGATCTGGCGCTGCAGGCGCACGGTGGAGCCGCCGATCGGGAACAGGCCGCGCCTGACTTCGAAGAGGCCGAAGGTGGCGCTCTCGGCGGCGACCCGGATGTCGGTGCCCTGGAGGATCTCGGTGCCTCCTGCGACGCAGTACCCCTCGACGGCCGCGATCACCGGTTTGCGGGGCCGGTGGTGGCGCAGCATCGCCTTCCAGTGCAGATCGGGGTCGGCCTTGAGCCGGTCGCGGTACTGCTCGCCCTCCATCCCCGCGCCCGCCAGGGCTTTCAGATCCATGCCCGCGCAGAACGCGCCGCCGGCTCCGGTGAGTACCACCGAGCGGATCCCGTCGTCCTCGTCGGCCGCCAGCCAGCCGTCGTGGAGCCCGACCAGCATCGGCAGCGAGAGCGCGTTCTTCGCCTCCGGCCTGTTCAGAGTGAGTACCAGTGTGGCGCCCTCACGCCGCACGGTGAGGTGTTCCGTACCACCCATGACCGTCCTCCCGTCTCAAGCGTCCCAAGACCTGGGCGCGGCTCCGCGGATCTGTGCCGGACCGGTGAGCGGCGCGTAGACAGGTTGCAGGAGGCGGGGTCGCAGTTCAATAGTTTTCTGACACTCAGTCAGATTTTCTCGCGGGGGGCCTTCCCACTTTCCGCGCGCGGCGCTGTAATGACGCCGGGTCACTGGACGCCGGCGTCAGGAGATGTGGTGGAGTACAACCTTGCCGACCTGTTCGAGTCCGTCGTCGACGCGGTCCCGGACCGCGAGGCGCTCGTGTTCATCGACCATCCCGGTACGGGCGCGGAGCGCAGGCTCACCTATGCGGCACTGGACGCCGCGGCCAACCGCATCGCGCACCATCTGACCGACAGCGGCATCCGCCCCGGCGAGCATCTGGGGCTGCACCTCTACAACGGGGTGGAGTATCTGCAGACCGTACTGGCCTGCCTCAAGGCCCGCGTCGTGCCGGTCAATGTCAACTACCGTTATGTGGAAGAGGAGTTGGTCTATCTCTACCGGGACGCCGATCTGGCAGCGCTGGTCTTCGACGGTGAGTTCACGGAGCGGGTCGCGGCTGCGCTGCCGAAGACGGAGAAGCTGCGCCATCTGATACGGGTCGGCGAGCCGCCCGAGGGCGCGCCGGAGCCCGGTGTGCGGCCGGTCCGCTACGCCGACGCGGAGGCGGCGGGTTCACCGGAGCGCGGCTTCGGACCCCGGTCGGCCGATGACCAGTTCATCATCTACACCGGGGGCACCACCGGCATGCCCAAGGGTGTGATGTGGCGTGCGGAGGACCTGTTCTTCTCGGGTCTCGGCGGCGGTGCGCCGACCGGCGACCCGGTCGGCGCACCCGAGGAGCTGGCCGAGCGGGTGGCCGCGGGAGGCGACGGGATCACCTTCTTCCCCACTCCCCCGCTGATGCACGGCACGTCCACGCTGACCGCCTTCATCGCCTTCAACTTCGGCCAGCGGGTGGTGATCCACCGGAAGTTCGTCCCCGATGAGGTACTGCGCACCATCGAGAAGGAGAAGGTCACCAGTGTCTCGCTGGTCGGCGACGCCATGCTGCGTCCGCTGATCGACGCGCTCGGCGGTCCGCTCAGCGGCACCGACTGCTCCTCGCTGTTCAGCGTCTCCAGCTCGGGGGCCATCATGTCGGAGACGGTGCGCGCGCAGTTCCAGGAGCTGGTGCCGACGGCGATGCTGCTGAACAACTTCGGCTCGTCGGAGTCCGGGTTCAACGGCACGGCGACCCCCGACTCGGGCCCCGACAAGGGCTTCAGGCTGCGGATGAACTCCCGTACCGCCGTGGTCGATCCGGCCACCCACCGGCCGGTGGCCGTCGGCGAGGTGGGCCGGATCGCGCAGCGCGGGCATGTCCCGCTCGGCTACTACAACGACCCGGAGAAGACGGCCGAGACCTTCTTCCTGGCCGGGGGCGAGCGGTGGGTGCTGCTCGGTGACATGGCGACCGTCGACGAGGAGGGCATCGTCACCGTACTGGGACGCGGCTCGCAGTGCATCAACACCGGGGGCGAGAAGGTGTATCCGGAGGAGGTCGAGCAGGCGCTCAAGTCCCACCCCGATGTGTACGACGCTCTCGTCGCCGGGGTGCCTGACGCCCGCTGGGGCAACCATGTGGCGGCGGTGGTGCAGGTCCGCGCGGGTGCGGACGAGCCCAGCCTCGACGACATCCAGGCGCACTGCCGCAGCAGGATCGCCGGTTACAAGGTGCCCAGGCAACTGGTGATAGCACCGCGGATACAGCGCTCGCCGAGCGGCAAGGCGGACTACCGCTGGGCGCGCGGGGTGGCGGCCGCCGCCGACTGAACCGCGGGGTCCGGCCGGCCGGGCCCCTGGGGCCCGCCGGGGCTGGCGGGCCGGCCGGGCCCGCGGAACGTCGCACGGTAGGCGCTCGGCGAGACTCCGAGCGCCTCGTGCAGATGGTTGCGGAAGGAGGCCGCGGTCCCGAACCCGGCGTCCGCCGCCACCCGGTCGACCGGCAGGTCGGTCTCCTCCAGGAGCTGTCTGGCCAGGTCGACCCGGCGCTGGATGAGCCACTGCACGGGGGTGAGTCCTGCCTCTTCGCAGAAGCGGCGGGAGAAGGTGCGGGTGCTCATCGCCGCGCGGGCCGCCAGCTCCTCCAGGGTGATGCGCTCCCCCAGATGTTCCAGCGCCCAGGCGCGCGCCGCCCCGGTCGAGAGCGGTGCGGGGGCCGGGACCGGGCTGGGGACGAACTGCGCCTGGCCGCCCTCGCGGTGCGGCGGGACCACCGTGGCGCGGGCCACCGCGTTGGCGACGGCGGCGCCGTGGTCGCTGCGGATCATGTGCAGGCAGAGGTCGATCCCCGAGGCCACTCCGGCCGAGGTGAGGACGCCCCGGTCGTCGGTGTAGAGCACACCGGGGTCGACGTCCACCGCCGGATGGAGCCGCTTGAGGTCGGCGGCCGACCGCCAGTGCGTGGTGGCGCGTCTGCCGTCCAGGAATCCGGCCGCCGCCAGCACGAAGGAGCCGGTGCAGATCGAGGCGAGACGGGTCCCCGGGCGGATCCGCGCGAAGGCGTCGGCGAGCGCGGGCGGCAGACACGGGGCCGCACGCGGTACGTAGTCCTCGTCCGACGCGGGGACGACCACGGTGTCCGCCTCGGTGAGCAGTTCGGGGCCGAGGGTGACGTTGACGGTCACATCGGCCTCGGTCCGGATTTCGCCCGGCTCGACCGTGCAGGTCAGGACGGTGTACAGCGGCTCGCCCGACGCCGACCTGGCGTCCCTGAACAGCCGGTGGACGATGCCGAGTTCCATGGGCAGCAGCCCGTGGCGCACCAGGACGGCCACCCGGTGGCGCCCGCCGGGGCCTGCTCCGTCGCCGAAGAGAGTCATGGCGAGATCCTTGCACATCATGTCCGTCTCGCCACTCGTCCGGTTCCTGGCAGGGGCGCAGGCTCGGTGCATGGCTGACGACACAACGACGTACACGGGCGGCCCGACGAGGCGCAGGCGGGTCCATCCCTCCTGGCCGGTCGCGGCCGTCGCGGCGCTGGCGATCATCGCCGCTGGCGCGTTCACGACCATGGCGGGCCTGTTCACGGAGCCGCTGCACCGGGAGTTCGGCTGGTCGCACGGGTCGATCGGACTCACGGCCTCGGTCAACATGGTGGTGTACGGGGTCGTCGCGCCGTTCTCGGCCGCCCTGATGGACCGGTTCGGGATGCGCCGGGTGGTGGGTGGGGCGCTGGCCGCCGTCGCTGTGGGCGCCCTGCTCAGTACGGCGATGAGCGCGCCCTGGCAGTACGTGACGACCTGGGGCGTGCTGATCGGGCTCGGTTCCGGCGCGATGGCGCTGACCTTCGCGGCGACCGTCACCCAGCGCTGGTTCCTCCGGCGGCGCGGGCTGGCCAGCGGGGTGCTCACGGCCGCCGGGGTCTTCGGGCAGTTCGCCTTCCTGCCGGTCCTCTCGTGGATCGTCGCGCGGCACGGGTGGCGGTCGGCCGCGGTGCTGCTGGCGCTGGTCGCGTGCGCCGCGCTGCCCCTGGCGCTGGTGCTGCTGCGCGACCACCCCGCCGACATGGGCGTACGGGCCTACGGGGCACGGCGGTTCGCCCCGAAGCCGGCGCCCCCGCCGGACGCGGCCGTCCGGACCGTGCGGGTCCTGGGATCGGTGGCGCGGGGCGGCGCGTTCTGGCTGCTCGCGGCCACCTTCGCGATCTGCGGGGCCTCCACGAACGGCGTGATGTGGACGCACTTCACCCCGGCCGCCCACGACCACGGGATGCCGGCGACCACCGCCTCCTCGCTGCTGGCGCTCGTCGGGGTCTTCAATGTCGGGGGCACGGTCCTCTCCGGCTGGCTGACGGACCGTCTGGACCCGCGCAGACTCCTCGCGGTGTACTACGCGCTGCGCGGGGTGTCGCTGCTCTGCCTGCCGGTGCTGATGTCCGCCACCGTACGGCCGCCGATGGTCGCCTTCGTGGTGGTCTTCGGACTGCTCGACGTGGCCACCGTGCCGCCGACTCTGGCGCTCTGCCGTGAGTTGTACGGAGCGGACAGCGCGATCGTGTTCGGCTGGGTGGCCGCCGCACACCAACTGGGCGCCGGGCTGGCCGCGTTCCTCGGCGGGGTGGCGCGCGACACCTTCGGCTCGTACGACCCGCTGTGGATGGCGATCGGCGCGGTCTGCGCCGTCGGCGCGCTCCTGGCGCTGGTCATCGCTCCCCCGGCCGGCCGGTGCGGGAGCGTGACGGGCCGGGAGCACGGGTGAAGGGAGAAGTCGGCCCGGCACCCCGCCGAGGCGAGGCCGGCCTCGCGTCTGCCGCCGGGGGCGATGTGCCACCCCCGGCAGCGGATATCAGACGGCCCCGGCGCCCTGTGCGACCAGCGCCTCCGCCCATGGTGTACGGGCCGCGACCAGGGGCCGCAGGGCTCGCAGCGGACGGACCATGTTCACACCGACCGCACCGCAGACCTGTCCGCCGCGGGCAAGCAGCGCGGTGAACTTCCGTTCGGCGAGGCTGCCTTCGACGATGTGCACCAGATCCGCGCTCCGGGTCCTGCCGTACATCTGGATCTTGAGACCGTACTGGTCGGACCAGACATACGGCACGGTGGTGAAGGCGGTGGCCGCCTCCCCGGCGAGGATGTTGCGGGCGACAGCGAGGCCCTGTTCGGAGGCGTTGGTGCGGTGCTCGATCCGCAGCCGCTCACCGGTCACCAGGTCGGGCCAGGACGCCACGTCCCCGGCCGCCCAGATGTGGTCGGCGGCGCGCAGGGTGGCGTCGCACTCGACACCGTTGCCGAGCCGCAGCCCGCTTCCGGCGAGCCATTCGGTGTTGGGCCGCGCACCTATGCCGACGAGTACGGCGTCCGCCGCGAGGGTGCGGCCGTCGGAGAGGCGTACGCCCGTCGCCCGGCCGCCCTCGGTGACGACGCTCTCGACGAGGGCGCCTGTCACGGTCCGCACGCCGTTCTCCTGGTGCAGTTCGGTCAGCATGCTCCCGATGGCGTGGCCGACCGCGTCGGCGAGCGGCACCGCCCCATCGGTCACCAGCGTGACCTCGCAACCGGCCTCCCGCGCGACGGCGGCGGCCTCGGCGCCGATGAAACCACCACCGACGATCACCAGATGCGGACGGCCGGAGAGCGACTCACGCAGCGCGGTCGCGTCGTCCAGTGTGCGCAGCACATGGACGCCCGCGACGCCTTCCGTGCCCGGCAGCACCCGGGGCCGCACTCCGGTCGCGATGACGAGCGCGTCATAGCCGATGGTCCCGCCGTCGGTGCCTATCTCACGGGCGGCCGGGTCGAGGGCCAGCGCCCGGGTGCCGGAGCGCAGCCCGATGTCCAGCTCGGCCAGCGCCTCCTCGGTGCGGAGCCGCACCCGCTCGGCACCCCACTCACCGGCGAGCAACTGCTTGGAGAGCGGCGGCCTGTCGTACGGAAGGTGCCCCTCCTCGCCCACGAGGACGAGCCCGCCCTCGTATCCGGAGCGGCGCAGCCCCTCCGCCGCGGCGAGACCCGCCGCGGACGCGCCGACGACCACGACCCGGCGCGGAACGCTCATACGAGGGCCCCGTGCCGTACGGCGCCGAGGCGCCCGCCCTCTTCTTCGGTGGTGACACGCATGGCCGCTCCGATGGTCACGGTGGGCGGCGCAGCGCCGCACACCACGGTGAAGTGAACTTCCGGAAATTTACACCTGTTTACCTACCCGGCCAATCCCACCCCGCACACCAGCAGGGAAGTTGCCACTCGGGCGACCGCCTACGTGCCCAGGGTTGGCGCTCCGGCAACCACCTACGTGCCCCGGGCCGGCGCTCGGGCGACCGCTTACGTGCCCTGGGCCGGCGCTCCGGCGACCACTGACATGGCCTGTGTCAGGCTTGGCAGATGCCCAGACACTCCGAGCCGCGGCCGGTGGCCGCGCCACCGAGTCCCGTACAGCGGCCGCGCAACGCACGCGGCGAGGGCGAGAGGCTGCGCACGGAGATCATCGAGGCGATGCTGCGGCTCATCGCCGACGAGCAGCGGATGCGTCCGGTTCCGCTGTCGCTGCGGGAGGTGGCGCGCGAGGCGGGTATCACCGCGCCCGCGATCTACCGGCACTTCACGGGCAAGGACGAACTCGTCCGTGCCGCACTCGGCCGGCTCTTCGGCGAGCTGCGGGCGGAGCTGGACCGGGCGGACGGAGCGGCTGCCGCACACTCCCCGGCCGCGCGGCTGGCGGCCCTGGCGCACGCGTACGCCCGGTTCGCCGAGGAGAACCCGATGAGCTTCCGGGTGATGTTCAACGGTTCCGGCCCCGAGGACGAAGGGCCGGCCGGCATCGCGTCCCGCTGGCGCACGGCGGTCGGCCGGCTGGCGGACGCCGGGGTGCGGCTCGCCCAGACCCCGGAGGCGGCTGCCGTATCGATCTGGTCGTCGGTGCACGGCAGGCTGCTCCTGGACCGTCCGGCGGGCGGCCTCTGGCAGCTGGGCGACGTCCACGCCTTCATCGACGATCTCACCAGGTCACTGGCTGCGTCGGCATCGACGGCGGAGCATACAGACCGGTGACAGCGGATCGGTGGCATGCCCGACACGCCCCGGATCGGTACGCGACACGTCACCGCCACCGGGTTCCTCCGCCGCGTCGCAGCCCTCCCGGCTCACGGGTCTTGACGGTCCGGCCCGCTCCTGAATTACTGATCAGACACAGGTCGACCGAATGATCGGTCGGCAGGTTGCCGGTCGGGACGGGAGTGACCACATGACAGCCCTGCTGGACGCCGCGGAACGCCTCAGCCGTGACGAGCTCGTAGCCCTGCAGACCGATCGGCTGCGCGCGACGCTCCGGCACGCGTACGAGAACGTGCCGTTCTACCGCAAGTCCTTCGACAAAGCCGGGCTGCGCCCCGAGAACTGCCGCACCCTCGCCGACCTGGCCCGATTCCCGTTCACGGTCAAGGCCGATCTCCGCGACCAGTACCCGTTCGGGATGTTCGCGGTCCCGCAGTCCGACGTACGGCGCATCCACGCGTCCAGCGGTACGACGGGACGCCCGACCGTCGTCGGCTACACCGAGCGCGACCTCTCCACCTGGGCGGACGTGGTGGCCAGATCCATCCGCGCCGCGGGCGGCAGGCCCGGCGACAAGGTCCATGTCGCTTACGGATACGGCCTGTTCACCGGCGGCCTCGGAGCCCACTACGGCGCCGAACGCCTCGGCTGCACAGTGATCCCCGCGTCCGGCGGGATGACGGCCAGGCAGGTCCAGCTGATCCAGGACTTCCACCCCGAGATCATCATGGTGACACCGACCTACATGCTCACGCTGCTGGACGAGTTCGAACGCCAGGGCATCGACCCCCGGACCACATCCCTGCGGGCCGGCATCTTCGGAGCCGAACCGTGGACCGAGGAGATGCGGCACGAGATCGAGGAGCGGTTCGCGATCGACGCCGTCGACATCTACGGGCTCTCCGAGGTCATGGGGCCCGGGGTGGCCCAGGAGTGCGTGGAGACCAAGGACGGCCTCACGGTATGGGAGGACCACTTCTACCCAGAAGTGGTCGATCCGCTCGCCGGGGAGGTTCTGCCGGACGGTGAGGAAGGGGAGTTGGTCTTCACCTCGCTCACCAAGGAGGCCATGCCGGTGATCCGCTACCGGACCAGGGATCTGACCCGGCTGCTGCCCGGCACCGCCAGGGTGTTCCGGCGGATGGAGCGGATCACCGGGCGCAGCGACGACCTGGTCATCGTGCGCGGCGTGAACCTCTTCCCCACCCAGGTGGAGGAGATCGTCCTGCGCACCCCCGGCCTCGCCCCGCACTTCCAGCTGCACCTCACCCGGGAGGGCCGGATGGACGCCCTGACCGTACGGGTCGAGGCCAGGCCGGACTGCGCGCCCGGGGTGCGGGAGGCGGCGGCCCGCTCGGTCGCCGCGGGCATCAAGGACTCCATCGGAGTGTCGGCCGGGGTAGAGGTGGTCGATCCGGAGACGCTGGAACGCTCGGTCGGCAAGTTCAGGCGAATCGTGGACCTGCGAAACAATCCCGCTGGTCGCGCGAACCTCTCAGACACCAGCCGCCCGGTGCCGTGACGCCACGCAGTTCCTCGGCTGCGCGGCGGCGAGCCCCAACATGGAACTGACAGTTCAGCAGGGCGCAGGCCGCCTCCCCGGGGGAGTCGTCACGCAGGATGTGAAGGTCAGAGGGTGGCGCGCCAGGCTCCTCGGGCGAGCCGTGTCCGCCCGTCTGGCGTGATCAGCACATGGGCCCCGCGTACGGGCAGTTCGCCGTGCTGGAGCCAGTACGAGCGGATCTCGTCCAGGACGTCCCACAGGTGGCGCGGACCACTCTGGTGAACGACCGGATAGCTCCCCTCCTCGCTGGTGGCACGGGCCCATGACCCGTCCGGGTGGGCGAGCCACGTTGTGCACTGCCGCCCGGTCTCCTCGTATCCGTAGACGATGCCGGGCACCTCGATGCCGAGCATGGACGACAGGTCCCATGCCTGCTCCACGTCGACCACTGGATACCTACCGGCTGTGACGAACTCCCCTTCCCCGGTGCGGGCAGCTTCTACCGGACCATTGGGCAGAGGCGGGTAGTCGGCACTGCGGCGGGCGTGCATGAACCCGGCCCGGTCCCATTCGACTCGCCCCAGGGCGGTGCCGTCCGGTTGTTTGTCCGCGGTGACGATGAGTGTGGTCCCGGCGATGGTGGTCACCAGCCGCCCGCCGGGCCTGAGTGCCGTCAGCCAGCTGGCGGGGACGGGCCGGATCCCGACCGTGGCCACGATGCGGTCGTAGCGCCCTGGCAGTTCACCGCTCGCGTCGAGGGTGTGGAGCTGGGGGCCCAGTCCGACCTGGGTGAGCCGCTGGGCGGCTGCTTCGGTCAGGTAGGGGTCCACGTCGATGCTGGTGACCCGGTGCTCCCCCAGACGCACGCAGGCCAGCGCGGTGCCGTACCCCGACCCGGTGCCGACATCCAGCAGGGTGTGTCCGTCGCCGAGCCGGGTGTGCTGGAACATCCGCACCAGCAGACTCGGCAGCGTCGCTGACGACGTCGGTCTGCCTGCCGGCCGGTCCCTGCGCTTCGCGTGGTCCGCGTGCGCGCTGCCCACTCGGGTGACGAGTGAGTTGTCGGCGTACGCGGCGGCCAGCCAGGCTTCTTCATCGTCCGCCCCGGTGCGCAGCGACCAGCCGTCCCCGCCTGCCCACCAGCGGGGGACGAACAGGTGGCGCGGGAGCAGCGCAACCGGAGCGCGCCACCGTGACCCTGTGGGGGTGGAGCCGGCCGCGAGGGCTTCGGCGTGGGGCTGCCAGTTCACCGGCGTCTCCTAGTACTTGGGGTTGCAGGCCGGGGTGCTGGCGGGGCTGCAATCCCCGCCGTCGTTGGGCGGGCACGCATTCGTCGTCACGTACGGGACAGCTGACCGGGCCTCGGCCCAGCGCGGGCCGGACAGGATCTCAGCGAGGCGGGTGGTGCGTACGCTTCCGGTGTGCAGGTGCCGGGACAGGATGCAGCCGTACACGTCACCGTCCGGAGAGACGGCGACGCGTTCGTGGAAGCACCGCCCGCACAGTTCGCTCACGTTGGGCATGGTGGCGGAGTCTGATGCCGCGCGTCCAACGGCGCGGACCTGGTCCACCCTGATGTTCTGGACTCCGAGCGACCGCAGTTGGGCTTCGGCTTCGGTGACGCGCTGCCCGTCGCCGAGGTCGACCAGGCCGACGCGTAGCGGGATGCCACGGCGCAGTACCTCGGTGATGTTGGCCAGGGTGCGGGCGTGGCTGCCCCGGCCGCCGGTGATCGCGTCGTGCTGCCCGGGGTCGTCGCTGTAGTAGCTGGTCGCGACGCGCACGCCATCCTGGTCCAGCGCAGCCCAGAGGGCGGGGCGTACGTGTGTGAGGTCCGAGTACACCTCCACGGCCAGGTCCTGGCCGAGCGCATGGGTGATCAGCGGAACCAGGGCCGGGGACAGGGTGGATTCACCGCCGATGAACTGCACAGGAGGGATGCCCACCGCGGCGATGTCTTCTACAACGTTCTCCCAGTCGGCGCGGGTCATCGTGCCGTGGGAGACCTTCGGTCCGGACAGAGTGCAGCAGTGCGAGCACTCCAGCTGGCAGCGGCCCGTCAGCTCGCACTCGACGGACTGGATACCGTCCACAGCAGATGACAGGGGCTTGGCGTGGCGGATGGCGGTTGTCACGACGAGGTCTCCTTCTCGGTCACTTTGATGCGGTCATGTGCGGTTGGAAGTTGGAGGACTGTGACCAGGCGCGTGTCGGTCTCCAGCGGGTTACTTTTTGTCTTTTTTGAGGTCGTCCATGGCCTTCTCGGCGACGTCGCGCGCGAGCGCCCGTAGCTCGGGGGCAAGGGACTGGTCCCGCGCGGCCTTCGATGCCTCCCCGAGGTTCCTGATCTGCTCAAAAAGCCTGTCGTCGCTCTTCGCCATGTCTGGGTATCTCTCTCGTGGGAGACCCGCCCCGGCCAGGTCTTCCGGACTCCGGTCGGGGCGGGCGTTCTGGGGTGCGACCCTGACCCGAATCGGTCGCCATGGGTGGTGTGCGGGTGAGGTCAGATCGCGTCGGCGACCTTGTGCAACAGAGCCGCGCTGGCCGGGATGTCGTGGCTGAGCCGGACCGCGCGGTGTGGCAGTTCGGCGAGCCGGGAAGCCACCTCGGCGCGGGCGCTCTCCCGGCCGCCGCCGTCGATGCCCTGGGCCAGGCCGAAGATGTCCGGGTACCGGTCCTCGGTCGCCCCGGACATGAAGTCGGCCGCTCCCAGGCTGCGGGTGCCATCGATGACGTCGGGCGCTGCGTCGGCGTCGACCTGGGGGAAGAGCAGCCCGGCGGCATGCCCGCGGGTGGCCAGGGGGACGTTGAACAGGTCCGGGAACTGGTCCGGGAACACCTGCACCTTCCGCTCCCGATTCTTGGCGTCCCAGAGCGGGGTGTGGTTCCCAGCGAGCAGCGCATCGGTCACGGACTGGTGCTGGGTCGGGTGGAAGGTGCCCCCGCTGCGCAGGTGCTCCCGCGCGGCGGCCTCCCAGCCGAGCGCGTGCAGCAGGCCCAGGCCGAGGGCGGCAGCGGACGGCCACGGCAGGACGACCACGTCCCGCTCCCCCGTGGGCCGGACCATGACCCGGTCGTTGGCGAGGAGTTGCCAGCCGTGCGAGGCGAGCAGCAGGGCCGTGGTGGTCTTCCCGGCTCCCTTGTCGCCGAAGGTGAGCAGTGTTTCGCCGTCGTCCGGCCGTACAACGGCGGAGGCGTGCAGGACGGCCCATCCGTCCCGCAGGAGCTGGCCGCGGATCGACTCGCGGCGAGGCGCGCGGCGGCCAGGGCGAGCGGCTGCGCGTCGGTCCCGGCCAGGACGAGACGGCCTGAGTCCGGTGTGCTGCGGTACGCGATCCTCTCCCCAGGTGACGTGGCGATGATGTCCTCGCCGTCGCGCGCCACCAGCAGGGCATGCTTCGCGTACTCCACGGCCTCCGTGGGCCGGCCGTCGTGGACCAGACGGGTGATCTCCTCGTGGGCGGCCAGATTGACGTCGGCGAGCACGACAGAGTCGGCGCATACCTCGGTGACGTCCGTCGAAGTGGCGTTCCACCAGGGGCCGAAGTAGCGCAGGGCCCAGTCGGTGACTTCGGTTCGGTTGCTCAGTACGGTGACGGCGGCCGTGGCGGCGCCGAGCCGGGTGGCACTGATCATGGGGCGGTCCTCTCGGTAGGGGGAAGGGCAGGGAGGGAGGTGTAGGCGTCGCGGAGGCTGCTGGCCGCGGAGTCCAGGCGTCGGCGCTCGGTGCCGGTGAGCGGGGGCAGGCACGGTATGGCCTGGCCGCCGGTGAAGTGCACGGGGATTCCGAGCCAGACGTCCCCGTACGGCACGGACAGCTCCTCGATGCCGTCGACCAGGCCGAGGGCCATGCGGAGTCGTAAGGGTCACCGACGCCTCCTCGTGGGATTGCGTTGTCTGATGGTGTTGATCGGTGAATCAGGGCGCGCCGAGCTGCCTCATATGGCGAGGTCGTGCCAGGCGCAGATCAGGAGCCAGAGGCTGACGAACAGGAGGAACCCGAAGCAGGAGGGCGACGCCAGCGTCGCCGAGCACCCCCGCCCCTCACCGAGAGCCCTCTCCGCCGGGGTCGGCCCCTGCTCGTGGCCGGTCGGTGCGCTCGACCACGAGCGGGACGTCATACCGGGTACCGGCGCACATACACGCGTCGGACCGGGCACTGGACATGGAAGGTCACCGCGGCGACCGCCCCCGTGCCACTGTGGATCTCGTACTCCTGCCATGGCTCACCGGGCAGGATCGGGCGGTCGCAGCTCGCACAGATCACGGGCGCGGCCCGTAGGCGTAAGCGATCTCCGCTTCGAGCGCGGTGTGCAGCAG
Source organism: Streptomyces sp. NPDC054757 (assembly GCF_053612185.1). Lineage (NCBI taxonomy): Bacteria > Bacillati > Actinomycetota > Actinomycetes > Kitasatosporales > Streptomycetaceae > Streptomyces > Streptomyces sp. NPDC054757. Next base: position 70,517 of record NZ_JBSHBW010000023.1, read on the forward strand.
ATCAGTGTCGGTGAGGTAGCACAGCGGCGTCAGCGCGACGCCCCAGTGCAGGCCGGACCCGCTGGTGCGTCCCACCGGAGGCACTGCCACGTACGCGCTGGAGCCGAGGACACCGACCATGTGCGACGGCAGGGTCCACGCATCGGCGGAGCCCGGCTTGATGAGCCAGTAGAGGACCTGCCCGTATCCGTCCGCGATCACGGCACCGCACTGGTCACCGAGGCGATCGATGACAGCCCGGCCGAACCGGGTCGAAACGCGTACCGCGTCCCAGCAGGTGCCCGTAGCGACCAGGTCGACGGTGTTGCCCTGCGGGGGCGACCAAGGAGCGATGGCCTCACGCATGAGCCACCACCCCCAGGTTGGCCAGGTGAGCGCACAGGGCCAGCACAGACCGGGAGAGCCGCTGAGCCTCAGCGAGCAGCACGGGCACCGTGTGCCCGGTGGTGTGGGCCAGACGACGCCGCGCCTCGCCAAGCCCGCCCTGCGCGCCAGCCCGCCGTACGTCGTCCACCGGCCGCACGGCGGCCAGCTCACCGACCGCCGGGATGAGCAGCTGGAGGAACCCTCGCAGCATCATGATCTCGGTGAGGAGGTCGTCCGCCGTACGCGTCGATTCCTGTGCGAGCAGCCGGTCCGCGATGGTCTTCATCGTCTCGACATCGACGGGCCGGGGGTCGTCTACCGGTGGTCGGCGGGTGCCAGTAGCGTGGTTCATGTCAGCCTGTCTCCTTCAGGATGGCCGTGCCCCGGGGCCGTGGCTGCGGTGGCCGGGGTCTGCGTATGCCGCGCAGCAGTCATGGGAGGTGCGTGCATCCCGCAACTGACGATCGGCCACACGCGATCCCCGCCAGGCAGGGTGATGTGCCCAGCCGCACGGAGTGCGGGGGCGACGGCTCCGCAGTAGAAGCAGGCCATCCCATGCAGCCGCGCAATGCTGACTGGTCGCTCGATGAGCGTCGGCTGGCCCGGTGAGTGTTCCGCCATCACGGCATCTCTCATCTGTCCGATCGCGTGTGGTCAGACAGATGATGAGCGTCAGCAAGGGATACAGGGGCTACAACTTGTAGCCCCTGTATCCCGGCATGGAGGAGCCGTCAGATGGCGCCGATCCATTCGGCGAAGTTAGTGAGGCTGTCTGCGTCGGCACGCTTGAGGCGCCGCAGTGTGGCGGCATCTTCCTTGGCCCAGGGATGCTCGCGTGTGTGCTGCGGTGCCACAGACCGGGCCACTTTCAGAGACTCGAACGCGTCGTCGGCGAGACCAGACCACAGTTGGGCGCGCGCAAGTTCGATATAGAAGCCGGAGCGGCGCTCGGCAGGGATTGCTAGGGATGGCTTCCATTCACGGGCGACGTCGAGCGCCCGTGAAACGAACTCACCACCCAAGCTGACCGCGACGGAAACCTCGTGGATGCGTACCGAATCCGGCCCGAACGCCGTGCCCTGGTAGATGTCCTCCCGAACCTCATCACCGAGAGCACGGGCATGAGACAGATGCGTGTCCGCCGCAGATGCTTCTCCAGCCCGGCCGGCGATGACCGCGGCCCGCATGTGCAGCGCACCGCGGGCTGCGCCGCTGCGCGCGCAAACGGGCGGCGGGGCTATGTCGACGGCGGCCTCCAGGACGCGCAGCCCGGCCCGGTGAGCTCGGGCGACGAAAAACGTCTCGGTGCGTACGTAGGCGACGGACACACCGAGGAGGGCATCGTCGGACTGTGCAACGGCCCATCGCATCAAGTCGACGAGCCGTGCCGACAGGTCGTGGGCCCCGTATTTGTAGGCGACAGCATCGGCGGTGCGCGCGGCGGCCACCACGAGGCGCGCTGCATCCGGTGTTGGGCTGCTGTGCAGATGGCACAGGCTGTCCCGGAGCAGAGGGGCAATGTGTTGGGCGACGCGGGCGTACTGGGCCGCAAGGCGCCAGCTCACCGCTTCGGCGACTGCGGCCCGCAGTTCCTCAGCTGACCGGCTTGGCGGATCCAACGGGACATCGTAGGCGGCCAGTATCGCTGAGAGTTCAGGCAGCACAGCGTGGACGCGGCGCTCCGTTCCGGTGTACCCGGTGGCGAGCTGTGTCGGGTCAACGGTGAGAGCTGCTGCGATTGAGTCAAGGGTGGCATCGCTCGGGGCGCGGGCTCCGCGCTCGATCGCCTTGACCGTGGCCAGTGAGACGAATGCCGCGCGGGCCAGGTCAGCCTGTGTCATGCGTCTGGAGTGGCGGGTGGCCGCGATACGCCGGCCTACCTGAAGAGGGGTGTCGGAGGGCATACTTGCTCCGTTCAGGGCGTCACTCTGAACGGTACCGCCACCGTGAGGTGCCGGATACAGAAACGGCTCTGCCTGGCACGTCGCAAGTAGAGCCGTTTCACTCCCTACCCGCCGAACCCGCCCACCAGCGCAGCGAGTTCGGAAAGGCTGCTGATACTCCAATCCGCGGTTTCCATCACCCCGGGGTCGTCGGCCCACAGATGACCCCATGGGCCACGCCGCAGATGCGCAACTCGCAGACCTGCCCGCTTCGCCGGGAAGACATCGTTCACGGGGTGATCTCCCACGTACAGGATCCGCTCTGGTGCCGTCTGCGCCGCGTCGACCACGTGGGCGAAGAATTCCGGAGCCGGCTTGGCCACATTCCACTCCCCAGACGTCGCCACCACATCCGCCGGCAGATCCAGAGCACGAAGCAACAGCCCGGCCTTCACCGTCTGATTTCCAGCCACGATGACGCGGACACCGAGTTCACGTAGCGCCGACAACGCGGACCGTACGTCTTCGTACAGGTCCTCCTCGCTCAGCTGCTCACCAAGGCCAGCAGCCTCACGGGCCGCGTACTCCTGAGCGATGTCGATGCCGGGCCGCAGGAGACGCAGCGCATCGGCGTTGTCGCGGCCCTGGACAGTTACGGCTCCAACGAGCGCACTGACGGTGTGACGCGGCACGCCAAGCCAATCCGCCCATGACCCCCAGTACCGGTCATCACGGGTCAGCGTCTCGCCGATGTCAAAGGCAATGGTCTCAATCACGTAAGCAGCCTAGGCATCAGAGCCTCGCCCCAGAACGCAGCTCCGCCCCGCTCCTGCATCACGGGAGCGGGGCGGCCAAGCAACCCCCGACTGTGTGAGTTGGGATTGTCCGGCCACCGTAGCTCCGGGCACTGACAGCCGATGCCCGCTCGGGCTGCTTGCCGGGGTACGGCGCGGCGCTGCCACTGGCTGATCTTCGGACGGGCCGTGGCCGTGGACGGGCGCCGCCTCAGGTGGTGGAGCCGGTCGCTGCGGCGCCGCACCGGAAGGGCGTGCTGCGAAAGACGGTGTCAGGCACGGAGGGTGCGGAAGAAGGCGCGGATGTCGTCGACGAACAGATCGGGGACTTCGAATGCGGGGAAGTGCCCGCCTTCGGTGTGCTCCCGGAAGAAGACGGGACTGCCGTCTCCGGGGCCGAGGACCTTGCGGACCAGCGGGTCACTGAAGAACAGCGAGGACGCCATGGGGACACCGTTGGTACTGCCCCAGCCGGGGTTGTCGGCGTGCGCGAGTTCCCAGTAGAAGTCGCCGGCCGCTGGCCCGGTTCGCGTGAACCACTACAGGCTGGCGGTGATCAGGACGTTCTCGCGGCTGATCGGCGTGGCGGGATTCGCCCACTGCACGAACTTCTCCGCGATCCACGCCAGCTGGAAGACCGGCGAGTCCGCGAGACCTGCCGAGAGGGCGTTGGGTGCGGTGGAGTGCAGCACCTTGTAGCCCTTCATCTGCGACCAGCGGTGCTGCGCCGCTTCGAGCCCGGCCTGTTCTTCCGGGGTCAGGCCGTCGGGGACCGGGAGGTCCTCGCCCGCCATGCCGAGCTGGAGACGGTCGCCGTGGGTGTGCGCGCCGAGCACCCGGTCGGGCATGAGCGTCGCCACCCGACCGGTCACTCCGGCCCCGAGGTCGCCGCCTTCCACGCCGAAGCGCTCGTAGCCGAGGCGGGTCATCAGCTCCCCGAAGGCCAGGGCCGTCCGTTCCAGGTTCCATCCGCGCGCCGAGAGGGGGCTGGAGAAGACGAAGCCGGGGAGGGAGGGAATGACGATGTGGAAGGCGTCGGCCGGGTCCCCGCCGTGCGCGCGCGGGTCGGTCAGCGGGCCGCTGGCTTCGAGGAACTCTACGAACGAGGTCGGGTAGCTGTGGTTCAGCAGCAGTGGAGTGGCGCCCGGCTCCGGGGAGCGCAGGTGCAGGAAGTGGATGGTCTGCCCGTCGATCTCGCTGATGAACTGCGGGAAAGCGTTCAGCCGAGCCTCGTGCGCACGCCAGTCGAACCCGTCCGCCCAGTAGCCGGCCAGCTCCTGCAGGTAGTGCGGCGGGATGCCATGATCCCACTCCGGGCCGGCACCGGGCACCGGGAACGGCGACCGGGTGCGGGCCAGTCGGTCGTGCAGGTCGTCGAGATCGGCCTGCGGGATCTCGATCCGGAACGGGCTGATGTCAGCACACATGGCAGGCAATATATGGCCGTTCCAGTTGGAATGGCGCGAAAGATCTGCGCGGGCGTGCCGAGTCGATCAGGCATGCCGACACGGTGGACGCCGTGGTCGTGGGCTACACGGGCACTCCGTTGCGGCCCACGCATCTCGCCGTACGCCTGCCGGACGGCCAGGTCACGCTGACCCGGCGGCTCACGACGGCGCTGCGCGTACAGGTCTCTCCGGCCCTGCGCGACTCGGGCCCCGGCAGGGCCGCGCGCACGCCGGATGGCGAGCAGTACACGACCTGCGAGCACCTGACCGTGGAGGTCGAGGCGGGCACCACCAGGCACGGCGCCGTCACCGCGACACGCGTACGGGAGTGAGCACGGCAGTGCAAGAAAATTCGAACTTGTGCTCTACTCGGTGAATGAGGTGCCACTTCCCCCACGATCTCCTGCGGGCCCAGGCCGACTGGTACGCCACCTACCGGCAGCTCGCGGACCGCAGCACCCAGCAGGCGGGGACGGCCGCGCACCGGCGGCGACTCCAGCAGCTGTCCGCGCACATCGCCGCCCACCCGTACTGGCGGACGGCACCCGGGGGCGCCCCGGCCGCGCGGATGGCGCTCCGGGAAGCCGCCCGGGACCTGACCGGGGCACGGCCGTGAAGGACATCACCGACCGGCAGGCGCGCATCCTGCGCCGCCTACGCAACTCGGTCGCTGAGCACGGGCGCTACCCGACGATGCGCGAGATCGGCGACACCGTGGACCTGTCCAGCACGTCGTCCGTCCACTACCAGCTCCAGCGCCTGGCAGTCCCTCGGGTTCGTCTCGCGTACTACCCAGGGCCGGCAGCCGCGCTGAACCGCTCCGGACACTCGAAAGCGCGCCCCCGCCGCCGGAGCGGAAGGGGCACAGTCATGTCAGACGGTGCGGGTTCCGATCTTCCTGTACTTCGCGGTCATCGCGAGAGTGCCCACACGCCGCGAATGCTTTGACTGTCCGGTGACCTGGGTCCATAGGCGAGCATTCGGCGGCGGACGAGCGCGTCCGGGGTGTCGATCGGCGGTGCGGAAGTTTCGCGAAGTCATTACCCGGGCGGGGAAAACGTCGTACCGGAGAAACGGGGGCGGAACTCCCCTCAACCTGTTGAGATCAGAGGAGAGCGAGATGCCCCAAGAGGGCGACCACGAATGCGCGGAAAACTCATCTTTATTCAGCACAAAACAAATAACCCCAGCTCACGGCACTGCATCCGCCACCCGCCCACTAGCACACCAACAAACACCCCTTCCAGCATCACGAACCGATACCTTGCTCACAGAAAGTGCCTTCCACTTGGAGCGATAGAATCCTTAGATAAGGTTCATCATTCCAGAGTAGAAGACACTTTCGCGCTCGCGGCCAGAAATCGGTCTCACGCCAACAGAAACGACATGTGGGCAGACCTGTCTGGGCCGAGCTAGCCGTCTTGTCGAGCCGCGTCTACACCGGGGTCAGAAGGATCGTGATCGACCCGTTCAGACTTGTCAGTCCCGACGGGGACAGACACTCCAGTTCGTTTGGCGCGCTGTAGATGTGGTCGACGGTGGCGGTGTCGCCCGTGAACTCGCCCGAGGTGATTGTCCCGACAGCAGCCTCAACGAATTCACCGGCGACGACGTTGTTGGTGACAGTGAAGTAGCCGGTGCTGGATTTCCCGTTGTTCCACGGGATCGTGAAGTAACCAGCGTTGTCGGACAGTGGGTCCAAACAGGAGGCGGTGTACGAACCTGACGTGGGGGTGGTGTAGCTGCCACCAGTGATCGTCGGGTCGCCGAGCGAAAGACAGCTGTAGGAAGCACCCCCATGGGATTGGGTTGGCGCGTCGAACAAGTGTAGCCCGGGGCTGAAAGTGACCGTGTCGGAAGTGCCAAGCGGACCGCAGGCAACATCAACGACGCTCGCTTGGGCACTGGCCGGTGCCGCAAATACCAGCCCCCCAACCAGGGCAGCCCCTGCGATCAAGGTTAAAACACGACGATTGATCACTGCATTGATCACAACCTATGCTCCGATCGGACGAATTGGGCCCATGTGGGTTCGGTTCAAATTAGGCGCGCCCAGATCGGGAAAGTCAATAGAGTGGCTCCGGAAATCACCGGACCATGACAGAGCAGATAAATGGCGAATTTTTGTTCGAGGTCTTTTAGGCTCCTCTTCACGACAAAGCTCGGCGACAGAAGCAAAGAGTCTTTTCCTGAGACACTGACACCCTGACTCGACCTGCCCGCCCGCGCGGGAGCCCCGCTGTGACAGCTGGAGCAGGTCTACCGTCTGGGCCCGGCGGCCCTGCGAGCCCAGACGGGCCCACCACTCCCTTACCCAGCTCACCGCGGCTGCCGGGCGGCCCAGCCAGCGGCGTACCGCCCAGATGCTCTACCTGCGCCGAGAGCTGGTCACGCGCCCGGTTGGCTTGCCGGAGGTCCGAGGACAGACCGATCACCTGGACGGCCATCATGGCGATGCCCGCGAGGATCAGCAGCCGGGTTGCGGCGATCACCAGCTCGACACGGGGAAGCCGAAGTCGGCGCAGCTGGGCGCGCGGCGGTGGCGGGGCCTTGTGTTCGCTCCCTGTACGACCACCGCCCAGATAGCGACCGCCGACGACACGACTGCGATGAGGACAGGGGTGCTGAGGCACTCGCCCCCGGCGGGACGCGGGAGATAGTCTCGCCGTCCGTGTAGTCGCCCGGACGATTTGTAGCGTACGGCGATATGCCGTTTCCCGATGAGCGCGGCCCAGTTCCCGTGGTGGAGTACCGTCCGCAGTGGCCGTTGGCGTTCGAACCTCTTGCTGAGGCGCTGCGAGATGCGCTGGGTGATCTCGCACTCGGGGCCGACCACGTCGGATCCGCTTCGGTGCGCAGTTGCCGGCCAAGGACTGCATTGATGTGCGGGTACGGATGAGCTCGATCGACGAGGCCCGGGATGGACCGCTGCTTGCGGTGTTCGGCTATCAGTGCCGCCCGGAACCGTGGAACCGCATCGACGAATCCGGCGGGCCCGGCCCCAGCATCGTTCCACGGATGGCTTCGGGCTGGTCACACGACGGTGATGTTGGCGGCCTGGGGGACCTTGGTCCCTGGGTGGTCTCGAAACTCACCTTGGAGCTCTCATTCAGAGCTCTCAACCTGTCGGAGTCGATGGCCGAACAGTGGGCGAAGACGTCCGCGCTGCCGTCATCGGGGGTGATGAAGCCGAAGCCCTTCTCGGCACAGGTGGTCCATGACCGGTCCGATTCGGGGTAGTCCGGGATCTCCGCAAGCTTGATGAGAAACGGGGTGTGCACTGATGTCGCCCACTGAACACCAGGCTTTCCTAAGCGACTTGGGGTCCGCTCTTGCGCTAGGCCACCAGGGCGGTGAACACGCGCTCCCAGGTGCCGTCGACGGCCCACATCCACAGTAGGTCGGCAGACGCCCCGTCAGTTGCCGTACTGCTCCGACAGGTGAACCCACTGCGTGCCGGTGGTGTGGAAGACAAGGAGTTGGGCAGGACGCTGATTCTGCTCTTGATCACAGTCGGAGCAGCGGGGGCCGGTAGCCACTACCGCCCTTGGACGAGAGTACGGAGGCGTGAGCAATGAGTATGCCCGGCGGCACCGGCGGCACCAGTGGTCGCTACCTCATCCGGGGTGACTACTACGACAAACACCTCACGGAACGGCAGCTGACCGACACCGTCACGATCGTGTGGGGCTCAGTGGGCCTGGTCTTCGGCGTGTTCATCGGAATTGGGTTGTCGTCGCTCTTCGGGCTGTCGACCGTCTTCCGCGTCGTGCTGGTCACTGCGGTAGTTCTCGTCGTCGGTGGGGGCACCGCATGGATCGCGCGCCGGATAGCGCGGCGCGGAACGGAGGACAAGCGGGTTGCAGAGTTCCTCGCGGAGCACGGAAGCGCGGAGAGCGACAGCGCCGACAGCGCCGACAGTGATACGCAACGGGAAGCTGAGCGATGAGTATCAAACGGTGCGGGTACCGATCTTCTGGTACTTCGCGGTCATGGCCAGCGCGCCAACCACGAGCACGCTCTGGCCGGCCGGTGATGCGGGTTCGTCGGCCGGTGCGCGGCGGCAGATGAGTGCGTCCGGGTTGCCGGCCGGCGCCTGGAGGGTGTAGCCGTCCGGGCAGGTCGCTTCCGGCCCGTGGCCCATCGGGCGGCCACAGGAGCGTAGCGGACGCTCCAGCGCCGACACACTCGACTCCCTCTGCACGCACAGATCCTGACGCCCCCAGATCTTCAGATGCGGCCGTCGTGCCTGCTGAGCTTGGTAGCTTCTGGGACATGCCGAAACAGGTGGGAATGCCGGTAGGCAGTCGTTACCGGTTGGCTGAACCGGTCGGTCAGGGCGGTATGGGCCGGGTGTGGCGGGCGCACGATGAGCTCCTCGATCGCGAGGTCGCGGTGAAGGAGGTTCTGCTCCCGGCGGAGCTCACCGACTCCGCGCGTCAGACGCTGATCCGGCGGTCCATGAGTGAGGCGCGGGCAGCGGCCCGGCTGCGGCACGCGGGCATCGTCACCGTGCACGACGTGGTCGAGGACGGAGAAGTGCCCTGGATCGTGATGGAGTTCCTGCCAGGGAAGTCGCTGGGCACGATGCTCCGCCGTGCGGGGCGCCTGGAGTGGCAGGCCGCACTCGCGATCTGCGTGCAGGTGGCCGAGGCACTGGCCCATGCGCACGCCACCGGGGTCATCCACCGGGACCTGAAACCCGAGAAGATCCTGCTCGTGGGGGACCGAGCGGTCGTCACCGACTTCGGTATCGCCCGGATCGTGGACGCGACGACGCAACTAACGGCTACGGACGGCGTGGTGGGCACGCCGCAGTACATGTCGCCGGAACAACTGAACAAGGCGTAACGGTGCTGTTCAAGGCCGACGCTGAGCGGATGGCAGAGAGGGGCAGTCCTTGGAGCTTCGTCGCCAGTGGAGCTCCGTTGCGCGAGGACGTCCTCGTGCGAACCGATGCCGCGTCTGTGGAGCAATGCCTCGCAGTGTGCTTGCCCCGCCTGCGTGAGCTGGGCTTTTGGTTCCCTGAGTGAGAGAGCGGGTGCGACCGAACCGCCGCCCCGGTTGTCAGTGCCGGCCGCTTATATGAGCCCATGGACACCGTGCACACGACCGCCGCCCTCCTCCCGGACCCCGCTGAGCTCCGCACGTACCTGCGCGCGCTGGCCGTGCTGGACCAGGCGATCTGCCGCGACCCGCGGTTCTCCCGCTACTCCTTCTCCACCGCCTGGGGACCTGGGACGGAGGCGGCCCTGATGGACAACGGCTCGGGTGACGACTACTCCGTCCTCTTCACCCCGGCCGGTGTGCTCGTCCGCGGCTTCGACCACGAGTCGGAGATGAGCCCGTACGCCACGGACGACGAACAGGTCTGGCCCGGTGTCATCGGCGAGGTGCCCGCCGCGCTGCGCCCGCTCCTGGACGACCCGGCCTTCGTCGACGAGGGCCTCGGCGCCCCGCGGATCACCGCCTGCCTGTGGTGGGAGACCGGCGGCAGCGCCTGGCGCACCGGCTCGGGCATCGAGTTCCCCTCGGGCAGCCCGGACCCGGACGGCTCCGGGCACCTCTTCCGCCTCCTCACCGACCGCTCCCCCGATGCCGTCCAGGCGCACTTCGAGGAGGACTACGGGCGGCCCGTCCCCCTCGCCACCGTCCGCCACGTCCTCGCGGGCCACCCCCTGACCCCCGAAGCCGCCCGCGGCCTCAACCCGGCTGCCCTCTCCGACGAGGCCCTGCTCCGCCGGATCGGCGCCGACCCCGAGGTCGAGGCGTACCTCGCCTGCGACGGTGAGTTCGACCTCACGCGGACCGACCCCATCGAGTCAATCGCCCTGCCGGCCGGTCTCCCGGTGGAGCCCGTGGCCGGCTGCAACGCGGGAGGCACCCACTACCTTTGCGGCCCGGCCGGCTCCGACCGCGTCCGCCCCGTCCTCTACACCGATTCCGAGGGCCAGGCTTCCCTCATCGCGGAGTCCCTCGCCGAGGCCCTGACCCTGGCCATCGTCCTCCCCTCCTGGCACGACGCCCTGGCCGGCTTCCGTCCCCCCGCGCTCAACGCCGACTACCTTGAGGACAACCCGGACCACCCCGAGGTCCGCGACCGCCTCCTCGCCGCCCTCCGCCTCCCCCCGGCCACCGAGCCCGAGGTCCTGGCCCGCCTCCTCACCACGGCCGCCCGCACCGTCCCGGACGGTTTCCTCCCTTCGGTCGAGGGCGAGGAGGACACGGCCTTCGAACCGATGCTCCGTCTGCCGGCCGAGTAGGACAGCCCCGCCGCGCGCCGCCCTCCGGACCCGACGCACCGCTACGGCGAAGCCATGACCGCACTGCCCGACTGGATGCGCCCTCCCCGCGCGGAGGGCTGTTCGCGGAGGATGTGACCGCCTCCCCGAGGTTCGGCCCGGTGCATGCCGGATCCACGGGCCAAAGTTCCGACAACTTTGGACCCGACAGTCGACTTGCCTAATGAAGGAGCTGGAAGTCCCCATGGATGAGGGTGTCCGGCTGGGTACGGCCCAGCTCCCGAACAGTCGCCACTGCGGCATTCAGCGCCTGTCGCGGCAGGACATGTGTCAGCTCCCCGGCGTCCTCGCGCAGCCGCTCCTCCCAGGCATCGGCCTGCTCACGCAGTCGCGGCAGGCAGCGCGGGCGGGGACGGCCAGGCGGCGGTTGAGCCGCCCGGCGACCGCCACTGCCTCGTCGCCGTCCTCGACCTCCGCCACAGGGTCGAGGGCTGAACCCGCTCCAGCAGCATCGCGAACTGCTCGTCGTCACGCTTGTGCAGCAGGACGGCACCGCACCCGCCCCACACGACGAAGGCATCCGGCTCATGGACGCTGCCGGGATGCGGGAACGACACCTTCAGCACCGCGCTCTCCCCATCCCGCCGCCGTACCGGAACGATGACGCCGACGCCCCCATGCATGACCTCGCCGTCCGGCACGCACCCCCAGCGCCCCAGCAGCTCCTCCACGATCCCGGGCAGATCGGCGAGCCACGCCGCCCCCGCCTCTCCCTCGCGGTCGACGGTGCTCTGCGCGAACTCCTCTGGCGTCGCGATCATCCCGGCACCCTACTCGCCGGCTTCTGGCTCATTCCCCCGCAGCCCGCGCCGTCCGCGTCCGTAGATACTGCCGGTCATGAACAGACCAAAATCGAGACGGATCCTCGCCGCACTCGCCGCATGTGCGGCCGGGGCCTCCTTGCTGGTGGGCCTCCAGGCGGCCCCCGCGGCCGCGGAAACCTTCTGCGGCTCCCACTCGGTCGATGGCGCCATCTGGACCGAGTACACCCAGACACCCGGTGCGCAGCAGTCCCTCGGCTGTCCCACCAGCGATGAACTCGGCCTTCCCGACGGGGTCGGGCGCCGTCAGGTCTTCGAGAACGGATCGATCTACTGGAGCCCGGACACCGGGGCGCACGCCGTGTGGGGGCTCATCGGGCAGGAGTGGGGTCAGCACGGCTGGGAGAGCGGCTACATGGGGTACCCCCTCACCGACGAGCTCAAGAACCCCGACGGGATCGGCCTCCGCCAGCAGTTCCAGAACGCCACGGTCTACTGGTCCCCCAGCAGCGGAGCGCACGCGGTGCACGGCAACATCGGATGGTGGTGGGGGCAGTACGGGTACGAAGCGGGGGTGTACGGCTACCCCACGAGCGACGAGTACAACGCCGGGCAGGTGGGCGGCAACCTCGATGACAACACCGGCGTACGCCAGGACTTCCAGTCCGGCAAGTACCTCCTGTGGAGCGGTGGTCAGGCCGACGCCTTCGAGACCTGTCAGTCCGCGTGTATCGGCTATGGCGGCATCACCAACACGAAGTGGGTGCAGAAGACCGAGGTCTACGTCAATTGGACCGACAGCCGGCTGACTTCCGTGCACGTCACTCCGACGGCCGCCGCGTTCAAGACCGTCACCGGTACCGATGACGCCGCCAGTGACCTCAATGACGACTGGAAGCAGGTGTGGTCCAACACCCGCATGTTCCCCGGCGCCACGCAGACCGAGGAGAACTCGACCTTCCAACAGCTGATGTGCCACGCGGAGTTCTCGTACCCCAACACCAGCGGTGGGCGCCTCGGCGGTCCCACGTGGGATCTGGAAACCTGGCACCCCGAACTCACCGGGGACAACGAAACCAAGCTCAAGAAGATGCTCGCCTCCAAGTGCAACTGGGAAACGGACTCGTAGCGCCTGCCTCCCAAGGCCCCTCGTCAGCCTCGGGGCCGGCGGAGGGCTTCTTGCTTCTTGTACTCCCGGACAGGGAATCCCTGGATCGCGGCGTGCCGGGACGCGAAGTGGCGCGAGTGCACCACCGCCGTGCTGCCCGCGTTCGCACACCACGTCACTGGGTGGCCGCTGACCGCGCGCCCCGCTCCACCAGGGCGGAACACTCCGGGCAGTCGGAGATGACCGGGTGTACGCAGTGCACCAGGTGGGCCAGGAACCGGTCGGCCAGTTCGAGATGCGCGATGTGTTCGGCGATCCGGGTGCGCTTCGCGTTGACCAGGCCGATGCGGTCGGCCCGTTCCCCGGCCGCCAGTTGACCGATTTCGGCGAGTGACAGCCCGGCCCGCCGGCCGATCTGGACGAGGCGGGCCCGGCCGATGGTCCGGCCGTCATAGACACGGTGCCCGGAGGGCAGCCGACGCGGGGTGAGCAGTCCGATGTCCTCCCAGTGCCGGAGGACATGGGTGGCCACCCCGAGCAGGGCAGCCGCACCGCCGATCTTCAACTCCACTGCGGACACCACACTCCTTTACTTCAGGTCGGCCTGAAGTTATACCGTCCGGTCATCGAAGGCACCACCGGATCGCGAGAAGGACGACGTTCGCTGTGTCTGACGCTGTGAGATCACCGACGCCGGCCGCATGCTGCGGCGCGGTCGCAAGCCTGGCAACGGGCCTACTCCGCCCCCGCCGCCCCGACCAGCGGTTTCTGCGTGGTCTGACCGACGCGGGACTGCCGGAGACGGCGGTGTCGGTCACCGTGTCCGCGCTGCGACAGGTGCCGCGGCCCGTGCCCACCGCATTCGTCGTGGAGGGGTTACGGCAGCCGCGGCGCATCGCGAACGCGCTGCTGTCGTTCGTGATCACCCACCCGGAAGCGACGTTCATCGTGGATCCGGGTGTGTGCCTGGATGTCGGCAGTCGCGCCGTCGCCGAGTTGCCGGTGGTCCTGCGGGTCGCGGTGCGTCCCCCGGCCGACACCGTCGCCACCGTTGCCGCACTGCGTGAGCGGCCGCATTCCTCCCTGGATTTCGCACTGCCGACGCACACGCACTGGGACCATGTGTGCGGGCTCCTCGACCTTCCGGAACTGCCGGTGCACCTGCACCGCCGCGAACACGACTGGGTCATGCAGGGCCCGATCGCGCCCGTGGGCGGTGTCCGTGAGGCCCTGCGCGGCCGCGGCATGGTCCCGTACGAACTGGACGGCCCGCCGGTCCTCACGTTTGCCGCCAGCCACGACCTCTTCGGCGACGGTTCCGTCGTACTCGTCGACCTCGCGGGACACACCCCTGGCAGCGTCGGAGTGCTGGCGCATACGGCGACAGGCTGGGTGCTGCTCGCGGGTGATGCCGCCTGGCACACCCACCAGATCGATCTCATCCGGCAGAAGGCCGGCTACCCCGGTGAGCTCGTCGACGAAGACCGGCACGAGACCTTCCGGACGCTGCACCGCCTGCACGCCGTCAAGGACCGAGTCGTGATCATCCCGACGCACGACCACCACGCGGCCCAGCAGCTGCCGACTTGAACTTGATCCCTCCGTGCCGTCCTTACTTACCCTGCCGTCCTTCCGTGCCGCCCTTCCCGGCCCTCCTTCCGTGCCGTGCCGAGGAGTCAGCGGTTCTTGAACTCCTCGATGGCGCCCCGGACCACCTCCCCCGCCGCGTCGCTTCCGGCGTGCCCGGCGTCCTCGATGACATGCAGCCGCGCGCCCGGCCACGCCTTCGCCAGCTCCCACGCCGTCTGCACCGGACAGCCCATGTCGTGCCGGCCCTGCACGATCACCCCCGGGATCCCGGCCAGCCTGTGCGCGTTCCGGATCAGCTGGTCCTCCTCCAGCCAGGCGCCGTTGCTGAAGATGTGGGCGCAGATACGGACGAAGGCGATCTGCGCGTCGATGTCGCGGTTGCTGTACATGCCGGGAACGCCGTTGGGTTCGCCGGTGATGACCGCGTCCTCCCAGGCGAGCCAGTCGGCGGCGGCCTTCTCGCGTACGGCACGGTCGGGCTTCTCCATCAGCCGTGCGTAGGCCGCGAGCAGGTCACCGTCCCGCTCGTCCTCGGGGACGCCCTCGCGGAACCGGTCCCACGCCTCGGGGCGGAACCGCCCGGCGCCACGGTAGAGCCAGTCGATCTCCGAGCGGCGGCACGTCATCACCGCCTGGATGACGATCTCGGTGACCCGCTCGGGGTACTGCTCCGCGTAGGCCAGGACGAGCGTCGGGCCCCAGGAGGCCCCGTTGAGCAGCCACTTCTCGATACCGAGGTGTTTGCGCAGCCGCTCCATGTCCTCTGTCAGATGCCTCGTGGTGTTGAGGCTCATGTCGGCGGCCGGGTCGCTCGCGTGCGGGGTGCTGCGGCCGCAGTTGCGCTGGTCGTAGCGGATGATCCGGTACGCCTCGGGGTCCCAGGCCCGCGTCGGGCGCCGCATGGCGCCGCCCCCTGGGCCGCCGTGGACGGTCAGGGCGGGTTTGCCCTCGGGGTTGCCGAGTTGCTCGTAGTAGAGACGGTTGCCGTCGCCGGTGTCAACGAAGCCGGAATCGTAGGGACTTGTGGGCGGGTAGAGATCGACCATGACCGTCGATCCTAGAGGCAGGCAGATCACGGGCGGGCAGTCCGGATTCCGCCGGACGCGGTGTCCGGCGGCGGCACACCCCTGTAGGCAGGCTCAGGCGGACTGTGGATCCGCGAAGCGGTCCCGCAGCTCGCGCTTGAGGATCTTCCCGCTTGCGTTGCGCGGCAGTGCGTCCACGAACAGGACCCGTTTGGGGGCCTTGAAGTGCGGAAGGGACTCCCGTGCGTGGGCGAGCAGTTCGGCCTCGGTGACCGCGCCCGACGCCTCGTCGGACACCACGACGACGGCCGTGACCGCCTCGATCCAGCGGTCGTCGGGCAGCCCGACGACCGCCGCCTCGGCGACCCGGGGGTGGGTGTAGAGCGCGTCCTCGACCTGGCGTGAGGCGACCAGCACACCGCCGGAGTTGATGACGTCCTTCACGCGGTCGACCACGGTGAAGTACCCCTCGGCGTCCCGCACGGCGAGGTCGCCGGAGTGGAACCAGCCGTCGCGGAAGGCTTCCGCGGTCTCCTCCGGCTTGCCCCAGTAGCCTTCGCACAACTGCGGTGAGCGGTAGACGACTTCGCCGGCCGTACCGTCGGGGACCTCGTTGCCGTTCTCGTCGATCACCGCGGCCTCCACGAAGAGGACGGGCCTGCCGCAGGAGTCCATCCGTCCCTCGTGCTCGTCCGGCCCGAGGACCATGGCGAGCGGGCCGATCTCGCTCTGCCCGAAACAGTTGTAGAAGGCAAGTCCGGGCAGCCGTTCGCGGAGCCGCTCCAGCACGGGCACCGGCATGATCGACGCACCGTAGAAGGCCTTACGGAGTCCGCTCAGATCGCGGGTCGCGAAGCCGGGGTGGCGGGCGAAGCCGATCCATACGGTGGGCGGCGCGAAAAGGGTGTCCGCCAGACCCGCCTCGACCAGCCGGAACACCTCGGAGGCGTCGGGTGTGTCCAGGATGGTGTTCTCGGCGCCCACCGCCAGATACGGCAGCAGAAAGACATGCAGCTGGGCCGAGTGGTACAGCGGCAGCGAGTGCAGCGGCCGGTCCGTCTCCCGGAGGCCGAGGGCCGTGATGGCGCTGACGTACTCATGGACGAGCGCCCGGTGCGTCATCATCGCGCCCTTGGCGAGCGCCGTGGTGCCCGAGGTGTACAGCAGCTGCACCAGGTCGTCGGAGCCGGGCGGGCGCTCGGGGGTGAAGGGAAGCGGGGTGCCGAGTGCGGCCAGCAGCGAGCCGTCGTCCCCGCGCAGCGGGAGCACCGGGAACCCGTCGGGGACCGCGTCGGCGAGGCCCGGGTCCGCGAGCACCAGCGCACTGCCCGACTGGCCGAGGATGTACGCCAGTTCGTCACCGGTGAGGTTCTGGTTCACCGGGACGTGGATCAGCCCGGCCCGTGCGCAGGCCAGGAAGCCGATGAGGTAGACGTCCGAGTTGTGCCCGTAGGACGCCACCCGGTCGCCGGTCCGCAGTCCGCGCCCGGTCAGTACGGCGGCGGCCGTACTGACCGCTTCATCGAGGGCGGCATAGCTCCATGCCCGCTCCCCGTACCGGACCGCGGTGCGTACCGGCACCCGGCGTGCGCTGCGGCGCAGGACGGCGTCGACCGTACCGGCGCGTGCGCCCGGCGTGGGCTGGTCCCGTGTCATGACGTGGTCCTGCTGCGTCCTGGCCTGGTCCTGCGGTTCGCCCGGGGCTTGTGTCATGGCGTGATCCTGCGGTTCGGCGGTGGTCGGGTCAAGGGAGGCGTACGGGGGAACCGGGGGATGGAGCGGCTGCCCGGCGAGCCCCGGCCGGCCGTACGCCCCGGTGGCGGCGCCCGGCTCAGGGGCTGACGGCCAGGAAGACGAAGGCGGCGAAGATCGCCAGATGGATACCGCCCTGCATCAGAGTCGCCCGGCCGGGGACGATGGTCAGGGCGCCGACCACCAGGGTCAGCGCGAGCAGCACCATATGGGTGGCTCCGAGCCCGAGCAGGAGTGGGCCGGTGAGCCAGACGGAGGCCAGGGCGATGGCCGGGATGGTGAGGCCGATGCTCGCCATGGCCGAGCCCAGCCCCAGGTTGAGGCTGGTCTGGACCCGGTCGCGGCGCGCCGCCCGTACCGCGGCGAGCGTCTCGGGCAGCAGCACGAGCAGCGCGATCACCACCCCGACGACCGCGTGCGGCAGCCCCGCCGCCTCCACGCCGGACTCCAGGGTCGGTGAGATGGCCTTGGCGTTGCCCACCACGGCGATCAGTGCGACCAGCAGGAGTCCGAGGCTCAGCAGGGCGGCCCGGCGGCGGGGTGGCGGGGCGTGGCCCTCCTCGTCCTGGATTTCGCCCTCCTGGGTCACGGGCAGGAAGTAGTCCCGGTGACGCACCGTCTGGACAGCGACGAAGAGGCCGTAGAGACAGAGTGAGGCGATGGCGGCGAAGGCCAGCTGCGGTCCGCTGAACTCCGGCCCCGGCTTCTTGGTGAACCTCGGCAGGACCAGGGTGAGGGTCGACAGCGCCGCCACCGCGGACAGGGCGGTGCCCGACCCCTCGGCGTTGAAGACGGCGACCCCACGGCGTACCGCACCGACCAGCAGGGAGAGCCCCACGATGCCGTTGCAGGTGATCATCACGGCGGCGAAGACGGTGTCCCGGGCCAGTGAGGAGTACTTGGAGCCTCCGTCGGCCATCAGGGTGACGATGAGCGCCACCTCGATGACGGTGACGGCGACCGCAAGCACCAGCGAGCCGAAGGGCTCCCCCACCCGGTGGGCGATCACCTCGGCGTGGTGCACGGCGGCCAGCACCGCTCCGGCCAGGCAGAGCGCCACCAGAACCACGGCGAACACCGGCAGATGGCGGCCCCAGCTGAGAATCAGGGCCACCACGGCGATCAGGGGGACCGCGGTGGTCCACTGTGCCGCCAGGGCCCGGCTCGGCGCTCTCATGGGCCCACGCTGACAGAGATGATCAGTGGCTGCCCGGTGAGTGCGTCCGGGACGGGTACCTGCCGCGTGGACCGTACGGTGGCCGCGGACACGCCGGCGGCCCACGCCGTGGCCACCGTCGCACACCGCACCGCACCGCACCGTAGCTGTGCACCC
Source organism: Streptomyces sp. NPDC054757 (assembly GCF_053612185.1). Classification (NCBI taxonomy): domain Bacteria; kingdom Bacillati; phylum Actinomycetota; class Actinomycetes; order Kitasatosporales; family Streptomycetaceae; genus Streptomyces; species Streptomyces sp. NPDC054757. The sequence continues at coordinate 88,879 of NZ_JBSHBW010000023.1, forward strand.
CGTGGCGAGCCCCTGCCGCGCATCCCGCCACGGTCCCCGCCGTGGATCACGCTACGGACCGCGCCGCGCATCCCGCTATGGATTCGCCGTGGATCCCGGGCGGCCGGGTCAGAGGGCGCGCTCGTGGCCCTCCCAGTACGGTTCGCGCAGCCGCCGCTTGTAGAGCTTGCCGTTGGGGTCGCGGGGCATCGTCTCGATGAAGTCGACGCTCCTGGGGCGTTTGTATCCGGCGAGCCGGGACTCGCAGTGGGCCAGGATCTCGGCGGCGAGCGCGTCGCCGGGCACAGCGCCGTCGGACGGTTCGATGACGGCCTTGACCGCCTCGCCCCACTCCGCGTGCGGGATGCCGAAGGCCGCGGCGTCGGCGACCGCCGGGTGGCTGAGCAGCGCGGACTCGATCTCGGCCGGGTAGATGTTGACCCCGCCCGAAATGATCATGTCGATCTTGCGGTCCCGGAGGAAGAGGTAACCGTCCTCGTCGAGCAGGCCGAGGTCGCCGACGGTGAAGAAGTCCCCGATGCGGTTCTTCGCCGTCTTGGCCTCGTCCTTGTGGTAGCTGAAACCGCCGGTGGCCATCTTCATGTAGACGGTGCCGAGTTCGCCGGGGGGCAGCCGGTTGCCGTCGTCGTCGTGGATGGCGAGTTCGCTGATGGGCCAGGCACGGCCGACGGTGCCCGGCTTCTTCAGCCAGTCATCGGCCGTGGCGAAGGCGCCGCCGCCCTCACTGGCCGCGTAGTACTCCTCGACGCAGCGGCCCCACCACTCGATCATCGCCCGCTTGACGTGGTCGGGGCAGGGCGCGGCGCCGTGGATGGCATGGCGCATGGACGTCACGTCGTACCGCTCCTTCACCTCGTCGGGCAGGGCGAGGAGGCGGTGGAACTGGGTGGGGACCATATGGGTGTGGGTGCACTTGTGCGCGTCGATGCGGCGCAGCATCTCCTCGGGCGTCCACTTGTCCATCAGCACCAGGGGGTGGCCGATGTGCAGGGCCGCGCCGGCGAACTGGAGCACCGCGGTGTGGTAGAGCGGCGAGCAGACGAGGTGGACGTTGCCGTCGAAGGGCTTGATCCCGAAGATGGCGAGGAACCCGCCGAGGTAGGTCTCCTCCGGCGGTTTGCCGGGCAGCGGGCGGCGGATGCCGCGGGGCCTGCCGGTGGTGCCCGAGGTGTAGTTCATCACCCAGCCGAGGGTGCGGTCCACGGGTACGGAACCGGGCTGCCCGCCGGGGAGTTCGGCGTAGGGGCGGAAGCCCGGTATGTCGCCGACCGCGTACCGGTGGGTGGCGGGGAGTCCTGCCTCGTCGGCTGCCGCCGTGGCCGCTTCGGCGAAGCGTTCGTGGGCGATGAGGACCTTGGCACCGGAGTCGGAGACGATCCAGGCGATCTCCGGCCCGACGAAGTGGTGGTTGACCGGGACCAGATAGAGGCCCGCCTGCGATGCGGCGAGATAGGCGGTGAGGAACTCGACGCCGTTCGGCAGAACGACCGCGAAGGCGTCACCGCGCTTCAGCCCCGCGGCGCGCAGTCCGTGCACCAGCTGGTTGACGGCGGTGTGCAGCCGTCCCGCTGTCCACTCCTCGCCGTCCGGCGCGATCAGGACCGTACGGCCGGGGTCGGCGGTGGCCTGGGCCCAGAAGCCGTTGGGGGTTCCGCTCTCCGTGGCTGCCATCAGTGACTCCGTCCTGCGATGCGGTTGATGCGGTCGACGGCCCGCTCGAAGCCGCGGGTCAGCTCGTCGAAGACCTCCTGCACACCGCGTTCGGAGTTCATCCGGCCGACGATCTGGCCGACCGGGGTGCCGAGCAGCGGGGCGACCTCATACTTCTGGATCCGGGAGACCGCGTCGGCGACGAGCAGGCCCTGGAGCGGCATGGGAAGCGTGCCGGGTCCCGCGGGGTCGTCCCAGGCGTCGGTCCATTCGGTACGGAGCTGACGCGCGGGCTTGCCGGTGAGCGCACGGGAACGCACGGTGTCGCCCGACTCCGCTTCGATGAGCTTGTGGGTGAGCGCGCGGGAATGCATCTCGGCCTCGGTGGTGGTGAGCCAGAGCGAGCCGAGCCAGACGCCCTGGGCGCCGAGCGCGATACCGGCGGCGATCTGCTCGCCGCTGCCGATCCCCCCGGCGGCCAGCACCGGCAGCGGGGAGACCGCGTCGACCACGTCGGGCGTGAGCACCATGGACGCGATGTCCCCGGTGTGGCCGCCGGCCTCGTACCCCTGGGCGACGACGATGTCGATGCCCGCCTCGGCGTGGCGCCTGGCGTGCTTGGCGCTGCCGGCCAGCGCCGCGACCAGCACATCGTGGCGGTGGGCGCGTTCGATGACGTCCGCGGGGGGCGAGCCGAGGGCGTTGGCGAGCAGTCTGATCGGATAGTCGAAGGCGACATCGAGCTGGTTGCGGGCGACCTGTTCCATCCAGCCGGTGATCCGCCAGCCGGAGGCTTCGCCCTCGGGGTACTCGGGCACCCCGTGTTTGGCGAGGGTCTCCTCGACGAACCGGCGGTGCCCCTCCGGGATCATTGCCTCGACCTCGGCCTCCGTCACCCCCTCGACCTTCTTCGCGGGCATGACGACATCGAGCCCGTACGGCAGTCCGCCGGTGTGCTCCTGCATCCAGTCGAGATCACGCGCCAGTTCGTCGGGGGCGGTGTAGCGGACCGCTCCGAGTACCCCGAATCCGCCGGCCCGGGTGATGGCGGCGGCCACGGCGGGAAAGGGCGTGAAGCCGAAGATTGCGTGCTCGATCCCGAGTTTCTTGCTCAGCTCCGTCTCCATGGGGCGCAGGATGCCCCAGCGGAGCATCCGAGGGAAGAGATTTTCTGATGCTGTGTCAGATTCTTTGGAGCGCTGGAGACACGCGGTGCGAGGGTTGACACCCCCGCACCGATGGCAGAAAGTTTCCGCAATTGTCCAAGGGGTCGAAAGATACTTTCAAGGAGCGCGGGGATGAGCGGCAACGCTGCGGGCGGACACATCAGCAGGCGCCGACTGGGCGGCGGAATGCTGGCTCTCGGCGGGGCCTTCGCCCTGGCCTCCCTCCCCCTGGGCCCCGCGGCCGCGGCGGGACCGGCCGCGCACCGCGGCCCGGGGCGGGGCAGGGATTCGGGCGCCCCGGCACCCGGGCGCGGAACCGGCCCGGCTTCCGGCTCCCGTCGTACGACCCTCCGGCACGGCACCGCCGAGCAGGCCGGGCTGCTCCCCGGCCCCCTGGGCCAACTGGTCCGCGACGCACGGACGTTCCTCGATCCCTCGCCCACCCACCCCTGGTACGCGGGTGCCGTCCTGCTCGCCGGACGCGGCGGCACGGTGGCCCTGCACGAGCCGATCGGGCAGGCGGTGCGCTACTCGGCGTACGACGAAAAGTCCGACACCGGTGTGGAGTTCCCGCCGGACCAGCAGATCGCCGCGGACCGGGACACCCTCTACGACCTGGCGTCCCTCTCCAAACTCTTCACGTCCCTCGTCGCGGTGCAGCAGATCGAACGGGGCACGCTGCGGCTGACGGCGAAAGTCGCCTCCTACCTCCCCGAGTTCGGAGCGGCCGGCAAGTCCGAGGTGACCGTACGCCAACTCCTCACCCATACCTCGGGGTTCCGCGCGACGCTGGCGCTGTACAAGGAGCCGACGCGGGAAGGGAGACTGCGGATGCTGTGGAACGAAGCACCCATCAGCACTCCCGGCACCGCCTATCTCTACTCGGACCTCAACCTCATCTCGCTCCAGCTGGTCCTGGAGAAGATCACCGGCCGCCCGCTCGACGTACTGGCCCATGAGGGGATCACCGCTCCGCTCGGGATGGACCGCACCTGCTACAACCCGCCAGCCGACCGGAAACCGGAGATCGCGGCCACCGAGGACGCCAGGCCGCCCTGGTCGGGCCTGGACCGCGGGCTGGTCTGGGGCGAGGTGCACGACGAGAATGCCTACAGTTTCGGCGGCGTCGCCGGTCACGCCGGAGTCTTCTCCTGCGCCTGGGACCTGGCCGTCCTGGCCCGCACCCTGCTGAACGGCGGCGCGTACGGACGGGCCCGCATCCTGCGTCCCGACTCCGTCGACCTGCTCTTCACGGACTTCAACACCGCGTTCCCCGGGGACAATCACGGACTCGGGTTCGAGCTCTACCAGCACTGGTACATGGGCGCGATGGCCACCCCGCACACCGCGGGCCACACCGGCTTCACCGGGACCAGCCTGGTGCTCGACCCGTCCACCGACACCTTTCTGATCATGCTGGGCAACTCGGTCCACCCGGTGCGCGACTGGCGCACGGGAAGCGCGCCCCGGGTCCGCGCGGGCGACAGTCTGGCGCGGGCGGTGCCGGTGCGGCCCGCGCACGGACGTACGGCCTGGTTCTCCGGTATGGCGAGCTCGGCGACGGCCACCCTGACCCTGCCCGCCCTCAATCCGGTGCCCGAACGGGCCCGTCTCAGCGCCTCGTTGTGGTGGGACACCGAGCCGCACGCCGACTTCCTCCTCCTGGAAGTATCCGCGGACGCCGGGACGACCTGGCAGCCGGTGCCCTTCTCCACCACCGCCGAAGGGCAGGGTCCGGAGACCCACCCGACGGGCTCGGTGGACGGCTGGTCAGGACGTGTCTGGCACCGGCTGGACGCGGATCTGACGCCCTGGCACGGCAGGGAGGTCCGGCTGCGCTGGCGCTGTACGACCGATCAGCTGTACGTGGGCCGCGGGGCGTACGTCACCGGCATCGCGGTCGGGGACGGCCGCCGTACGGTCTTCGACGAGACCAGGGCGGCCGACGCGGCCCGGATCGAGGCGTCCGGCTGGGTGCGTTCCGCGGACTGACCCGGCCGGTGACGGGCCGCCAGGAAGGGCCCGGCGCACGGTCGGCCGTGGTCCGCCCGGCCCCGGAGATCCCAGTCACATCTCGGCGATTCCCCTCTCCGTGCAACCGCACGGAAGGCCGGAGCGTGGTAAACGGACGTAGATCCTTATCCACGATGCCAGGGGCTCCACACTCATGACCACACAGCTGAACCGACTCCCCCGCCGGATGGCCGCGCTTCTGGCGGTCACCGCCCTCAGCCTCGGCGCAGCGGCCTGTTCCTCCTCGTCGGACGAGAAGGGCTCCTCCTCCGCGGACTCCTCTGCGGCCTCCTCGTCCGACGGCGCCACCTCCGGCAAGGGCGCGGCCGCCGGCAGCTCGGACAGCTCGACGTCCAACGGTTCGGGCGCCGACGGCGGTACGAAGACGGCGAACGGCTCCTCCACCACCGACGGGAAGGGCACGGCAGCCGGTGGCTCCGCTTCGTCCCGCTGCCACACCGCCGGTCTGAAGGCGGCCTTCGCCACGGGCGGCGACGCCGTACCGGACATGCAGGGCGACGAACAGACCCAGGCGTCGGTGGCGTTCACCAACACCGGCAAGGCCACCTGCACCCTGTCGGGTTTTCCCGGCGTCGACCTGATCCGCGATCAGGGCTCCCCGAGCACCTGGTCACTGGAGCGTTCCTCGAAGCCGGTCACCACCATCTCCCTCGCGCCGGGGGAAACCACCGACTTCAGCATCACGCTCGGCGCGACCACGGAGAAGGGGGCGGGCGCCTTCGTGCCCAGTCTGGTGCGGATCACTCCGCCCGACGAGAGGACGCAGTTCTCGCTGAAGTGGCCGTTCGGTGGGGCCGTCACCAAGCAGGACGGCGCCACCCACCCGGCGACATACGTCAACCCGATCGGGTCCTGACACCCGGCTCCTCTGCGGTCGCCGGGACCTTCCCGAGCCGGACAGGGCCCCGGCTTCCCCACCCCGGCCGGTACGCACGCGGCGGCTCACAGCCCCGGCGCGCTCCGCTGCCGGCGACGCTCGGCGACCTGGCGGTACAACTCGGCGGCCTCGTCGCCGCGGCCCAGCTGCTCCAGGCAGTGGGCCTCGTCGTTGCGGCTGGCCAGCGCATCGGGGTGGTCGATGCCGAGCACCCGCTCGCGGGCCTCCGCGACCGCCCGGTAGACGGTGAGGGCGTCCGCCCAGCGCCCGAGCCAGCCGAGGCCGACCGCGATCTCGCGTCGGCTGGCCAGGGTGTCCGGGTGGTCGGCACCCAGCGCCTCCTCCCGCAGGGCGCCGACCTCGCGCGCCTCGGTGAGCGCCTCATCCCACCGGCCCAGGCGGCCGAGGTTCACCCCCAGGCCGTGGCGGGCCCGCAGGGTCTCCGGGTCGGCCGGCCCCTGGGCCCGGGTGCGGTCGGCGACGAGCGCGCCGAGCCGTTCGAGCGCCTCCGCACTGCGGCCCAGCCGGCCCAGGCTGATGGCCACCTCGTAACGGGTGCCGAGGGTGTCGGGGTGGTCGGCGCCCAGCGCCTGTTCACGGCCGGCCGCCACCTCGCGGTAGATCTCCAGCGCCTCCGGCCAGCGCCCCAACTGCCCGAGTGTGTAAGCGACTTCGTACCGCGTCAGCAGGGTGTCCGGGTGTGCGGCGCCCAGCACGGCGGCCCGCGCGTCCGCGACCTCGCACGCCATCCGGTACGAGTCCTCCAGCCGCCCGAGCCTGCTCAGGTTGAAGGCGAGGTTGTGCCGGCAGCGCAGTGTGTCCGGGTGGTCGGGGCCGACGGAACGCTCCCGGGCCGCGAGCACCGACGCGTACACCTGGTGCGCTTCGAAGTGCCGTCCGAGCTGCCCCAGGACGTACGCCGCCTCCTGCTGGGCGGCGAGAGTGTCCGGGTGGTCGGCGCCCAGGGCCCGCTCGCGGCCCTCTGCGACCCGGGTGAACTCGTGCAGCGCGTCGGCCGCCCGTCCGGTGCGGCTCAGCGTGAAGCCCACTTCGTAACGGCTGGCCAGAGTGTCGGGATGGCCTGGGCCGAGTACGTACTCCCGCTCGGCCGCCACGGCCCGGTGCACCTCGCCCGCCTCCGACCAGCGGCCCAGCCTGCTCAGACTGAGCCCCGCGTTGTGGCGCCCGGTCAGCGCGGCCACCAGGTCGGGCGGGGGTGTGGGCCGCTGCCCGGTGGAGAGCACGGGGACCGCCACGGCGTCGCGCGGCGGCCCGGCGGTCGTCCACTCCCCGGTGAGCGCTGTCGCCCGGTCGGTCGGGGTGGAGGTGACCGTCCAGGTACCGGTGGCCTTGTGACCGGTCGTCATGGACCGGGTCCAGGGCGGCAACGGGGGCAGAGGCGGGGGCAGTTGCACGGTGGGGCCCGGCACACCGGGCACGGTCAGCCCGGCCGACGGCGTCTCGGGGCCGAGCAGCAGACCGAACTCCCTGGCATCGGCCGGGCGCCCCTCGGGGGTCTTGGCGAGCAGATCGAGGACGGCCCGGTCGAGGAAGTCCGGCAGCTCCGGGCGGTGGCTGCGCGGCGGCTCGGGCTCGGTGTCCCGGTGGCCGACGAGGACCGCCCACGCGTCGTCCAGGTCGAACGGCGGCGCCCCGGTGGCGATTTCGTACAGCACACAGCCCAGCGAGTACAGATCGCTGCGGTGGTCGATCTCCCCGCCGCCGATCTGCTCGGGCGACATGTAGTGCGGGGTCCCCATGGCGATGCCGGTGCCGGTGAGCCGGGAGGTGAAGCCGATGTCGTGGCCGAGCCGTGCGATGCCGAAGTCGCAGATCTTCACGGTGCCGTCGGTCAGCCGCATGATGTTGGCGGGCTTCAGGTCCCGGTGGACGATGCCCTGCTCATGGGTGTAGGCGAGGGCGGACGCGACCTGCCGGGCGATGTCCACGACATCGGGGACCGCCAGCGGCCGCTGCCCGTTCGCGCCCAGGAGCTGACTGAGGTTCTGGCCGTCGAGCAGTTCCATGACGAGGTACAGGACACCCTCGTACTCGCCGAAGTCGTGGACGACGGTGACCCCGCGGTGCTGGAGCGAGGCCGCGACCCGCGCCTCGCGGCGGAAGCGCTCGCGCAGCACCCGGGTGAAGGACTGGTCGTGCTGGGGCCCCAGCGGCTTGAGGCATTTGACGGCGACATGGCGGCCCAGCGACTCGTCACGCGCCCGCCACACCTCGCCCATGCCCCCGCGCCCGATCGGTTCGAGCAGCCGGTACCGGCCGTGGATCAGCCTGGTGTCCGCCATCTCGTACTGTCGCCCCCGTCGCGTCGCTGCGCCGTCCCCGGCCCGTCCAGTATGGCGTCCGGTGTCCGGAGTTTGTACGGTGCCGGACGGCTGCCGGGGCCCAGGCGCGCCATGGCCTTCAGAATATGGCCAGGTGGCAGCTGCCAGCGCAGCCGGTCCGGGATGCAGCGCAGGGCGTTGCCGGTGGCCGTGAGCCGCCGGGTCACGGTCTCAGGACCCGGCGCCGGCCTCCCGTAGAGCTCATGGGCGTACGGAGGCAGTGCGGCGTACGCGAGCCCGGCCACGTGCCGCCAGAACACCTCGCGCGCCGGAGTGAGAACGGCGGGCACGGGGGGCCTGCGCAGGAACGCGTCCACCTCACCGGACTCCGGGGTCGCGGCGAGTTCGGGGCGTACGGACTCGAAGTAGGCGGCGAGTCCGGCCCGGTCCGCGGGCACCTCCGCCGGGTCGAGCCCGACCAGCCGGGCGCTCTGCCGGTTCTCGTCGATGTAGCGGTCGGCCTGTGCGTCGCTGACGGGGACACCGGAGCGGCGCAGGACGGTGAGATACGAGTCGATCTCGGCGCAGTGCACCCAGAGCAGCAGCGCGGGCTCCCCGACGCCGTACCGCTCCCCGGTCGCGGGGTCGGTGGCGCCGAGGAAGCCGTGGATCCGCCGGACCCGGGCGCCGGCCTGCTCGGCGGCGGCGGTCGTGCCGTAGGTGAGGGTGCCGACGAAGCTCGCGGTGCGCAGCAGCCGGCCCCAGGCGTCCTGGCGGAAGTCCGAGTTCTGGATGACGCCGCGGACCGCGCGGGGGTGCAGCGCCTGGAGGTAGAGGGCGCGGATCCCGGCGATCCACATCACCGGGTCCGCGTGCACCTGCCAGGTCACCGACCCGGGACCGAACAGGCCGGGGTCGGGTCCGCCTGCCGTCCGCGGTCCTTCGCTCATGCCGTCACTCCGCTCCGCCTGGCCGCTCGCTGTCCCGGCCGGCCGCCGGTCACCCGGTTTTGGGTGCCGTCGGCCGGTCGCCCTCGGCCGGCCGCCTCCGTTCCCGGACCGGCTTCCGGCCCGGACCTCCTGGGTCACATGTCCCCCACGTACGGCATGCCCGGGTTCGCGGCGCACCACTCCCCGCGGCGCGCACGGCCTCGCGGTGAGGGATGAGGCGACGGGCGGCGCGGGACGGTGGAGAGGAGTGTTGGCGGTCGCGGCGGCAGTGGCGGTCGCTCAGGAGGCCGTCGCGGGAACGAGCCGGTCGAGCCCCTGTGCGCTGCCCGTCGCGGCTTCGGCCGAGCGCGGCAGCATGATGCTCTCGTAGGCGCGGACGGCGTCATCGACACGGGACTCCCGTACGAGGGCGTGGGCGAGGTCGGAGCCGTCGAGCATGGCGAGATTGGCGCCCAGACCGACCGGGGGCATCAGATGCGCGGCGTCGCGGAGCAGCGTCATGCCGGGTATGTGCGCCCAGGTGTGCGGGGCGGGCAGGACGGACAGCGACCGGTTGACGAATCCGCTGTCGCCGCCGCGCAGGACGTAGCGCAGGCTCTCGTCCCATCCGTCGAACATCTCCAGCAGTGCCGCCCGCACGGCCCGCCGGTCGCCGAGGTCGACACGGGCGGTCACATGCCAGTCCTGCGGCACGCGGAGCGCGATGTAGGCGCGGATGTGGCCGTTGCTGTTGCGCTGGGCGACCAGGGTCCTGCCGGGCCCCTTGGCGAGCATCGATCCGTTGCCGACCAGCCGCGCGAGTCCGGGGTGGCGGGTCTCGCCGTCGTCGAACCCGGTCTCGACGTAGGTGACCCCGGTGTAGCTCGGTACGGCGGGCGACAGGGCAGGGCGGACGCGGGACCAGGCGCCGTCGGCACCGACCACCAGATCGAAGTCCTCGGTTGCGCCGTCACCGAAGAGCAGGCGGCAGGTGCCGTCCGCCTGTGGGGTGACTCCGCTGACGTCGCGGTCCCACCGCACCGTGCCCTCGGCGATCGAGTCGAGCAGCAGACCGCGCAGTTGGCCCCGGTCGATCTCGGGCCGCCCTCCCCCGGCAGCGGAAGGACCCTGCTGCGCCAGGAGCGCGGCGGTGGCGAAGTCGAGCACGCGCCACTCCTCCCCTTCGGGACGGGCGAGAGCGTGGAACCGGTCGAGGAGCCCCGCCGAATCCAGCGCGGCCTGGCCGGTGCCTGCGTGCAGGTCGAGGCTGCCGCCCTGTGGTCGGGCGTCGGCGGACGCCTCTCGTTCGAAGACGGTGACAGAGCGGCCGTGCCGCTGGAGGACCCGGGCGCAGACGAGGCCGCCGAGGCCGGCGCCGACAATCGCGATACGGGGGTCACGAGCGGAGTTCATGGGAGCGTCCCTCGGAAGGTGGATGAGCCGCCGGGAGGCCCGGCAGGCATCACCAAGAAAGCACACTCGCTACATATGTGCAATGACTACACTTTCGTAGTGGATACACGTGGGGCTAGGGTGTGTGCGTGACCGAACCGACCGGGCGCCGCGAGCGCAAGAAGGCCCAGACCCGCCAGTCCCTGGCTGACGCCGCCCTTGAACTCTTCCTTGAGCGGGGCTACGACCAGGTCGGCGTCAAAGACGTCGCCGACTGCGCCGATGTCTCGGTGACCACCCTGTTCAAGCACTTCTCCAGCAAGGAGGCCCTGGTCTTCGATCAGGACGACGACCTGGAGGAAGCACTCGTGGCCGCGGTGCGTGAGCGCCCCGAGGGCCAGTCGGTCCCCCAGGCGCTGCGCGAACACCTCCTGCTGGCCCAGACCCGGTTCGCCCTCCATGCCGCGGATCCCAGGTTCGCCGACTTCACGCGCCTGTTGCAGGAGACCCCCGCGCTGCGGGAGTACGCCCACCGCATGTGGACGCGCCACGAAGCGGCCCTGGCGGGAGCCATCGCCGAGGCCGCGGGTGCGCCCGATGACGACATCGGCTGCGCCGCCCTGGCCCGTTTCGCCCTGGAGGCCCGCGGCCTCATCCTCGGGCACGCCGAACCGCGCCGAGCCGCCGAGGAGATCTTCGCGCTGCTCGAACACGGCTGGGCGGCCGTCCAGCCGGGCGACTGACCCCGGCCCGGGAGAGTCACGACGATGGGAAGGCCTCGTACGTCAGCCGTTCGTGAATTCAGGCGGACGCTTGTCGACGAAGGCGGCCATCCCCTCCTTCTGATCCGCCGTCGCTGCGACGACCTCGTTCATCACCTGGAGGTTGAGCGCGTTGAGGGCCTCGGGCCGGTCGAGCGTCAGGAGCGCGGTCCGCCCCTTGCGCTCGACGCGGATCGTCTCGTACGGCTCTGTGGTCATCTCGTACGGCTCCGTGGTCATACGGTTTCTCCGTCCTGCGCCGAGTGCGCCACCGACCGCTCCCTGATGGTTCTGACGATCCCGGAGAAGTCCTCGTCCGCCCCGGCCCCTTCGGCGTAGGCGGCGTACAACTCAGCGGCTCTCGTACCGAGTTCCGCGTGAACACCACCGGCCCTGGCCGCTCCGGCCGCAAGCCCCAGGTCCTTGGCCATCAGCGGAGCGGCGAAGCCCGGACGGTAGTCGCGGTTGGCAGGGCTGTCCGGCACGGGTCCCGGCACCGGGCAGTTGACGGTCAGGGCCCAGCACTGTCCCGACGCGGTGGAGGCCACGTCGAACAGGGCCTGCGGGGAGAGGCCCAGGCTCTCGCCGAGGACGAACGCCTCACTCACCGCGATCATCGAGATCCCGAGGATCATGTTGTTGCAGATCTTCGCGGCCTGCCCGGCGCCTGGCCCGCCGCAGTGGACCGCCTTCCTGCCCATGACCGCCAAAAGTGGTTCGGCCTCCGCGAATTCGGCTGCGCCGCCTCCCGCCATGAAGGTCAGCGTCCCGGCCCCGGCGCCGACGACTCCCCCGGAGACCGGCGCGTCCAGAGCCCGCATTCCGGCGGCGGACGCGGCCTCGTGGGCGCCGCGCGCGTCGGCGACATCGATGGTCGAGCAGTCGATGAACAGGGTGCCGGGCCGGGCTGCCGCCAGCAGCCGCTCCGCCCGGTAGAGGCCGAGGACATGGCGTCCCGCGGGCAGCATGGTGATCACCACGTCCGCCACCGCGGCGGCCTCCGCCGACGACCCGGCGGCCTCCACCCCGGCCTTGACGGCCGTGGCGAGCAGCTCGGGCATCAGGTCGTGGCCGAGGACCCGGTGCCCCGCCCCGACGAGGTTCGCGGCCATCGGACCGCCCATGTGGCCGAGTCCGATGAAGCCGATCGTGCGCCCGCTGTTCACCACGGCACCTCCTGTGCGGTTACGGTCAGGCGGAGTTCGCCTGCGGCAGGCGGTGCGAAGTAGCGCGCCACCTCGGTGTCAGTGACTTCGGCCAGGGTGGCCGGGGCCCAGTGGGGGTTGCGGTCCTTGTCGATGACCTGGGCGCGGATCCCCTCGGTCAGGTCGTGCGAGGCGAGTGCGGCACAGGAGATCCGGTACTCCTGCTCAAGCACACGCTCCAGCGGACCGAGCCGCCGTGCGCTGCGCAGCGCGGCGAGGGTGACCTTCAGGGCCGTGGGCGACCTGGCCGCCAGGGTGTCGGCCGTCGCCTCGGCGGCGCCCGTACCGCTGCCGCGCAGCCGCGCGACGACCCCCTCGACGGTGCCGGCCCCGTAGCAGGCGTCGATCCAGGCCCGCTGGTCCGCCAGCTCGCCGGGCGGTGGGTCGCCCACGTACAGCTGGAGCGCGTCCCACACCGGCTGTGTGGCGAGATCGGCCAGCAGCCGGGGCAGGTCGTCAGAGGGTACGAAGTGGTCGGCGAGTCCGCACAACAGGGCGTCACCGGCGCCGATCTGGGTGCCCGTCATGGCGAGGTGGGTGCCGAGTTCACCGGGGGCGAGGGCGAGCAGATGAGTGCCGCCCACGTCGGGCACGAAACCGATCCCGGTCTCGGGCATCGCGATCCGCGAGCGCTCGGTGACGATACGGACGCTGCCATGGGCGGAGACCCCGACGCCGCCGCCCATCACGATGCCGTCCATGACGGCGACGTACGGCTTGGGGTAGCGGGCGATCCGGGCGTTCAGCCGGTACTCGTCCCGCCAGAACGCGGCGGACGCGGTTCCTCCGGTGCGTGCGTCCTCGTAGATGGACCGGATGTCGCCGCCCGCGCACAGGGCGCGCCCGCCGGCGCCGGTGATGATCACGGTCTGCACGGCCGGATCGGTCTCCCAGTGGGTCAGCGCCTCGTCGATACGGCGGACCATGGCGTGGGTGAGGGCGTTGAGCGCCTGTGGCCGGTTGAGCGTGAGGTGCGCCGCGCGGCCCTCGGTGCGGAGAAGTACGTGTCCCTCGTCGGCGGTCACCGGAACGCCTCCGTCAGTCCGCGGGCCACGATGACGCGCATGATCTCGTTGGTTCCTTCCAGGATCTGGTGGACACGGAGGTCCCGGACGATCTTCTCGATGCCGTACTCGTGCAGATACCCGTAGCCTCCGTGCAGTTGGAGAGCGCGGTCGGCGACGGAGTAACCGGTGTCGGTGGCGAAGCACTTGGCCATCGCGCACAGCTGCGGTGCCCCGGCGTCGCCACGGTCCAGGGCCTCGGCCGCCTGGTGGACCAGGGCGCGGGCGGCGGCGAGTTCGGTGGCCATGTCGGCGAGGCGGAACCGCAGGGCCTGCGCGTCGAGCAGCCGGGTCCCGAACGCCTCCCGGTCGGCGAGATGGGACAGGCTCTGGCTGAGGGCGCTGCGGGCGCCGCCGAGGGAGCAGGCGGCGATGCCGAGCCGGCCGCCGTTGAGGCCGCTCATGGCGATCCGGAAGCCGTCGCCCGCCCGCCCGAGCATCCGGTCGGCTTGTACCCGGACTCCGTCCAGGATCACCTGGCGGGTGGGCTGGGCGTTCCAGCCCATCTTCTTCTCGTTCGGTCCGAAGGAGAGGCCGGGATCGTCCCGGTCCACGACGAACGCGGAGATGCCGTCGGGGCCTTCTCCACCCGTACGTGCCATGACGACGTACACCTGTGAGGCACCCGCACCGGAGATGAACTGTTTCACTCCGGTGAGGACGTAGTGGTCGCCGTCCGCCACCGCGCCGGTGCGGATCGCCCCGGCGTCGGACCCCGCACCGGGTTCGGTGAGGCAGTAACTGCCGAGGTCATCCATGGCGCAGAGGCGGGGCAGCCACCGTGCGCGCTGGTCGTCGTCGCCGTAGCGGTCGATCATCCAGGCGACCATGTTGTGGATGGAGAGGTAGCCGGCGATGGACGGGCAGCCGGAGGCGAGAGCCTCGAAGACGAGGACACCGTCGGCGCGGGAGAGTCCGCTGCCGCCCGCCTCATCCCGTACGTACACGCCGCCGAGACCGAGCCCGGCAGCCTTGCGCAGCTCCTCGACCGGAAAGTACTTGTCCTGGTCCCACCGGAGGGCGTGGGGCGCCAGATGATCCTGCGCGAAGTCCAATGTGGTCTCGACCAGGGCCTGTTGGACTTCGGTGAGCGATGTGGTGGTCATGGCGCTCATCCCATGGTGGGAAGGGTGAAGCTCGCGCCTTCCCTGGCACCCGATGGCCAGCGCGAGGTGACGGTCTTGGTGCGGGTGTAGAAGCGGATGGCGTCCGGGCCGTGCTGGTTGAGGTCGCCGAAACCGGACTGCTTCCAGCCGCCGAAGGTGTGGTAGGCGACGGGGACCGGGATGGGGACGTTGACGCCGACCATGCCGGTGTCCACCCGGCGGGTGAAGTCGCGGGCGGTGTCGCCGTCCCTGGTGAAGATCGCGACGCCGTTTCCGTAGGGGTGCTCGCTGGGCAGCCGCAGTGCCTCCTCGTAGGAGGCGGCCCGTACGACGCACAGCACGGGCCCGAAGATCTCCTCCTGGTAGATCCGCATCCGCGGGGTGACCCGGTCGAAGAGGGACGCCCCCGCGAAGAAGCCGCCTTCGTGGCCGGGCAGGGAGAACTGCCGCCCGTCGACGACGAGTTCGGCGCCCTCGGCCACTCCGGTGTCCACATACCGGCGGACCCGGTCGAGGGCGTCCTGGCACACGAGGGGGCCGAAGTCGGCTTCCGGGTCGTCGGAGCGGCCGATACGGAGGGTGGCGATCCGCTCCTTGAGTGCGGCGACGAGCCGGTCGGCGGTCTCCTCCCCGACCGGCACGGCCACCGAGATCGCCATGCAGCGTTCACCCGCGGACCCGTATCCGGCTCCGATGAGGGCGTCGACGGCCTGGTCGAGGTCGGCGTCCGGCATGACGATCATGTGGTTCTTGGCGCCGCCGAAGCACTGGGCGCGCTTCCCGTGAGCGGCGGCGGTCGCGTAGATATGTGCGGCAATGGGAGTGGAGCCGACGAAGCCGAGCGCGCCGACCCGGGGGTCATCGAGCAGCGTGTCGACGGCCTCCTTGGCACCGTTGACGACGTTCAGCACACCGGGCGGCAGACCTGCTTCCAGGAACAGTTCGGCCAGGCGCAGCGGCACGGACGGATCGCGCTCGGACGGTTTGAGGATGAACGCGTTTCCGCAGGCGAGAGCGGGCGCCGCCTTCCACAGCGGGATCATCGCCGGGAAGTTGAACGGCGTGATGCCGGCGACCACTCCGATCGGGGAGCGCAGCGAGTGCACATCGATGCCGGTGCCCGCGTTGTCGGTGAACTCGCCCTTCAGCAGGTGCGGAATACCAGCGGCGAACTCCACCACCTCCAGGCCGCGCTGAATATCACCGTGGGCGTCGGCGACGGTCTTTCCGTGCTCGGCGGACAGCAGCCGGGCCAGGGAGTCACGTTCCCCATCGACGAGTTGGAGGAAGCGCAGCAGGATCCGGGCACGGCGCTGCGGATTCCACTCCCCCCATTCCGGCTGCGCCGTGACCGCGTCGGCGATGGCCGCCTCGGTGTCGGCGCGGCCCGCGAGCGGGACCCGGGCCTGGACGGTGCCGGTGTTGGGGTCGTACACGTCGCCGAAGAGACCGGATGTACCGGCGGTGTGTTTACCGCCGATGAAATGGGTGAGTTCACGGACCATGGTTGCCTGCTCTCGTCAGGTTGGGATCCGGGGACGGCACGGCAGATCGCCGGGAGCACGCGGACGGGCGTGCTGCCGGGAGGGCTGCCGTGGGACAGCGAACAGCGGCTCGCGGCCGCGGAGTTCTACGAGCGCGCGTCGAGTCGGGTGCGCTCCGCCGGATCACCAGGGTCGTGGGTGTGCGTACGGACCGGTGCCATGCGTGTCTGCTCCATCCTCGTGGAAAACACGGAACATTCCGCGGCCGGTATCCTGACTCCCGGATCCCCGCGTGCCGCCCGCCTTCCCGGCTGAAATCGCCAGTGGCGTGTGGATGGCAGCACACTCCCCGGTCACAGTGGCGGGACCGTGCCGGATTCACACCGGCTTCCCTGCACCGCGGACCTTGTGCCACGAAGATATAGTTGGACGTCCTAGTAAGTCCACCCCCCGCCCCGGCTGTGTCGCTCCAGGCGTCGGTTTCCGGCTGCTTCCCGGTCAGCGGGTACGGGGCACCTCGCGGCCGGGACCGCCGCAGCGTGCTGAGGCGTTGGCTGACCCTTTCGTACCCGAGGCCGTAGTGGGCAGTCAGCGGGTCATAGCCGTGTGGCCGTGCGGATCAGTCCGGCAAGGGCGAGGGAGCGGCTGTGCGCGGGCCAGGCGATGTGGGTGACGACGGGGGGTGCGTCGGTCAGGGGCACGGCCGTGTGCTCGGCCCATAGCCAGGCGCTGGCCGACTCGGGGAAGACGGCCACGGTGCGTCCGAGGGCGATCAGCTGGGCCAGCTGCGTCTGGTCGTGGATCTCGGGGCCCGGGCCGGGTGGGTACGTGCCGCGGCGGGACCAGCGGGCGAGCGGAAGACCGGGGATGTCGCTGACGTCCGCCAGGGACAGCGTCCTCTGCGCGGCGAGGGGATGTGAGGCGGGCAGGATCGCGATCTGTCCCTCGGCCATCAGTTCCTCGCTGTCGAACCCGGCGAGGGAATTGAACGGCGCGTGCATGAGCGCCACATCAGCGCGGCCGTCGCGCAGCATTTCTCCCTGCTCACATGTGCCGCTCGGCAGTACCTCGATCTCAGCGGCGTCGGGCTCGGCCGCGTAGGCGTCTAGGAGCTTGCGCATCAGCTCGTGGGACGCGCCGGCCTTCACTGCCAGTACCAGGCGGTTGCGGGGGCCGCCCGGACTGCCGGCGCCGCCGGCGCGACGGGTGCGGCGGGCGGCAGCGGTGGTCGCGTCGAGTGCTGCGCGGCCCTCGTGCAGCAGCGTCTCTCCGGCGCCGGTCAGGGAGACGCCGCGGCGGTTGCGTTCCAGCAGGGAGACGCCGAGGCGCCGTTCGAGCTGCTGGATCGCCCGGGACAGCGGTGGCTGGGCCATGCCGAGGCGCTCGGCGGCGCGGCCGAAGTGCAGTTCCTCTGCGACGGCCACGAAGTACCTCAGCTCACGGGTCTCCAGGGTGTCCATGGCCACAGCGTATCTCTGTGATACCTACCGGGTATGACAGGGCGCTGTGTCGGTATTGGATGCGCCGCCTGTCCGCGAGCGAACATCGACGGCATGAGCGAAACCATGAACAGACCTTCCGCGTCCCTGCCCGGTGGCACCTGGACCCTCGGCGATCTGACCGTCACCCGCTTCGGCTACGGCGCCATGCAGCTCGCCGGCCCCGGGGTCATGGGCCCTCCTGCCGACCGTGACGGCGCGCTCGCCGTCCTGCGCGAGGCCGCCGCCCTCGGGATCACCCATATCGACACCGCCGGCGCATACGGACCGCGCGTCACCAACCAGCTGATCCGTGAAGCGCTGCACCCCTGCCCCGAGTCACTGCACGTCGTGACCAAGGTCGGCGCGGTCCGCGATCAGCAGGGCGGCTGGATCCCTGCCCGGCAGCCCGAGGAGCTGCGCCGCGCCGTACGCGAGAACCTTGAGGACCTCGGCCTCGACTCGCTCGACGTGGTCAATCTCCGGCTCGGCGACGCCACGGGTCCCCGGCCCGGCTCGCTCGCCGAGCCCTTCGCGGCCCTCGTCGAACTCCAGCAGCAGGGCCTGATCCGGCACCTCGGAGTGAGCAACGCGACGGCGGAACAGGTCGCCGAGGCGCAGACGATCGCGCCGATCGTGTGCGTACAGAACATGTACAACCTCGCCTACCGTCAGGACGACGAGCTGATCGGCGAACTCGCCGCCAAGGGCATCGCCTACGTGCCTTTCTTCCCGCTCGGCGGCTTCACCCCACTGCAGTCCACGGCACTTTCCGCCGTGGCCACCCGGCTGGACGCGACACCGATGTCGGTCGCCCTGGCCTGGCTGCTGCGGCGGTCGCCGAACATCCTGCTCATTCCCGGCACCTCGTCGGTGGCGCACCTGCGCGAGAACGCAGCCGGTGCGGGACTCTCGCTCTCCGACGAGGAACTCGTGGAGTTGGACAAGATCGGCCACTAGGGCGCGTTTCGAAAGTAGCGCCGTCCGCCCGAAGGGCGGGGCCGACGGCGCCTGGCGCGTGCGATCGCAAGGCGGAGGATCGTCCTCGTACTGGACGTACTTGGACGACTCCGACAACGCGGCGAGCGTGCGTGCCAGGCGTCGTCGGCCAGGCGGGACTTTCGAAACACGTCCTAGCAGAGCGCGCAGCCCGGCCCCCGGCAAGACCGGGGGCAGTGGCGGATGACGTGATGCGGCCTGGTCAGCGGGACAGTACGCAGTCCCCGCACAGGGCCCCCGCGGCGCCGGGCGCGGCGCGGTAGATCAGGCAGCAGCTCCGCCGCCGGAACACTCCGTCGGGCCGCACGCTGCTCGCGTCGCGCAGTGGGGGCCGCGCCAGAAGCAGTGAGCTGATGGCGCGGGTCCGTGCGGTGAGGTTTGGGCGGCTTGCCGTGATCATGGTCGCGGCTCCGTTGACGGCCGATGCGGTGTTGCCCCAGAGGATGTGCGGGGAGACCGAGAACTCGGCCATCGCATGGGCGAGTTCGCTCAGGGGGCCGTCCACCAGACGACTGCCCAGCTCGGCGGCGAGCCGGGCCGGCGGCGCGGCTGAAGAGAGTTCGCCGGTGAGGGCCCCGACGGCAGAAGCCCCGTCAGTCACCGCCCCCTCGACAAAAGCCCTTTCGGTGAAAGCATCGGCGGGCAGCGACAAGGGGACCGGGCCGCCGGTCACAGGCTGCCATCGGAGGTCCGCGAGGCCGGGGGCGGGCACCAGCCCGTACAGCACGGCGGCGGCCAGTGCCGGTGACACCAGCCGGGCAGCCAGCCCCAGATGGGCGACGGATGCCGCGACCCGGGTCTCGACCGCCTCGGGCGGCTGCCCGCCTGCCGCGGCGAGCCACTCCCGTACGCCTGTCACCCGGGCTTCGAGCAGTGGGCCGGTGATCCGCCGCCAGGGCCCGGGGGGTTCCGTACCTGGCGGATGGGTCCGGACGCCGAAGAACGGGCCGAGCGCGGCGATCTCCTCGATCGCCGCGCTCGCCGTGGGTGGACCGCTCATGCCGGAACGGTGTCCGGCTCCTGCGAGGGGGCGGCGGCATCCGGTCGCATGGGCCGGAGCAGGCGCTCGGCCAGCGGGGCGAAGACCAGGCCGATGGCCGTCCAGAGGATGAGCTGGGCCGCGACCGAGTAGAAGCGGAAGTCGAACAGCACATCGGCCGGGAAGCCCGGGTAGACGATGTGGCCCTTCGGGTCGGTCAGCGGCAGCGGGGTCTCGGTGGCGTGATGGCCGAAGTTCTCCTTGTTGGACGCGAGATGGCCGAGCTGCGGCAGGAGCAGCATGACGATCCCGATCGCGACCACGAATGCGGCGCCGGCGAGGAGGGAGGCGTTCCAGTTGCCGAAGCGCGGCTGGAGTCGTCGGCCGAGCCACACCGCTCCCGCCAGGAAGGCCACGGAGCACACGACCATGATCAGATACAGGGCGCTGCGCTGCTGGATGGTGTCCTCGTGGCCGATCGCGGGCGGGTTGGCCGGGTACTTCAGGAACGGCACCAGATACATGCCGAGGAACCCGCCGGCGGCGACGAGCAGCGCCAGGGAGCGGGCCCGCAGACCGCCGGTGCGGCCCAGGCAGACGGTGTAGGCGACGGCGAACAGGGCGCCCATCGCCATACCGAAGAAGACGATGCCGACGCCGATGCCGAGGTTGGCCTGGATGGTGCGGCTGAACAGTTCGGGGCCGCCCGCCTCCGGTATCAGGCCGGCTGCCTTGTCGAGGGCGGCCTGGGCGGCATCGCGGCCGCTCTCGTAGTCGATGGCCTTGGATATCTGCGGCTCGGCGAAGATCCGCGCGAAGACGAAGGCGAGCAGGCCCGCGACTGCGCCGGCGAGAACGCCGCGCAGTATGAGCTTCTTTTCCATGTCGAGTTGTCCGTACGTCCAGATGCGGCGGAGGGTCAGTGGCAGGGAAAGCCGAGGAAGTGGCGGCCGTCGTGGACGAACTCGTGAATGTGCATGTCGTTGCCGAACACCGACACGGCCCCCTGGTCGACGCCGATGAAGTAGTAGACGGCCAGCGCGATCAGCGCGGTACCGACCAGCCAGAGAACGGACTTGGAGATCGGCAGGACAACCGGTGTGGCCACCGGACGGGATGTGGAAACGCTGCTCAAGGTGAGCCCTCCTTCTGGGATCGTGCGTCCCTTGCGTATGCGGGCGGAGTGAGGGCTCAGTGTCTGACTTGCCGGCCACCTTCCGGTGGCGTGGCTCACAGTGGCGCGACCGTGCTGGAATCTCACCAGCTTCCTTATGCCATCACTACACGCGCAGCGTACGGATCGCTTCTCCAGGCGGTCAATCAAGCCCATGCCAAATCCGGAGCAGGGCTGGGTGGAGCTCTGGAGGCCGGCCCCCGCGCCGTTGCGGTGACGGGCCGGCGGCGTACCTTATTGCATATACTTTGCAACTGCGTTCCGTATGCGAAAGAGGTTGTCGTGGGTTCTCCGGTGGTGCTCGGGATCGAGTCGTCGTGTGACGAAACGGGCGCCGGTCTGGTGCGGGACGGGCGATTGCTGGGGCATGCGGTGGCGTCGAGCATGGACGAGCACGCCCGCTTCGGCGGAGTGGTCCCGGAGATCGCCGCACGGGCACACGTCCACTCGTTCGTTCCCGTCGTGCGGGAGGCGCTGGAGCGGGCCGGGCTGCGGATGTCGGACATCGGTGCGGTGGCGGTCACCACGGGACCAGGTCTCTCGGGGGCGTTGCAGGTGGGTCTGGCCGGGGCGAAGACCCTGGCCTTCTCCCTGGGGGTGCCGTTGCACGGCGTGCACCATCTGGCCGGTCACGTCGCGGCCGACACACTGGAGCACGGGCCGTTGCCGGACCCGTGCATGGTGCTGATCGTGTCGGGCGGGCACACGTCCCTGCTTCTCGTACGGGACCTCGCGCGGGATCCGATCGAGCACCTGGGCGACACCATCGACGACGCCGCCGGGGAGTGCTTCGACAAGGTGGCCAGGGTGTTCGGACTGCCGTACCCGGGCGGGCCCGCCATCGACCGCACCGCGCGGGAGGGCGATCCGCGTGCCGTGGCGTTCCCCCGGCCGCTGAGCGGTCCGCGTGACGCGCGCTACGACTTCTCCTTCTCGGGGCTGAAGACCTCGGCCGCCCGCTGGGCCGAGCGGCACCGGTTGCAAGGCGAAGAGCTGCCGCTCGCCGACGGGGCGGCTTCGCTCCAGGAGGCCGTGGCCGATGTGCTGACGCGCAAGGCGGTGGCGGCCTGCCGCGAGCACGGGGTGGGAACACTCGTCGTGGTGGGCGGGGTGGCCGCCAACTCGCGGGTGCGGGCGCTGGCCGAGGAGCGCTGCCGGGCCGCCGGGATCGTGCTGCGGGTACCCCCACTGAAGCTGTGCACCGACAACGGCGCGATGGTCGCCGCCGTCGGTGATCTCCTGGTCCGGGCGGGGGCCGGACCGGCCCCGCTCGATGTCTCGGTCGATCCGTCCGCGCCGCTGGAGTACGCGGCCCTGCACCCCGTCTCCCGTACCGGTGCGAGAGCGGCGTGAACGCCACCGCACACGGCCGCCGGGCGGCGCGGGGGCCGGGATGTCGGTGAACTCGCCGTGCCGGGTCCGGCGCGCGGCGGCGGCATCGGGGCCGCGCTCCTCGACACTGTGACCGTGGACGCGCCCGGGGAACCCTGCCGCCTGCCGACTTCCCCGCGCACCGAAACAACTCTGGCCTGCCACCGGCGCCTTGGGCGGGTGCGGGCCACCCGTCCGGCGTCCGAAGGATCCGGAGGCGCGGCATTCTCCGGCCCCCGGCATCCAGACCAGCGCGGCCGTTCCCCCTTCCTGTCCGGCCCCCTTCCTGTCCGACCGATCCACCGGAGCACTGAACTTTGCGTACCGCCGACATCCGCAGCAGATTCCTCGACTACTTCGCCGAACGCGGCCACACGGTCGTCCCGAGCGCGCCGCTGCCCACCCCTGACCCGACGCTGCTGTTCGTCAACGCCGGCATGGTGCCTTTCAAGCCGTACCTGACGGGCGAGGCGGCCGCGCCGTGGGAGCGGGCCACCAGCGTGCAGAAGTGCGTACGGACCCTGGACATCGAGGAGGTCGGCCGCACCACCCGGCACGGCTCCTTCTTCCAGATGAACGGCAACTTCTCCCTCGGGGACTATTTCAAGGAGGAGGCCATCGCCTACGCCTGGGAGCTGTCCACGAACGCACGGGACGGCGGCGGCTACGGCCTGGATCCGGAGAAGATCTGGGTCACGGTCCACCACTCCGACTCCGAAGCGCGCGCCCTGTGGCGGCGGATCGCGGGGCTGCCCGACGAGCGGATCGTGGCCCGCGGGGACGAGGACAACTTCTGGTCGATGGGCGTACCCGGCCCCTGCGGTCCCTGCTCCGAGCTGTACTACGACCGGGGACCCGCACTGGGCCGCGAGGGCGGCCCGGCCGTCGACGAGGACCGGTACATGGAGTTCTGGAACCTCGTCTTCATGCAGTACGAACGCGGCGAGGGCCCCGGCAAGTCCGGCTACCCGATCCTCGGCGAGCTGCCGCGCCGCAATATCGACACCGGCATGGGCCTGGAGCGCATGGCCACCCTCCTCCAGGGCAAGGACAACCTCTACGAGATCGACGAGACGCGCCCGGTCCTCGACCGGGCCGCGCTGCTGGCCGGTGTCCGGTACGGGGCGGACAAGGAGACCGACGTACGGCTGCGCGTGGTGGCCGACCACGTCCGCACCGCGCTGATGCTCCTCGCCGACGGCACCGCTCCCGGCAACGAGGGCCGCGGCTACGTGCTGCGCCGCATCGTGCGCCGCGCGGTGCGCTCCATGCGCCAGCTCGGCCACCAGGATCCGGCCCTGCCCGAGCTCCTCCCGGTGGCCCGGGACTGCATGGCGCCCAGCTATCCCGAGGTGGCCGAGGCCTATGCGCGGATCAGCGACCAGGCGTACGGCGAGGAGGACGCTTTCCGTACCACCCTCAAGCAGGGCACCACCGTGCTCGACACCGCCGTGGCCAAGGTGAGGGCGGAAGGTGGGCGCACGCTGCCGGGCGCGCAGGCGTTCCTGCTGCACGACACCTACGGCTTCCCCGTCGACCTCACGCTGGAGATGGCGGCCGAGCAGGGCGTCGAAGTCGACCGTGCGGGCTTCACCGCTCTGATGAACGAGCAGCGCGAACGGGCCCGCGCCGACGCCCGGGCCCGTAAGTCCGTTGGCACCGCCGACACTTCGGCGCTGCGCTCCCTGCTGGACGCGCACGGGCCCACCGACTGGCGGGCCTGGTCCACCCTGACCACCGAGTCGCGGGTGCTGGGCATCCTGGGTGCCACCGGTCCGGTCCCCGTTGTCCGCGAGGGCGAGATCGCCACCGTGGTCCTGGACCGTTCGCCCTTCTATGCCGAGTCCGGTGGTCAGGAGAGCGATGCCGGCCGGATCTCGGGAGCCTCCGCCGAGGCCGAGGTCCTGGACGTACAGCGTCCGCTGCCCGGACTGATCGCCCACCAGGTACGGGTCACCGCAGGGGAGTTGACGGCGGGCGACGACGTGGTCGCCGCTGTCGACGCCGAATGGCGGCTAGGAGCCCGCCAGGCGCACTCCGGCACCCACGTCCTGCACGCGGCCCTGCGCGAGACCCTGGGCCCCACGGCCCTCCAGGCAGGCTCGTACAACCGGCCCGGCTATCTGCGCCTGGACTTCCCCTGGCGCGGCGGCCTCTCCACCGGCGTCCGCGGCGAGATCGAGGAGGCTGCCAACCGGGCCCTGCGCATGGACCTACCGGTCGGGGTCGAGTGGATGACGCTCGCCGAGGCCAAGGAGCGGGGCGCGCTGGCCCTCTTCGACGAGACGTACGGGGAGAAGGTGCGCGTCGTCGAGATCGGCGGGGCCTGGTCACGCGAACTGTGCGGCGGCACCCACGTCGAGCACGCGTCCCAGATCGGCACCGTCGCCCTGACCGGGGAATCCTCCGTCGGCGCCGGGATGCGGCGGCTGGAGGCGGCCGTGGGTATCGAGGGCTTCGGCTACCTGGCCCGCGAACGGGACCTGGTCTCCCTGATCGCCGGGCAGCTCGGCGCGCCGCGCGCGGAGCTGCCCGAGAGGATCGCCGGCCTCCTGGACCGGCTGCGGACAGCCGACCGCGAGAACACCCGGCTCAAGGCGCAGGGCACCGCGGCGAGGGCCGCGGAACTGGCCGCCGCCGGGGTGGACGCCAACGGCACCCTCGTCGCCACCGCCAGGGTGACCGGCACACCCGGCGACGCACGCGCCCTGGCTCTGGCCGTACGCGACCGCCTCCCGGCGAACCGCCCCGGCGCCGCTGCGGTCGCCACACAGGACGGCGCCCTGGTACTCGCACTCAACCACGCCGCCACCGAAGCAGGGCAGAACGCATCCACCCTGGTCAAGCGGGTACTTGACGGCCGCGGTGGCGGCTCCCCCGAGATCGCCCAGGGCGGTGGGCTTCCGGGTGAGCGGCTTGACCGCGTGCTGGCCGATCTGCCCGGGATCATCAGCGGTGGCTGACGGCGGGACCGGGGGTGCACAGGGATCTCCGGTGTGGTGGTGCGCTCCTTGACAGCCCCGTCACACCGGAGATCTCGCATTGTCCAGGTCCCCGTACCCACACGCTCGCGGTCCGTACGTCCGGCCGGCATCAGGACCTCGCGGCGGCCGGTGGCCCGGGGCGGTCCCGGAAGGGCTCCCCCGGCCGATAGCAGCACCGGGCCGCGATCGAGCAACGCCCCCAGGACCGGCCGCGCACCCGCACCATCGGCGTGTGCCCGTGCCGGCCTCGGGAGCGCGGCCCATGTCAGTGGGTGCCCGTGTCAGTGGGTGAAGGTGAACCAGTTGAGGTTGACGAAGTCCGAAGTACTTCCGGAGAAGACCAGGTAGACGTCGTGGACCCCGGTCGCGGGCGCGACGATGTTGGCGGGGACCGTCTGCCAGGCCTGCCAGCCGCCGTTGTTGGCGAAGTCGATCTCGGCGATCTTCGTGCCGGTGGTGCTGCCCAGTCGCACCTGGATCGCGCCGCTCACGCCGGCGGCGGCGCCCGAGGCGATACGGGCCCGGAACTGCCCGGGTGAGGCCGAACCGAAGTCCAGCGATGAGAACTTCAGCCAGTCGCCGTTGGCCAGATAGCCGACGTCCTGGCCGCCGCCGGAGTCGGAACAGCTCTCCGTGGTGGTGCCGCTCTGGGACGCGTAGGACTCGGCCTGGATGGTGGTGTAGGCGCTGGTGCCCGTGCCCCCCGGACCCGATCCGGCGCCCGCTCCCAGGGAGATGGTCCACGAGGTGGGGGCGTTGTCCTGGATGTGGCCGTCGACGGGGGCGGAGCCGGTGGGGCCGACGTCGTCGTACGGGAAGGCGTAGCCGATGCTCGCGTACTGGTGGACGAGCCGGGCGTAGTGATTGGTGACGGGGTCCGTGTAGTACTGCGACGGGGCCACCCCGTCGGGCTGGTTGTTCCCGCCGGAGACCAGGAGGCTGCTGCGGTTGAGCGCGGCGGAGAGGCGGGCCGCGATCGCGCCGCGCGCGTCGCCACCGGAGTTGTAGAGCGGTCCGGAGGCGCAGCCGAAGATGTCGGTGGCGCTGGGCTTGGTGAACGGGACGCCGTTGGTGTTCAGTCCGGAGAAGACGATGGCGCCACCGGAGACGGTGCCGGTGTACGAACCGATGCTGCCCTGGCCGTTCACCTTGAGAGAGGTGGACGCGTACCGGGTCCACACTCGGTTGAGGTAGTCGTCCCAGTAGTTGCCGAAGTCCACCGGGGAGTGCGAGGGCGCCATGACCCGCAGCACTCCGCCGGAGGAGTCGCTGACCACCAGCCTGTCCCAGGGCGCGCCGTCGGCCGCGTGCTGGGCTTTCAGGCCGGAGGCGATGGAGGCGAGGGCGCCGCTGGGCAGCGGGCTGACCGTCTGGTTGCCGCCGCTACCGGTACTGGACATGGAGACCGGCAGCGCGACCATGTCGACGTAGGAGATGTTGGCGTAGAGGTTGGCGCTGTTGAAGGTGAACTCGCAGAAGGTCCAGTTCGTCGCCCAGTTCGGGTCGGAGCTCACCAGTGCCGGCTGGACCACGCCGGGTACCGTGCCCGGGTTGACGAAGAACTTGAGCTTCTGGCCGACCGAGAACCAGACCCGGCCTCCGATGATGTAGTCGTTCAGGGGCACCGTGGTCGCAGCCGACCCCGAGGCACCCAGCGTGATGGAGTAGTCGGCGATCGGGGTGACCGGGGATGAGGGGTTCGGCAGCCGGTTGACGGTGCCGTTCGCGGAGACGAAGACCGGCCAGCCGCTGCTGTCCGTACCGGAGATGTACGCGTACACCGTGTTACTGCCGGAGTTGTTCCGGAGCGACACCGGGAGCGAGGCGCCCGCTGCCGCCGCCCTGGAGACGAACGGCGACAGTGGGGAGAGGACGGTAGCGGCGGCGGTCGCGCCGGCCGCGTTGAGGAAGGTACGTCGTGAGACCACTGGCCCTCCCGAGGCATGACGGCCCATCAGGAACGTCATAGGTGGGGGTGTTGCCGTGATGCGACCGTGACAGTATTGGATTGGACCAATAGGGGTCAAGAGATGTGCGGGATCAGTCCGGGTCGGTGTCCCTGTCCGGGTCGGTGTCCCTGTTCTGCCGATAGCCACCTGCGGCCCCCGGAAGGCACGCATCACAGCAATCTCCACGACAACCGCCCAGGACCAAGGGCGGGTACCGTGCGCGGGCAGCGGCCGCAGTGTCAGCCGGCACTCCCACAGGCACCCGGCCAGGGTGGAGCTGAGGCAGCCCACGGCGCGCAGCTGGTCGTGGTCGCGGGTCATGCCGGCGACCATGCCGATGCGATGGACGCGCCGCCCGCGGGCGGGGATGCAGCCCCACTCGAAGTCCTCGGCGGTGTCCCGTGGAGTGGGGGGGCCTGCCCGCACGATGGGGCAGGTCATCCGAACCGGCTTTTCCTGTAGGGGAGTTGAGAAGGATGTCACTGTGCCCAGGCCTTGTCCGGAAGAGCGAAGACCCTCGTCACCACCCGGTGTGACCAAGCCCGCTACTTGGCACAGGGGAACGTTCGTGACCTGCGCTGACGCCAAGTAGCTCCAGCAATTGGCGGTACGGAATCCGAGAGATAGTTGGCACATTGGTACACCGCAGGTCAGGGGGTGTTCCGCCGGGAGCACGAGGCCCGCTTCCCCTTGCGTCCGGAGACCCCTGCGTGCGTCCGACGGAGTTCAGATCCCGCCACACCTTCTCTGCTGATGAGCCGTATGGTGATGCATCCAGAGCACTACGTCGCAGACCCGAAGCGCACTGACTGTCGCGGGAAGATTGGCGGCCTGCCGCAGGGCAATCAGTTCTAGGTGCAGCGCATGGTTGTCGGCGTGCAGGGCGCCATGCAAGTCGAGCCAGAACGACTTCGGCCGGCCGAGGATGCAGCGAACAACCTGGTCGTAGACGGGCAGCAGTCGCGGCCGCTTCCGGGCGAGGAGCTTGCCAGCCGTCACCCATCCGATTCCGGGCTGATCAATGAGAACGCGCCAGGCAGTATGCGCGGGCGACCCTTCGGTCAAATCGGCGGCTTCGGCCTCGACCATGTCGAGGCCGGATGGCACACCCCTCAGCAGTTTGGACAAGCGGAGACCCAGTTCGCCCTCGAGAAGGTCCAGGGCGGCCTCCGCAGGAATCCTGACGGACAGGGTCTGCACAGCTATCAAGTCATCGGCGGTCAGTACGTTCGCAACCGGCTCACGATCTCCTCCGCCGGCCAGATGCTCGAAACGACTACCGGTGAACGGCACTGCTTCATGGAAATGACTGGTGCCGAAGTAGCGCTGGAGATTGGGCACAGCCTGATCGGAGGCGATGAGGCTGCTGAGTCGGCGAGTGAGCGGCGATTGACTCAACGCCGCAACCAGACGGCGAAGGCGTCGACGAGGCCAGCGTAGAACCGCTCGTCGGGCACCGATCCGGGGTTCTTGCTCGCGTCGTAGAAGGCGACGTTGGTGAAGGTGGCGGAGGTGGACGCGTTGAGGTTCTTGTAGAACCCGAGCTTGCCGCGTCCGAATCCGACGAACAGCCAGAACACTCCCAGTGATGCGGTGTTCTGCAGCATGGAGCGCACCTCAGCCTTGTCCCAGGGCTCATCGCCAACCTGGGTCACGATGAAGGCGGGATCAGTGGCTCCGGATTCCTGATAGTGCTGTACCGCGCGACGCATCGCCTCGGCGACGTTGCCCCATCCCCAGTCGACCTGGGTGTGCAACTGCCCAATACGACCACGGTAGTTGTCCAGCCGGATCTCTTCCAAGAACGGCTGTTCGCCGCTGGAGAAGATCACTGGCACCGTGCCGTCGTCGTCGAGGTTGGCCGACATCGCCAGAACGCGTTCGGCGAAGGCCTGCACCGCGAACGACTCGTACAGCTCCTCCATATGCCAGTCGTGGTCCAGGATCAGGTAGACCGCGGCCCGCCGGTCCGAGATGTTCCGGTCCGTGAGGGCCTTGCCGGCCTGGCGTGCCGGAGACAGCAGTCCGGGGGCCAGCTGTTGGACCTTCGACAGATCCACCGCAGGCCCCCCGGGGCGTGAGTGCCGATGTCCTTGTGCAGGGAGGGGCGCGGGGGTGGAGGCCGTCGGCTCGGATTCGACATCGACGCCGTAGTCGGTCGCGAGACCTGCCAGGCCCGAGGCGTAGCCCTGGCCCACAGCACGGACCTTCCAATCGGTATTTCGTCGGTAGAGCTCCGCCAGAACCACGACCGTCTCCCCGGATGTGAAGTCCGGCGCGGTGAACGACAGAACGGACGAGTTCGGCTGGGTGATGGTCAATGACGGTGCGCGGGTGAAGACGGCACCTGGCTGCAGCGGGTCGGCGCTCGCCACGACAACCATTCGGTCAACGTCAGCTGGGACGCGCGCGAGGTCGGCGGTGACTGCGGACCCGGCGATTGATACGCCGTCTTGGACTGGGTGGTTATAGAAGACCAAATCGTCATCGCTACGGACTCTGCCGTCCGCTCCCAGCAGCAGTGCCGAGACATCCGAAGCAACACCTCGAACGGACACGTCCAACACCACGGGGGCCGGCTTCAGCCCCGCGTTCTCGCCTTTTCGTAACGACGTCGTGTGCATCATCGCCCCCTTGATCGCCGAGAGAGTAACGCTAGACCCCTCCTGCGCAACCGTCCCGCGTTTGGACGAGATTCGCCCCTGTTGACGCCTACGCTCACTGCCCGCCCACTGGGCTGCAAACTCCCTCACGAGCGGATGTTCCCCGCATGCACTGCCGAAGCATGTGTAAGTGCCACACTGTGCCCTCGGGGAAAGGGGTGGAACATGGGATTTGGTTTCCGTGTCGGTGTGCCGGGGCTGAGTGTGCGGGTCTCTACGCGTGGCGTGCGGACCTCTGTCGGTCCGCGTGCGGCACGACTCAGTGTGGGGAGCGGCGGCGCCAGAGTCTCGACGGGGTTTGGCCCCTTCTACGCGTCGAGCTCTCTACGCGGCAGTAGCCGACGGACGACCACTCGGCGTACCACCCGGTCTCGATCGGTCGCCCCTTCGGCCGCACAGCTCGAACGCACACGTCGTCAGGCCGAAAGGGCACAACAGCAGGCAGCACGCGACGCCGCCATCGCTCAGCTGCAGGAGCTGAGACGACAAATGACCAGCATGCATCTGCAATCCTTCGCCGCCGCGCAACCACCCCAGATCTCGACCACCCCGCCGCTAGGGCTTCCTTGGGCACTCGCCGAGGCCCAGGCCTTTCATCTCCAAGGCGTGGGCAGGCTGGCGCGCGCCGAGCGCGCTGCGGCAAAGCAGCGCGCTCAACAAGACGCTTCCGCCTACCTAGCCGAAGAAACAGCACGCCTCCACGCTGTCCGCGCGCAGTTGGTCACCGAGGCCGACCAGTGGTGGCACGCACTGCTCTCCAACGACGAGGCCACCGTCTGCGAGGCAGTGAACACCGCCTTCTCCGACAACCCGGCCGCCGGCTGCGCTGTCGGCGTGGACGGCGCGGTTCTGTCGGTCGTCATGCGGCAGCAAGACCTCGACACGATGCCCACCCAGACCGCGGGCCTGACACCCAGCGGGCGTCCGACTCTGAAGAACCTCACCAAACGCGACCGCACCCTGTGGTGGCTGACAGCCATGGGCTCCAACATCGTCGCCACTCTCAAAGAGGGTTTCGCAACCGCCCCCGCGATCACAGCCATCGACCTGGCCGTCATGACTCGCCTTCCTGATACGCAGCGACTCGGCTTCGTCGCCTACGGCAGGTGGACACGCCACGCCATCGAATCCACCCCCTGGCGGGATGCCGAGGACGCCCTGCGCTTCCTGGACATCGGGCAAGACGTCGCCTGCTCCGTCACCACCACGTCCTCCGGCAATCTCTCCAGCACGATCAAGCCGCTCAGCGCTACCCGTGTCCCCGGCCTCCAAGACCTGCTGGACCACGCGCAGGACGACCCCGATCCCGACGAACCGTCGCTCGCCGACCTGGACATCACCCTCGGCTCCAACGCGCCTCCGGACCACCGGACCCCGCTCGGCGACCCGTACCAGATCAGACCGTTCGCCGAGTGGAAGCAAATCACCGTCCCGCCGGCACATCCCGCGCCCGCTGGGCCGAGCGCGCCCACCGTGCTCATCCCCGGCCAGACCCTCGTCCTGCCCGAAGAAGCATGGCAGGGACTACGCGCCTCCTTCAGCTTCGCCGGTGCCGACGCCGACCTCACCCTGTTCCTCCTCGACAGCAACGGCCTGGTCTCAGGAGACGAGGACTTCGTCTTCTACAACCAGCCCTCCGCTGCCGACGGTTGCGCCCGTCTGCTCGGCAAACAACAGGAGGGACCCCGCACCGTCGAACACGCCACCGTCCATCTCTCCGCCCTGCCCGAGCGAGTCCAGCATGTCGCGGTCGCCATCAACATGGACGTCGACACCGGCCTGACCTGCGGATCCCTCACGGCGGCAAACTTCAACCTGGACTGCGCGAACGGCACCACCTGGACCTTCAGGCCTCCCGCCGACCCGTCCACCCGGGCCATGGTCATCGCCGAGCTCTACCGACACAACGCCAACAGCCAGCCAGTATGGAAGCTTCGAGCCCTCGGCCAGGGATGGGCAGACGGCCTCGATGGCCTGGCCCGCGCTTATGGAGTCGACGTCGAGTAGGCGGACAGGGAGCGGCCTTCTCGTGTATGCCCTCCATCAGCCTGCCCCACGGCTTCCCGAAGTGGAATACCGTCTATGGCTACTTCGCCCACTGGCAGCTAGACGGAATCTTCGAGCATCTCACCGGGGTGCTCCGGCACCTGGTTCCTGACCAGTGGTCCCACTCCGAAGCAGGCGATTTAGTTGACACATCGGTGCACGCTGGCGGGCTAGCGCCGTGCCCCGTGCCGAAGGCTTGCACACTCGATGCGGGCTGGAGAGGGGCCGGGACTGCAACTCCGCCTCGCTCCGACCTGTTTTACACAGAACCAGGCTGCGAGAGGGACGTCTCCGTCAGCGTCTGGGAAATTGACCGTTGAACAGC
The DNA here is from genome assembly GCF_053612185.1 of Streptomyces sp. NPDC054757. Classification (NCBI taxonomy): domain Bacteria; kingdom Bacillati; phylum Actinomycetota; class Actinomycetes; order Kitasatosporales; family Streptomycetaceae; genus Streptomyces; species Streptomyces sp. NPDC054757. The sequence goes on from NZ_JBSHBW010000023.1 coordinate 120,797, forward strand.
AGGTTCAAATACTCGAAAGCGGAGTAGGTACTACCTGCCTGCTCAGCATCGACGGCCTTTCGAGCCCGCGTCGCCGCAGTGTGCAGATTCGACAAGGTGCTCGTCCGTGGCGCCGCGCCGGAGCACACTGAGAACCGGCTGGCCTTCCCCTTGGGGTCGTTCATGTCCGCCAGCTGGATCTTGTCCAGCCATTCGAAGTAACCACAGAGGTAGGCAAGAGATCGGAGGGACGTCTGCACCTCCATGTACTGCGCTGCGCGCATCTCCAGATAGAAGGAGGAGACTGGCACCGCGTTGAAGTACTTCCAGGCTTTGGCGTCTCGCTCGCTCTGCAGAGGTGTCAGCCGTTCCAGGAAGATGTCGAAGCCCTGGGATACCGAGAGTGCCATCGCGTCTTCTACCGTCCCGTCGGTAGTGCCGTCTCGTCAACGGCATAGGTCTGTCCACCACTGTCGATGTTGCGGCGGGCCTTCTTGTAGGCGCGCCTGTTCGGCGGCTCGGCCGTCTTGTTCTGCTCATCCCGCCGTGCTGTGATCTCGGCCAGCACCTACCGCGCCTCCTCGATGCCGAAGTAGGGCAGGTCGACTTCCCTGGCCTGGCGAGCCGCCGTCTGAATCTCCAGATAGGCGTTGGCGGACGCGGCAGCCTGGTTCACTCGGTGCGAGGCGTTGACCGTGGTGAGGATGGCGCCGAAGCCGGACGCCACGAGGGCGATCACGCCGGCAGCCACCCGCCCTGTGGCCGAGACGAGAACGACGGTGCCCGAGATAGCCGCCAACCCGCTCGCCGGCAGGCCGAGCCAGAGGTTGATGCCGCGCCACTGCTTGGTCATCTCGAACTGCATCTGCCCGCTGTACAGAGCGCTTTCCTCAAGCCGACTCAACTCGGCCTCAATGGCGCTCCGGCGGGCTGCATCCGTCGTGCCGTCAGGTTCTGCCATGCGAACAAGGTACGAGTCAGCACTGACATTGGACGCCTGATGGAGGTCCTGGGGCAGACCGGCCAAAGCCAACTGCACCAGTTACATAACTCAGTTGAGCAACCGAAACTACCCCCGAAGGGAATCAGGAGGGCGTTGTGACGCCCTCCTGATGAGCTTGCGCCCCGCCGGTGCCATCCAGCCGCACACCGACATGTGTAGGCAGGTCGTTCGGGGTGGTGCTTCAGACGGCCAAGGCCACCAGAAAGCGGGAGACCATGTCATACGCAGCGACCGTGGCGACCGCTTCTACCGTTTCGGTCTCGCCGAACAGGCGCTTGAGCTCTTCGATGACGTGCGCGTCCACTTCGACCTGCTTCGTGGACTGGTCGGTCAGTGCGAGGAGGGCGAGCTCTTCTTCGTTGAAGACCGCGTCAGCCGCGCTGGGCTCCTTCAGGGCTTCGCACTTCTCTTCCGTACCGCCCGCTGCCAGGTAAGCCGGGTGGCGCACACACAACCCGCCTATCGCCGCACCCGGGGCATCCCCAGCCCGATCCACGAGATGATCTCCCGCTGGATCTCGTTGTTGCCGCCGCCGAAGGTGAAGATGACGGCCGAGCGGTACCCGCGCTCCAGTTCGCCGTGGAGCACCGCGCCCGCCGAGCCCTCCTTGAGGGGACCCGCCGCGCCGATGACCTCCATCAGCCAGGCGTAGGCGTCCCTGCGGGCCTCCGATCCGTACACCTTGACCGCTGACGCGTCCTGCGGGGTGAGCGTGCCGTTCTGTACGGCGTTGACCATCTGCCAGTTCAGCAGCTTCATCGCGTCGAGCCGGGTGTGGGTGCGGGCGAGGCGGCCGCGTACCCAGCCGAGGTCGATGACCCTGCGCCCGCCGTCGAGCTCCGTCTCGGCGGCCCACCGCTGGACGTTGTGCAGCGCCCGGATGGCCATGGTGCCGTGGGCGGCCAGGGTGACCCGCTCGTGGTTGAGCTGGTTGGTGATCAGCCGCCACCCCTTGTTCTCGTCGCCGACCCGGCGGGATGCGGGGACCCTGACGTTCTCGTAGTAGCTGGCGGTGGTGTCGTGCGAGGCCAGTGTGTTGATGAGGGTGCAGGAGTAGCCGGGGTCGTCGGTCGGGACCAGCAGCATGGTGATGCCTTTGTGCGCGGGGGCCGCCGGATCGGTGCGGACGGCGAGCCACACCCAGTCGGCGGTGTCCCCGTTGGTGGTCCAGATCTTCTGGCCGTTCACCGTGTAGTGCCCGGTGGTCTCGTCGCCTTCCCGCTCGGCGCGGGTCCTGAGCGCGGCGAGGTCGGTCCCGGCGTCGGGCTCGCTGTAGCCGATCGCGAAGTCGATCTCGCCCTTGAGGATCTTCGGCAGGAAGTACGACTTCTGCTCGTCGGTGCCGAACTGCATGATCGTCGGGCCGACCGTGTTGAGCGCCATCAGCGGCAGCGGCACACCGGCCTGCGCCGCCTCGTCGAAGAAGATGAACTGCTCCATCGGGGAGAGCCCGCGCCCGCCGTACTCCTCCGGCCAGCCGACCCCCAGCCAGCCGTCACCGCCCAGCCGGCGCACCGTCTCCCGGTAGAAGCGCTTCTGCGCCGCCGGGTCCGCGTACCGGGCGTACGCGTTGTCCGGTACCAGGTCGGCGAAGTACGCGCGCAGCTCGGTACGCAACTGCTGCTGTTCGGGGGTGTATTCGAGGTGCACGGCCCCTCCTCGGTGCGGCGGCTGATCGAGGGCACAGTAGAACGTGTTTCACTCTTTTGGAATGGCGAGGGACGTTCCTTCTTCCCCGTCCTGCCCTGCCGGAGGGCGGCCGCTGCGGTGCATGGGGGCGGCTGTGCCGGGCAGCCGATGCGACAGGGGGCTCCGGCCGTTGCACCCTGGAGCCAGGGTGCGGCGCGGGCCGCCCCTGACCGAGGCATCATCCGGACGAGGCAAGGAATGATTGTGAACGCGGTTCCCACCATCACCCTGAACAACGGCGTCCAGATCCCCCAGCTGGGCTTCGGTGTGTTCCAGATCGAGCCGTCCGACACCGTGGCGGCGACGCTGGCCGCGCTGGAGACCGGCTACCGGCACATCGACACCGCCGAGATGTACGGCAACGAGAAGGAGGTCGGCCAGGCGGTACGCGAATCGGGGCTGGACCGCGATGACGTCTTCGTCACCAGCAAGCTGAACAACGGCCACCACGCCCACGACGACGCACTCAAGGCTTTCGACCAGACGCTCGCCGATCTGCGTTTCGACTATCTGGACCTGTTCCTGATCCACTGGCCGCTGCCCGGTGTCGGCGACTTCGTCGAGACCTGGAGGGCCATGGAGGAGATCTACCGCTCGGGCCGCGCGAAGGCCATCGGGGTCTCCAACTTCCAGCCGCACCATCTGCGGCGGCTCCTCCAGGAGACCGAGATCGTCCCGGCGGTGAACCAGATCGAGGTCCACCCCTATCTGGCCCAGGACGAGCTCCGCGCGTTCGACGCCGGGCACCGGATCGCCACCGAGGCGTGGTCACCGATCGCCCAGGGCAGGGTCCTGGACGACCCGACGATCACCGGAATCGCCCGGCGGCTGGGCCGCACACCGGCCCAGGTCACGCTGCGCTGGCACATTCAGCGCAACGACATCGTGTTCCCCAAGTCCGTGACACGCTCGCGCGTCGAGGAGAACTTCGCCCTCTTCGACTTCGAGCTCACCGAGGCCGACATGGCCGCCATCACCGGCCTGGACCGCGGCGAGCGCACCGGCCCCGACCCGGACACCTTCAACCACGTGCCGTAGCCGGGATGGAACGGCCGGGCCCTGTGGGCAGCGGTCCCGGTGGTCGTGCGCCCCGTGTGCGGCCACCGGGGCCGGCCCGCCGCTCACAGCACCGGAGTCAGGACGACCTTTCCCGCGACCGTTCCCGACTCGGCAAGCCGCAGCGCTTCGGCCGCGCGGTCGAGCGGGATACGGGCCGCGACCGGCGCGGTGAGCGAGCCGTCGGCCAGCAGGTCCAGCACCTTGATCAGATCGGCCCGGGTGCGCGCCCGGAAGGCCGCGGCGCGCCGCTTGCCGGCCCAGATGTTGTAGAAGGTGGCACGACGGCGGTTGGGCAGCAGGTTCCAGAGAGCCAGCCGCCCGAAGAGCAGGAGTACGGGCAGCCTGGAGGATCCCGGCGTGTCACGGGTGGCGGCCGTCCCGTACGACACGAGGGTGCCGCCCGGCGCGAGCAGCCGGAACGAGTCGACGACGCCCGCACCGCCGACATGGTCGAAGACCGCGTCCACTCCCTGCGGGGCCGCGGCCCGCAGCCGGTCCCCCAGACCGGGCGCCCGGTAGTCGACAGGGACCACGCCCCGGGCCCGCAGCGCCTCGTGGTGGCGGGGCGATGCCGTACCGATCACCCGGGCCCCGGCGAGCAGGGCCAGCTGTACGAGCGTGGAGCCCACCCCGCCGTTCGCACCGTGCACCAGCACCGTCCCGCCGGCCCTGATCCGGGCGGCGCGGTGCAGCATCTGCCAGGCGGTGATCCCGTTGACGACCAGGGTCTCGGCCTCGGCCGGGTCGACGCCGGCGGGCACCGGGATCAGATCGGCGGCGGGGACCAGCATCCGGCCCGCCCAGCCCCCGGTCTTGAGCAGCGCGGCGAACCGGCGGCCGACCAGCCCGGCGTCCACGCCCGGCCCGGCTCCCACGACCGTGCCCACCACGTCGTAACCGGGCACGAAGGGGAAGGCCGGCTGGTCGAAGTACTTGCCGCGGCGCATCTGCTGCTCGGCGAACGAGACGCCGGTGGCCTCCATCTCCAGCAGCACCTCACCCGGCCCGGCCACAGGCTCCGGCCGGGCCCGCACCTCCAGACCCTCCGGCTCGACGATGCCCGGCAGAACGACCTCGGTGACCGTACGGCTCTTGAGGGGGCGGGGGTTCTCGGTGTCCGTCATCACGCCACTGCCTTTCGTCATTGCCTCATCCGTTCGTTATAGGCTCTAACTGAAGAGTGAAGCTGTTACAATCGATTGTCAAGCGCCGCACGGAAGGACCCCGCATGAGCGAAGAGAGCACACCCCCTACGCCACTCGGCCGACGTGCACGCCTGCGGGAGCAGACCAGACGGGAGGCCAAGGACATCGCCCTGGAGCAGCTGGCCAGTACGGGCCCGGCCGGGATCTCGGTCAACGCGATCGCGAAGGCGATGGGCATGACGGGCCCCGCGCTCTACCGCTACTTCGCCAGCCGCGACGAACTCCTCACCGCGCTGATCGCCGACGCCTACACCGATCTCGCGCAGGCGCTGGCATCCGCCGGTGGCGCCGAAGGGGACAGGGACGGGGACGACCTGGAGGGAAGCGCCGGAATGGCCCCCACAGGAAGCGCCGGGGCCGGTGGGGCCGGGAGCGCCCGGGGAGCGCGGCTGCGCCGGTTCGCGTACGCCTGGCGCGGCTGGGCGAAGGAGCACCCGGACCGCTATCTGCTGATCTACGGGACCCCGGTGCCCGGCTACAGCGCTCCGGAGGAGACCAGGGTCATCGCGGACGGGATGCTGCGGAGTGCGGTGGCCGCCTGCGCGGAGCTGGGGCCCGCGGACACGGCGGAGGACCGGGCGCTGCGGGCCTGGACCCGGGTGCACGGCCTGGTCGGCCTGGAGGTCGCGGGGCACTTCGAGGGCATGGCCTTCGACGTGGACCGGCTCTTCGCGGAGGAGGTCGAGAGCCTCATCCGGTGAACCGCGCCTGACCGGGCAGCGGCCGGCCCGCGCCGGCCGCACCCGGAAGGCGCGGGCCCCACTGACCCGCGCCGACCGCGATCGGACCGCGCCGGGCCCACCGACCGCGCCTTCCGGACCGGTTCCGTTTACGGGCAACGTGCCTCATCAGCAGGGCAGTTGCTCAGTCACCGCTGCCGGACGGCTGGAACTCGCACCAGACGGCCTTGCCGTCCCCGCGCGGTTCGACGCCCCAGCGCACCGACACCGCGTCGATCATCATCAGGCCGCGCCCCGAGGTCGCCGCTTCACCGGGGGTGCGGCGCCGCGGCCAGGCGCTGGACCGGTCCTTGACCCAGAGTCTGATCCGCCGCACCGGTTCGGGCAGCACTTCGAGGGTGAGGACGGCGCCGCCCTCCGTGTGGAGCAGCACATTCACCAGCAGCTCCCCAGCGGCGAGTTCCACATCGTCCACCAGCTCTTCGAGCCCCCATGCCTCCAGCGCGCCCCGCAGAACGGCGCGGGCCTCCGCGAGCCCTTCCGGGTCGGCCTGGTGGATGTACTGATGGATACGGGGTGCCTGTGGGGTGCCGGGGTCCGGCGCCCTGCGCAGCACCAGCAGGGCGACGTCGTCGCTGGTGCCCCAGCGCTCCCAGAGCCGGGCGGCCATGTCGTCGGCGAGCGCCTCCGCCGCCTCGGGGCCCCGGCGCACCGCTTCGGCGAGCGCCTCCATCCCGACGCCGATGTCCGTACCGGGCTCCTCGACCAGACCGTCGGTGCAGAGCAGGAGGGTCTCCCCCGGCACCAGGTCGAGCCGGGTCTCGGGGTACTCCTCCTGCCCGAACTCCGTGCCCAGGCCCAGCGGGAGGCCGCCGCGCACGTCCGGCCAGCCGACCCGCCCGTCGGTGTGGCGGATCAGCGGCCCCAGATGCCCCGCGCGGACCGCCCTGACCGCGCCCGAGGCCAGATCGACCTGGGCGTAGGTGCAGGTGGCGAAGCGTTCGGTGTCCAGCTCCGCGAGGAAACGGGAGGCCCGCGCCAGCACCGTGCCCGGGGAGTGGCCCTCGCTCGCGTACGCCCGCAGTGCGATGCGGAGCTGGCCCATGATGGCCGACGCGTGGGTGTCATGGCCCTGTACGTCCCCGACCACGACGCCCACCCGGCCCCGCGGCAGCGCGACGACGTCGTACCAGTCACCGCCGACCTCTCTGCCGCTCCACGCCGAGTGGTACCGCACGGCGATCTCGGCCGACGGGAATTCGGGGATGCGCCGGGGCAGCATGGCCGACTGGAGCCCGGTGGCGAACTCGCGCTCCTGGTCGAAGAGAACGGCACGCTGCAGGGACTGCGCGACGATGCCCGCGAGGCCGAGACAGAGGTTGCGGTCCTCCGACGAGAAGCGGCTGCGGCCCCGGTAGAAGAGCGCCAGTACGCCGATGGACCGGGCCTGCGCGATCAGCGGGAGGAAGGCCGCGGCGTCCAGCCCCATCCGCTCGGTGTACGGGCGGAACCGGGGGAACTCCTCGGCGAGTTCGGCCAGCGAGGTGACGAACCGGGGCTGCTGGGAGAGGACCGTGTCGGCCAGCGGCAGCGAACCGTCGAGACGGTGGCGCCCGAGGCCGTCGAGTACGTGCATCGAGTCACCGGAGAGCGCGACGAGTTCCAGCGCGCCGCCCGCGACCAGGCCGAGGACGAGCCCGTCCGCGTCGAAGCGTTCGAGCCCGTCCTCGCCGGTCAGTACCGCCGTCACGTCATCGACGGTCACCGCCCTGGACAGCGCTTCGGTGGTGCCCTGGACCATGGTGGTCATCCGCCGCCGGCCCGCTTCGACCGGGTTGACGGTGGCGAACTCGGTGAGTTCGGTGGTCGCGTTGCGCACGATCCCGATGACGCGGCAGGGGACGTCGTGTTCGTCCCGCAGGATCCGGCCGCGGGTGTGGGTCCACTGCCGGATCCCGTTGCGGCGCCGGAGCTGGAAGTAGGCCCCGTACGAGGAACGGCCGCTCCGGATGGCCTGGGTGAGCGCCGCGTCGAGCCGGTTGCCCTCCTCGGGCGGGATACGGCTGCCCAGCGATTCGGGGCGGCCGTCGAACTCGTCGGGGCGCAGATCGAACACCGCGAGACCGGGCTCGTCGAACTCCAGCGTCCCGCCGCGCAGATCCCAGTCGAAACTTCCCATACGGTTGAGGGCCAGCCGCTCGCCGGGCCCGATCTGGGGTAGATCTCGTCCTGCCATACGGTCGCTCCGGAGGAGGGCTGAGGTGCCCAAAGCTTAACTTTTCGCGGTGGGCACCGCATCCGGTTGGCCTCGCGCCCGGTGGCCCCGTTCCTCCGCCTCCGCGCTCGTTCGCCCCCGTCCGTCCGGCGCGGAGTCCGTCCGCCCGGAGACAGCAGCCACCCCGACGAGGCCGGACGCAGGCTCGGGCCGGGCGGCCGGGCGGCCCGGCGGCCCGGCGCCGCTACCGCCGCTCCAGAGCGCCCCGGACGAAAGCGGCCTGGCCGACGTGCTGCATATCGTCGCCGATCACACTGATCAGTCGGACACCGAGGGTGACCGGCGGCGACCACGCCTCGTCCACCACCCGGTCGAGCGCCGCGTCGTCCAGTCCCCGGACGAACTCCACGGTCTGTTCGTGCACCGCGTCGTAGTACCCGGTCAGCAGCGCGGCGTCGGCACGTACCTGGGCGACCTGCTCGGCGCTCTGCCCGTAGCCGGTCTCGGTGTCGGTGAAGGGCAGCCCGAAGCGGTCGGCCCAGCCCTGTGCCAGCCACACCTGTTCCTTCCCGGCCGCATCGGCCACATGGTCGTCCTGCACCCGGGCCAGATGCCAGACCAGCCAGGCGATCGAGTTCGCCCCGCTGTCCAGCTGGGCGGCGAGATCCCCGGCCGGGAGGCCGTCGACCGCCTCGTGCACGGACTCCTGGACGCGGTCGAACGCGTCTGCCAGAACGTCTGCGGTGTTCATCCGCTGCTCCTCGGCCGTACGAGTGGGACCGCACCGGTCGGCCGTGCCCGGAGAGGTCTGTGTGCCCTGCGTGCTCACCACCTTCGCCGGTCACCCGTCCCGGCAGAGTGTTCGACACGCACCCGTCGCCCAAGGCCGCCCGGCGCCTTCACCCGCCGTTCACCGAACAGGCCGTCCATGTCATGTCCCGTACCGCTCGGGCGACTTATGATCGCGTCGCCCGCAGCGCGACGGCAGTACGACAGGCCGGCGCCCCGGGCCCTGTCCACCCGCCCCCGCCGGAAGGCCCGTTCCATGCTCTTCGGACCACCACGCTCCCGCCGCAGAACCCGCGCGTCGGCCGCGGCCGTCGCCGTCGCCACCGCTCTGGCCGCCGCACTGCTCGCGCCCTCGGCCGAGGCCGCTCCCCTGGTGCGGCAGCCGACCGCGTACGTCGACCCGCTGATCGGATCCACCAACGGCGGCAACACCTACCCCGGGGCCACCGCACCGTACGGAATGATCGGCTGGTCCCCGACCAGCACCAACGGCGACCAGACCAACACGGCCGCCGCCAACGGCTACGAGTACAACGCGACGCGGATGCGGGGGCTGAGCCTCACCCATGTCAACGGCGCCGGATGCGCTCCCGGCGCCGCGGGCGACGTACCCGTCATGCCGTTCGTCGGCGCTGTCACGTCCTCCCCCTCGGCCGACACCAAGGACGCGGTCTACGCCTCGGGCTTCAAGCACGAGAACGAGAGCGCCACTCCGGGCCGCTACCGGGTGGGGCTCGACTCCGGCGCATCGGCGGACCTCGCCGTCAGCCCGCGGGCCGGTGTGGCCGACTTCTCCTTCCCGGCCGGGAAGCCCGCCAGTCTGCTCTTCCGCGTCTCCAACTCGCTCAACGGCAGCGAGGACGCCCATGTAGACATCGACACCGCCCACCACAAGGTGACCGGCTGGGTGCTCACCGGCGCCTTCTGCGGCCGGCGCGCCAACGGCGGCACCAACAACCGCAAGAGCTACTACAAGCTGTACTTCAGCGCCTCCTTCGACCGGGCCTTCTCCTCGCACGGGACCTGGAAGGACGGCACGCTCTCGCCGGGCTCCGTCTCCGGTTCGGGCGGCGAGGGCTATGCGACGGGGGCGGACCGCGCGGGCCGCGGTTCGGGCGGCTACGTCGGCTTCGACACCTCGTCCGACAACGATGTCAGAATGCGTCTTGGCATCTCGTACGTCAGCCTCGGCGGCGCCGAGACCAATCTGCGCAAGGAGATCGCGCCGCGGGCGAGCGTCGCGGACGTCGCACGGAGCACCAGCCGCTCCTGGGACCGCGAGCTGCGGGCGGTACGGATCGCCGGCGGCAGCACCGCCCAGCGCACCACCTTCTACACGGCGCTGTACCACTCGCTGATGGAGCCGAACCTGATCAGCGACACCGACGGCCGCTACCCCGGCATGGACGGGGTCCCGCACCGGATCGGACGCGGCCAGCGGGCGCAGTACAGCAACTTCTCCGGCTGGGACCAGTACCGTGCGCAGATACAGCTGCTCGCCGCTCTGAAGCCGGAGGTGGCGGGTGACTTCGCGCAGTCGCTGTACAACTTCTCCCGCCAGAACGACGGTGTGTGGGACCGCTGGGTGCACATCAGCGGCGCCACCCATGTGATGACCGGCGACCCCACGGCGGCGACCCTGGCCACCTTCTACGCCATGGGCGTACGGAACTTCGACTACCGGGGCGCCTTCGACTCGCTGGTGCGCCAGGCCACCGTCCCCCGGCCGGACGACCTGTCGGACGCCGGGTGCCCGGGTCAGTGCACGGGCCAGCGCCCCAACCTCGCCCAGTATCTGGTCTCGCACTACGCGCCCCAGGACGTCTGCCACTGCTGGGGCGGCGCCGCCGAGACGCTGGAGGACGCGGTGGCGGACTCGGCGCTGGCGAAGTGGGCGCGGCTGCTCGGCCGGTCCGACGAGGCCGCCGAGTTCGGCGCTCGCGGCGAGTGGTGGCGCAACGTCTTCAACCCGGAGGCCACCGCGGACGCCGGGTACGTCCAGGCACGCGACGCGGACGGTTCCTGGGTGACGCCCTTCAGCGCGGGCAGCGATCTCGGTTTCGCCCAGGGCACCAGTGCCACCTACAGCTGGATGGTGCCGCAGGACGTCCAGGGACTGGCCGATGCGATGGGCGGGCGCCCGGCCGCGGCGGCCCGGCTCGACGGTTTCTTCCACACGGCGGACGGCGCCTGGTCGGTCCGGGGCGGTGACGCCCTGCGCTACGACCCGACCAACGAGCCCGGCATCCACGCCCCTTGGCTCTACAACGCGCTCGGGCAGCCCTGGAAGACCCAGGCCACCGTCCGGCAGATCCTCGACACCGTGTACGGCACAGGACCGGCCGGGCTTCCGGGCAATGACGATCTGGGCACCATGTCCGCCTGGTATGTCTTCTCGGCGCTCGGCCTGTACCCGCAGACACCGGGCAGCGCGTCGATGCTGGTGGGCGCCCCGCTCTTCCCCAAGGCGGTGGTGAGCCGCGCGGGCCGGGGCGACATCACCCTGAGCGCCCCGGCGGCGGACGCCTCGCATCCGTACGTCAGCGGGCTCTCGGTCGACGGCCGCAGCACCGACCGCTCCTGGACCGGCGCCGGTCTGATCACCTCGGGGGGACGCCTCGCCTACCGGTTGTCGGACAAGCCCGACACCACCTGGGCGACGGCGCCCGGCAGCCTTCCGCGCTGACCGCCCAGCGCGTCCACGGGTGCCGGGGCAGCCGCTGCCCCGGCACCCGGCACCCGGCCCGGGGGGCGGGCCGGGTCAGGTCACGGGCGGGCCGGCTCAGATCACGCCGGCCTGCCCAGCGACCAGCCGGACACATCGGCGAGCCGTCCGCGCCACAGCGGAAGGGACACCGTGTTCACCGCGCCGGCCACCAGCGTGGCGTCACGCAGATGGATCCACCGGGGCAGCTGGTGCGGCCCCTCGTCGCCGTGGAGCTCGCTGAGCGCCTGGTCGACGGTCTCCGGGAACCCGGCCATCACATCGGCGCCGGACCCGCCGAGCTCCCGCAGGCTCTTCGACCAGTCGGCCTTCCACGCCTCGTGGGCGATGAGTTCTCCGTACAGCACACCGCCCGGGACGTTCAGCGTGACCGGCAGGCTCGCCCGCAGCTGTTCGCCGAGCAGCCGGACCAGCAACTGGAGCTGGAGATCCGGGACGGGCTCGGTGACGGTCGGTACGGAGTCGCGCTGCTGCTCCGGGGAGCTGTTCATCCACATGTCCTTTCGTGAAGCGGCCGGGCCGCTGCCGGCAGCCGGTGGGCTGTCGGCACCCCGCGGACGGTGCCGTCCGGGAGCCGCGCGCCACGCCGCCGTCCGGCGGGACCGCCCGCACGAGTGCCTTCTGCCCCACCTGCGCGGATCCAGCCCCGCAGGGCTGGAATTCCATGAGGTCGCCCTCCCGCGCGGCGGTCGGGTCCGTGAATCGGCCCGGGACGCCGGAACCGGGCCCGGTACGCCACCGGCATTCCGGCTCTCCGCGGCCCGGAACCTCAGCGCTGCCCGCTGTCCTCGTCTCCCGCGCTCTCGGCGACCTGCTGGAGCGTTCTGCCGGTACGGACCGAGCGGGCCCGGCGGGGATCGGTCGTGCCGTGGCTCTCCCGGGCCGCTGTCCTGCGCCCCCGGCTGCCGTTCCGTGCCGTGCCGGTCTTCTCCCTCGCCTTGATGAGCAGCCAGGCCTCGGGGTCGCTGCTGTCCCCGCCCCCGTGGAACCGCGTCAGCGCGTACTCACCGTGGAGCTTCGCCCCGTCCAGCCAGAAGGTCGCGTGCCCGCGCTCGACGGACTCCGCGAACGGGACGGGGCGGCCGCGGCGGTCATGGCTGAGCGGCCGGTATGTCCCCTCGTCCCAGACGATGACCGTGCCACCGCCGTACTCGCCCTTCGGGATGACCCCCTCGAACTCCCGGTACTCCAGCGGGTGGTCCTCGGTCGGGACGGCGAGCCTCTTGTCCTTCGGCTCTGCGGACGGCCCCTTCGGCACCGCCCAGGACTTGAGTACGCCGTCCACCTCCAGCCGGAAGTCGAAGTGCATCCGGCGCGCGTCGTGGATCTGCACCACGAAGCAGGGCGCTTCGCCCTCCCCGGCCGCGCCGCCGCGGGGCTCCGCAGTCGTCGCGAAGTCCCGCTTGCCCCGGTACTTCCCCAGAGGTTCGTCGCCGCTCATGTCCAGTGCCTTCCTCGCGTTCACACGGCGGGAGCGCTCGGCGGCGTCGTCGGCCTGCCCGAGCCGTTGGCCCGCTGGGAGAGCGGGCGTGCGATGTCCTCAAGGGATTTGTTCTCCGCGTCCACCGCGAACAGCACGGCCACCACTCCGGCGGCGACCATCAGCGCGGCACCGATACAGAAGGCCAGGACGGCATCGGAGACCACACCGCTCGATGTGAGACCGGAGAAGATGAGCGGCCCCGAGATCCCCCCGGCCGCTGTGCCGAGCGCGTAGAAGAGGGCGATCGCCAGGGCCCGGGTCTCCATCGGAAAGATCTCACTGACCGTCAGGTATGCCGAACTGGCCCCGGCCGAAGCGAAGAACAGCACCACGCACCAGCACACCGTCATGGTCGCCGCGTTGAGCCACCCCTGGCCGAAGAGCCACGCGGTGACGAAGAGCAGCAGCCCGGAGAGGATGTACGTACCGGAGATCATCTTCTTGCGTCCGACGGTGTCGAAGAGCCGGCCGAGGAAGAGCGGGCCGAGAAAGTTGCCGAAGGCGATGACCGCGAAGAAGTACCCCGTCGTACCGCCGGACACACCGAAGAACTTCACCAGGATGGAGCTGAATCCGAAGGTGATGGCGTTGTACAGGAACGCCTGGCCGATGAAGAGCGAGAAGCCGAGCGTGGCGCGTTTGGGGTACTCGCGGAAGAGCGTGCGGCCGATCTCGACGAAACTGACGCTCCGGCGCTGCTCGATGGTGATGGCCCGGCCCGCTTCCGGGAGCGGCGTGCCCTTCTCCTCCTCGATCTCCTTCTCGACTCCGTCGACGATCGCGTTCGCGCCTTCGGACTGGCCGTGGACGAACATCCAGCGCGGGCTCTCCGGTACGTGCCGGCGCACCAGCAGGATCACCAGGCCGAGGACGACGCCGAGCGCGAAGGTGAGGCGCCAGCCGATGTCCTTCGGGAAGATACCGGTGTCGAGGGCGAGCACCGAGAGGAGTGCGCCGCCCATCGCGCCCAGCCAGTAACTGCCGTTGATGATCAGGTCGACCCGGCCCCGGTACTTGCTGGGGATCAGTTCGTCGATGGCCGAGTTGATGGCCGCGTACTCGCCGCCGATACCGAAGCCGGTGAGGAACCGGAAGAGGAAGAACCACCAGGCCGAGAAGGAGAGCGCGGTCATCGCGGTCGCCGCCAGATAGACGGCGAGGGTGATGAGGAAGAGCTTCTTGCGGCCGAAGCGGTCGGTGAGCCAGCCGAAGACCAGCGCACCCGCGCAGGCACCCGCCACATAGAGGGCGGCTCCGAGCCCGGTGACCTGGGCGTCGCTGATGGACAGTCCACTGCCGCTCTCCGAGAGGCGGCTGGCGATATTGCCCACGACGGTGACTTCGAGACCGTCGAGGATCCAGACCGTGCCGAGCCCGACCACGATCATCCAGTGCCAGCGCGACCAGGGGAGCCGGTCGAGCCGGGCAGGCACCTCGGTGGTGATGGTGCCGATTTCGGGGCCTCCGGCGCTGCTCATCAGATTCCTCCTGCATACGGCGGCTCCGGCGGCAGCCGGGACCATCGGCTGCCCTGGGAATCATCCACACAAACAGGGGAGCGCGCCTGCGGAATACACCCGTGCGGCCCATCGCACTCCGGCGCGCACGGGGGCGCACGGCTGCCGTGCCGGGGACGAACACCCGGTGAAGGTCCGGAAACGGCAGTGCCCGCCCCCGGCACAGGCCGGAGGCGGGCACACCCACCGGGATCAGGCGGGGACGATGTTCTCCGCCTGCGGGCCCTTCTGGCCCTGCGTGATGTCGAAGTTCACCTTCTGGCCCTCCTGCAGCTCGCGGAAGCCCGTGGCGTTGATGTTGGAGTAGTGGGCGAAGACGTCCGGGCCCCCACCATCCTGCTCAATGAAGCCGAAGCCCTTTTCCGCGTTGAACCACTTGACGGTGCCACTGGCCATGATTGCCCTCCAAGGGGACTCGAAGTCGGCTCCCGCACTTTGCGGGGGCCGGAGGTGATCGCCCTGGTCCTCGGAGACGCCGAACAGCAGACCCGCCCGTGCATGTACGCACGGGCGAGAGGTACTTCGGAACCACGACAGCTGGGTGAGACGCTACACGGCCGAACGCGCGGCGACCCCGTCGGCTCATCCGTTGAGCCCCTCCTGGCGCACATCCGGCCGTTTCACTGCGTTCGATATGACGATCAATGTCCCACTCGCCCCCGCCTCCGGACACATGATCGTGCGAATGAAGATCAGGACAGAAGAAATTCACGCCCCGTCGCGTCGCGCTTCAGGCCGCACTTCCGTTCGCACTTCCGTGCGCACCAGGAGAACCCCCTTCACCGGTACGCGCATTGGCATGGACCTGATCAAGCGCTCTCGGCTACGCTCCGCTTCGGCACACTCTGAGAGCGCTCCCAACGGGGCCTCCGGACGCCTGCTGTTCCATCCCCACGATGCTGGAACAACAGAAGGGCCAGAACCTTGAGACGCAGCACACTCACCCGCACCACGGTCTCCGCACTTCTCGTTCTCGGGACCTGGGCGACAGCCGGACTCGTACCGGCATCCGCCGCCGACACGCCCTCCCCCACAGCCACTTCCTCTTCCTCCGCCGCCTCCTCCGCGCGGTCGGCGCAGCCGGCCTCCGACGGCTTGCTCTCGGCCATGCGGAAGGACCTCGGCCTGACGGCGAGCCAGGCGCGGGCCCGGCTTGCATCCGAACGGAACGCGACAGCGGTCCAGGGCCCGGCGCGCCGCGCGGCCGGCTCCTCGTACGGCGGCGACTGGTACGACGCGAAGAGCGGAAAACTGACGGTCGCCCTCACCGGCAGCGGCAGGGCCGACGCGGTACGGGCGGCCGGTGCGGCCGTCAGGCTCGTGAAGCACAGCGCACACGCACTCGACGCGGCCAAGAAACAGCTGGACAAGGCCAGCGCGCCGGCCGGAGTCAGCAGCTGGCATGTGGACCCCCGGGCCAACCGGGTCGTCGTGGACGTCGTTGCTTCGGCACAGGATGACAACGATGTCCGGGCGTTCGTCGCACGCGCCGGGAAGCCCGGGACCGTCACCGTGAACGAGGTACCGGCGGCCGCCCGTACCCTCTCCGCCGGCACGGTGGGCGGCGATCCCTATTACACCGGCAACGTCCGCTGCTCCATCGGCTTCTCCGTCAACGGCGGCTTCGTCACCGCGGGGCACTGCGGGCAGCCGGGGGCCGCGGTCAGCGGCTGGGACGGCTCGGCCGTCGGCAGCTTCCAGGGCTCGTCGTTCCCGGGCGACGACTACGCCTGGGTCAGCGTCGGCAACGGGTGGTGGACGGTCCCGGTGGTTCTCGGCTGGGGCACGGTATCCGACCAGCTGGTCCGCGGCTCGGCGGCGGCCCCGGTGGGCGCCTCGATCTGCCGCTCCGGCTCCACTTCGCACTGGCACTGCGGGAATGTCCTGGCCACCAACGAGACGGTGAACTACAGCCAGGGCGCGGTCAACGAGCTGACCAAGACCAACGTCTGCGCCGAGCCGGGCGACTCCGGCGGCTCCTTCATCAGCGGGGACCAGGCTCAGGGCGTGACATCCGGCGGCTGGGGAGACTGCACCAGCGGCGGGGAGACCTGGTTCCAGCCCATCAACGAGATCCTCAACCGGTACGGCCTGACCCTCACGACAGCCTGAGGCACGGCACGACGGCGGGCCCCTGGGTAACGGCGCATACGTAAGGGCCCACACGTACGCGCACACGAACGGGCGCGGTGCCTGCCGCGGCGGAGCAACCCCTTCCGCCGCGGCAGGCACCGTACCGGCGAGGGCCACGGCGGTACCGGCGCGCGACCGGCCCGCACGGCCGGTGCCGACAAACAGGGCCTGCCCCCGGGCGTGCCCGGTTCCGGGCACGCCCGGGGGGCTGCGCGATTCCGGCTCCGGAAATAAGATGCAGGTAACGGTCTCCGGACCCACAGCCCGTGATCGTCAGCCCGTACTCGTCGGAGAGGACCGGAAAGGAAGGGCCTGGCCGGGCCGCCGTACGACCTCCCCGCGACCCCGGGCCCGGTCGCGGTCCGGGAACACTCGCACCGCGGAGCCGCTCATGAACCGGCGTCGTCCCCACCGTTCCGCAAGCGCCGACGAGCTCCTCACGACGCTCCACCAGCTCACCGCGCGGGCCCGGCGGGAGGTGGAGCTGCACCAGGCGCGGGTGGAGCTGGCCGAGGCACTGCAGCGCGAGATGCTCCCGGCCCATCTCCCCGGTCTGCCCGGCCTCCGTACCGCGGCCCGCTACACCCCGGCCCGCAGCGGCCTTGACATCGGCGGCGACTGGTACGACGGATTCCCGCTCCCGGACGGTTCGCTCGGTTTCGCCATCGGTGACGTCCAGGGGCATGACGTGGAGGCAGCCGCGTTCATGGGCCAGATCCGGATCGGGATGCGGGCCATCGCCACCACCGCGTCCGACCCCGGCGAGATCATCGGCCGGACCAACAACCTGCTGCTCTCGGTGAACTCCACCCTCTTCGCGACCTGCACCGTCCTGCGCTTCGACCCCGCCACCTGGGAGATCGAGAGCGCCCGTGCCGGACATGTGCCGGCGGTCTGGGCCTCGGCGGACGGGCGGACCGGTGTCATCGACGACGAAGGGGGCCTGCCGCTCGGCGTCCAGGAGAAGCAGCACTACCCCGTCACCCGGCGCCGGCTGACGGAACGGGGTGCCTTCATCCTGGTCACCGACGGGGTGATCGAAGGGCCGTCCTTCTCCATCGAGAAGGGGCTGGAGGCGGTCATGCGCCAGGCGGGTGCCCGTCCGGGCGCCGACGCCGACGAACTGGCCGACGCGATCATCAAAGCCGCGGTGCTCACGGGCCACCAGGACGACGCCGCCGTGCTCGTGCTGTGCCACGACAGCGCGCCCGGCCGGACCGTATGACAGCTCGGCGGGGCAGGCGTGTCCTGCCTGTCCGGGGCGCGGGCACGGTGTCTGATGGGCGCCGTGATCCGCAGTGAGACAGCCAGAGACACGACGGTCACCGCCCTGCGGATTCTCGCCGTCGCCGTCGCGTACTACCTCTCCGGCCGGATCGGGCTGCTGCGGCAGGTGACCGTCCACGGCGCGGTGGTCACACCGCTGTGGCCGCCGACGGGCGTGGCGCTGGGCTGTCTGCTGTACTGGGGGATCCGGATCTGGCCGGGCATCGCGCTGGGAGCGCTGCTCGCCATCGCGTCGACCGCCCGCTCGGTCGACGCCGGTGACATCGGCATCGTCGCGGGCAACACACTCGCCCCGGTGTGCGCCCTGCTGATGCTCCGCCGGGCGGATTTCCGGATGGATCTGTCCCGGTTGCGGGACGGTATCGCGCTGATCTTCGTCGGGGCGCTCGGCGCCATGCTGGTCAGCGCGACAACGGGCTCCTGTGTGCTGCTCCTTGATGACAAACTCCCCAGGAGCGGTTTCTGGCCGGTGTGGTTCGCCTGGTGGGCCGGGGACGCCGTGGGGGTGCTGATGGTGACCCCGCTGCTGCTGCTCCTGCGCAGGGCCCGGCTGCCCCGCCGTACCGACCGATGGGTGGAGGCCGGTGCGCTGGTGGTGACCGCGGTGGTGGTGGTCCCGGTGGCGACCGGCAGCGACTACACCCTGCTCTTCCTGGTGTTTCCGCTGCTGATCTGGGCGGCGCTCCGCTTCGAGCTGGCGGGCAGTGCGCCCTGCGCGCTCCTGGTGGCGGTGCTGGCGGGCATCGCGGCGACCGGGCGTACGGGACCCTTCGGCAGCCTCACACTGTTCGAAGCCATGATCAACCTGACGGCGCTCAACGGGTCGGTGGCACTCACCGCGCTACTGCTGGCCGCGATCGTCACCGAGCACAAGAACGTACGCCGCCGTATCGAGCGGGCCTGCGATGAACTGGCTGATGTAGTCGAGCAGTTGGCCCCCACCGAACAGCGGCGGGGCTGGCCGTCGTCGGGTCCCCGCCGGCGCGATAGCCGCTGACCGGGCGGGTCTCCCCCGGCCGGCCCGCGCAGGTGAACACCCGGAGCTTGACCGCAGTACGTCTCATCTCCCCCCGGGATCCGCGCTGTTGGCGGGACCCGAAGGATCAGGGGCGCCGGCCTCCGGGAGCCCGGGGGCGCCTTCAGGCCTTGCGGCCGTACGGCCGGGGGCACCTCCGGGCCCGGCCGGGTCCACCACGTCGGCGGGTCCGCCGCCCGGCCCGGCCCTGTGGTGACGGCCGCGCAGCAACGAGGCGAGTGCGGCGACCAGCGCCATCGCGGTGGCGGCCGAGAAGACGGTGACGAGTCCGTGGTGGAACGGCCCGGAGACGAGTTCGGGGAAGAACTCCTTGCCGGTCAGGGTCCTGACGTTGTGCGGGGGCAGCTTCTCCAGCACTCCGCTGGGTCCGAGGAGCTGGCTGACCGGGTTCTTGCCGAGGAAGGTGGCGAACAGCGTGCTCACCGGCGGCAGTCCGGCCACCTGTTCTGCCGTCCCCGCAGGCACGCCCTGGCCCTTCAGACCGCTGCTCAGCGCGTGCGGCAGCGTCCCCGCGAGTCCGGAGATCATCAACGAGAAGAAGAGGCCGATCGACAGGGCGGTGCCCGAGTTCTGGAAGGTCGAGCGCATCCCCGATGCGACCCCGCGCTGTTCAGGCGGCACGCTGCCCATGATCGCCGAGGTGTTCGGCGCGGAGAACATCCCCTGGCCGAGGCCGCTGAGCAGCAGCAGGCCGGCGAAGGCGGGGTACGAGAAGTTCACCGGCAGGAACAGCAGGCCGACGAACCCAGCGGCCACGAGGAGGAGTCCGGTGGTGGAGAACAGCCGTGCGCCGTAGCGGTCGGAGAGATAGCCGGAGACCGGTCCTGCGACGAGGAAGCCGACGGTCAGCGGGAGCATGAAGATGCCCGCCCAGAGCGGGGTGCTTTCGAAGGCGTATCCGCGCAGGGGAAGCCAGATGCCCTGCAGCCAGATGATCAGCATGAACTGGAGCCCGCCCCGGGCGATGGCGGTGAGCAGGGCGGCGAGGTTGCCCGCGGCGAAGGCACGCACCCGGAAGAGGCCGAGCCGGAACATCGGTTCGGCGACCCGGGTCTCGATGAGGCAGAAGAGCGCGAGCAGCAGCACCCCGGCGCCGAGCCCGCCCAGCACCCAGGGGTTGCTCCAGCCGGTCGGGTGGCCGCCGTAAGGCTGGATTCCGTAGGTGATGGCGGCGAGCACGAGGCCGGCGCCGCCCGTGAAGGTGATGTTTCCCGCCCAGTCGATACGGCCGGCCGTGCGCGAGCTGGTCTCCCGCAGGCTGCGGTAGGACCAGATGGTGCCGAACACCCCGATGGGCACGCTGACCCAGAACACCGCACGCCAGTCGATGACGGCCAGCAGGCCGCCCGCCAGCAGACCGAGGAACTGCCCGGCCAGCGCGGTGATCTGGTTGATGCCCAGGGCCATGCCACGCTGCCGGGCGGGGAACGCGTCGGTGAGGATGGCCGCCGAGTTCGCGGTCAGCATCGAGCCGCCGACCGCCTGTACGACGCGGAATCCGATCAGCCACAGCGCGCCGGGGCCGCCTTTCAGGGGATCGAGCGAGAGGGCCAGCGAGGCGCACGCGAAGATCGCGAAGCCCATGTTGTACATCCGGACCCGGCCGAACATGTCGCCGAGCCTGCCGAGTGAGACCACCAGCACCGCGGAGACCAGCAGATATCCGAGGATCATCCAGAGCAGATAGCTGATGTTGCCGGGGGCGAGCGGGTCGAGGCCGATGCCCCGGAAGATGGCGGGCAGCGAGATGATCACGATCGAGGCGTCCATGGTCGCGATCAGCACGCCGAGCGTGGTGTTGGAGAGGGCGACCCATTTGTAGCGGTCGCCGGGCTCCGCTCCGCCGCTCCGGGTGGCGGGCACTACGGACGCCCCGCGCGGCGGTCGGTCAGTACGCCCCGGCCGGCCTCGGTCAGCTCTGTCACCGCGTGCCGGCCGTCACGGGTGCCGGACCCGCGGCTCACCGGCCCGCGCCGCTCCAGTGCGGTCGGCACCGTCAGCCGTACGGACGCCGCGGCGCCTACGGCGTTCCCCGGTTCCGTGCTGTCGTCCCTGATCCCGGCCACGACTTCACCCCGCTGTCGTTACCCGCTGTGCTGTCGTTACCCCGCTGTCGTTCCAGCCACCGACGGCCCTCCGGTCCGCCGTCCCGGCCAAGTACTGACCATAGGCTGATCAATCAGTCGTAACCACTGGGCGGTCGTGGCGGCCCGGCACCGGGGCAGCCGTTCGGCGCAATGCGGCGCGGTGCGGCGATCCGGCCGCCCACCTGCTCTTTTGCGGCCGGAAGACGGTACCGGCCGCCGGGCGCCGCGACCCCTGCCGCCGTCTCCCGGCCTAGCCTGCGAAGCAGAAGGCCATCCGGCGAGCGCCGTCCGACGCCTTCCGCGCGATGCATGCCGCTGCTTTCCGGCCCGGGTTCATCACGAAGGAAGCTGCCATGGACGACGGCCCGCCCCCGCCCGGCCCGGCCACCGGAACTCGCCGGCCGGTGAGCGGTGCCGTCCGGGTGCTGCGGGCGCAGCGGCTGCCGGACGCCGCTCCCCCGCAGTGGCACCGGGGGCTGACCGTCGTCGCGGTCATCAGTCTCTTCATCGGCACCCGCGACCTCTGGACCCGGGCCACCGCGACCCAGCCGGTGGCCGCCGCGATTGTGACGGTCTGTTATGCGGGGATCCTGACGTGCGGGGTCCTTGCCCTCTCCGTACGCGGCCGCCGCGCACTGGCGAGGGTGGACCTGGCGGTGCTGGGTCTCGCGGCCGCCCTGGTGCTCTGCGGCTACTGGCTGGATCACGCCGGTTCGGACGAGGGTGTCCTGACGGCCCAGGCAGCCGACGCGATCCTGCACGGCCGGCCGGTCTACGGTCAGCCGTGGCCGTGGCTCTTCGGCTCGCCGAAGGTCGGGGTCACCAAGACCATGGCGGGCGGCGCCGACTACACCTACGCCTATCCCCCGCTGACCGCGCTGATCGCTGCTCCGGTCCACGCCGTACTGCACTCCACGGCCGCGGCGACCCTGGTGACCACCGTGGCGCTGCTCATCGGCACGGTGGCCCTGTGGTTACTGCTCCCCGCGCCATGGCGTCCTGCGGTCACCGCTGTCTGTCTGGGCTTCGGCCTGCTGCCCGGTTACGCGCGGTCGGGCTACCCGGCCCTCGTGTCCCTGGCCTTCCTGGTCCCGGTCGTCGTCCGCTGGCCCGACACCGGCGCGGGCGGACGTCTGGGCCGGTACGGGGTGTTCCGGGCCGTCTGTCTCGGTGCGGCCTGCGCCGCCCAGCAACTGGCCTGGTTCCTCGTCCCGTTCCTGCTGATCGGTATTCACGCCGTGCGCCGGGGCGAGCTGGGCGGGCGGGCCGCGCTCGGTGTGACCGCACGGTCCGCGGG
Source organism: Streptomyces sp. NPDC054757 (assembly GCF_053612185.1). Classification (NCBI taxonomy): domain Bacteria; kingdom Bacillati; phylum Actinomycetota; class Actinomycetes; order Kitasatosporales; family Streptomycetaceae; genus Streptomyces; species Streptomyces sp. NPDC054757. Next base: position 142,981 of record NZ_JBSHBW010000023.1, read on the forward strand.
TACGGCCGCTCTCACCTGGGCGGCGCTGAACGCCTACTTCGCCGCCGACGGCTTCCACGACTGGCTGCAGGGCTCCCTGCTGCCGCTGACCCAGGGCGCGATCCTGCACGGCCAGGGCGCCATGGGCATCTCCTACTACTTCACCGACGGCAGCAGCCGGCTGGATTTCTACTCGTACGCGAGTGTGCTGCTGCTCCTGGGCCTGCTCGGCGCCACCCTTCTCTTCGTACGGCGGCTGGGGCCCGCCCTCACCGTGCTGCCCTGGCTGCCCTTCTACCTCGCGATCCGTTCGCAGGACGGCTACTTCCTGCTGATGACCCCGCTGTGGCTTGCGGCCGCCGCCACCGTCCCGCCATCGGCGCTGGCGACCGCCTGGCGGCCGCGGATCCCACGGGTGCGCTCGGCCGGGGCGAAAGCGGTGGTGGCCACCGTGCTGGTCGTGCCGTCCCTGGTCTGCCTGACGGTCGCGGCCGCGAGCCCGCCGCCGCTGCGGATGAATGTGACCCCGCGGCTCGCGGACCGGCCGCACCGGGGTATCACCTCGGTCGGCGTGCACGCGGTGAACACCACCGGCCACGCGCTCTCGCCGCACTTCGCCAGCCGTACCGGACAGGGGGCCTCGGGCTGGTGGACCATCCGCTCCGGTCCGGCCACCATCGCCCCGCACGCCTCAGCCTCGTACGTCGTCACCCCGCCGGGCGGATTCCGCAGGCTGCCCCGCGACGGTGCCCGGTTCTATCTGATCGCGGTGAGCGACAGACCGATGACCGTCACCACCGCCGCCCTGCCCACGGCCCCCGTCCCGGCCCCGCCACCGGGGCGCCCGGGTCCCTCGTCGTACACCGCTCTCGGACGCGTCGGCCGATGCGCCGTCTTCCCGGCCGGGCCCGGTCGGCCCTGTACGGCGGGGGCCCGGGGCGGGCCGCCGTGAGCGGGGCACCGGGGCGCGGGCACCGGCCGGACGGGCACGAGTCGGAAGGCCGGGAGCAGGACAGCCTGTCCAGTTCGCTGGTCACCGTCCCCCGGCTCAGCGAGGAGCAGTCGACGCTGCTGCGGCTGGTGGGGCGCGAGTGGGGGCGGGTGTCCGCGGCGCCCGCCGCCTGGCGGCATGCCCTGCCCGTCGATCCCGGCGCGGGCAGCTTTCCGGAGCCCGCGCAGATCGTGCCGGCCCGCTTCGGCCGTTTCGTGCCGGTGGCCCCCTTCGCGGGCCGGGCCGCCGGCCCGGACGCACAAGAGGAGGCCGGCTGGGAGCAGCCGAGCGGGGCCGCGAGAACGCGTGCCCGGATCCGCCGTGCGGTGCTGGGGGCGCCGCTGCGGAGTTCGGCGGTCGCCCGCGAGCGGATGCGCAAGCTGGTGGCGCTGCCGGTCCTCTCGGCGGACGCGCTGTCATCGGTGGCGTACGGCCCGGAGGCGCTGCTGACGGTGCTGGTACTGGCGGGCGCTCCGGGACTCCGGTACTCGGTCCCGGTGTCGCTGGCGATCGTCTTCCTGATGCTGGCCGTCGGGGTCTCGTACCGCCAGACGATCCGGGCCTACCCGCAGGGCGGCGGTTCGTACATCGTCGCGACGGACAATCTCGGCCGGATGCCGGGACTGGTGGCCGCGGCCGGTCTGATGACGGACTACATCCTCACCGTCGCCGTCTCCATCTCGTCCGGTACCGCGGCGGTGACCTCCGCGCTGCCGGGGCTCGCGGGCGACGCCGTACCGATCGGTCTCCTGGTCATCGCCCTGCTACTGGCCGGGAATCTGCGCGGTGTCCGGCAGGCGGGCGCGCTCTTCGCCGCGCCGACGTACGCCTTCATCATCGCCATCGCCGCGCTCGTCGGCTTCGGTCTCTACCACGCGGCGGGCCGCGGCTTCTCCCCGGTGCCCACGCCGCCCCAGCACATTGCCGAGGGGGCCGGTCTGCTGCTCGTGATGCGGGCCTTCGCCTCGGGGTCGACCGCGATGACCGGTATCGAGGCGATCTCCAACGCCGTACCGGCCTTCAAGCCCGTCGCCTGGCGCAACGCGCGCACCACGCTCTCCTGGATGGTCGGGCTGCTGATCGCCCTCTTCGCGGGGACGGTCGCCATGGTCCATCTGGAGGGTGTCGTGCCGGAGTCCGGGGAGACGGTGCTCTCCCAGCTGGCCCACCGCAGTTTCGGGTCGGGCGGCCTGTACGTCTTCACGCAGGCGGCGACCGCCCTGGTGCTCCTCCTCGCCGCGAACACCGCGTACAACGACTTCCCCCGGGTGCTCTTCCTGCTGGCCCGCGACCATCACGCGCCACGGGTCTTCCTGCGGCTCGGCGACCGGCTGGCCTTCAGCAACGGGGTCATCCTGCTCTCCGTGGCGGCGGCGGTGGTCTATGTGGCCTTCGACGGGAAGACCGACTCGCTGATCCCGCTGTACGCGGTCGGGGTGTTCCTCGCGTTCACGCTCTCGCAGAGCGGCATGGTGGTGCACTGGTGGCGCTCGCGCAGCAGGCACTGGCGCAAGAGCCTCTGCTTCAACGCCACCGGGGCGCTGCTCTCCGCGGTCGTCTTCGTCACGGCCGGGATCACCAAGTTCACCGAGGGCGCCTGGCTCGCGCTGGTCACCGTGGCGCTGTTCCTGCTGGTGACCACGCGGATCCGCCGCCATTACGAGAAGGTGGCCGAGGCGCTGCGGCTGCATCCGCAGACCATCGAGGTACCCAGCCGTACGATCACGCCTCGCTCAGGCAGTTCACCGCCGGCCGGGGCCCTCCGGGAGGGCCGGGGAGCGGCGGCCCGGCGGCCGGAGGCCCGCCAGTCGGAGGCCAGGGAGTCGGAGGACCGGGAGTCGGAGGACTCGCCGGAGTCGATCAGCCATCTCTCCGTCGTACTGATCGACGCGCTGCACCAGGCGAGCATGCGCGCACTCGCCTATGCCGCCTCCCTCCAGCAGCCCGTCCTCGCTCTGCACGTCAGCCCCGGGGAGGAGGACGCCGAACGGTTCCGCGAGGCCTGGCTCCTGTGGGGCGACCACCTTCCGCTGCGGATCGTCGTCTCGCCGTACCGCGCCACCGTCGCCCCGCTCGTCGGCTATATCGAGTCGCTGCACCACCAGCGTCCGGACCTGACCATCACGGTGATCCTCCCGGAGATCGTCGTACGCCACTGGCGCCACCGTCTGCTGCACAGCCCGCTCGGCAGCCGGCTGCGGCGTACGCTGCGGCCCCTGCCGAAGATCGTGGTGACGACCGTGCCCTTCCACATCTGAGTACGCCTCCGAGCGCCCTTCCGAGCCGCTGTCATCGCCGCTGTCCTTGGCGCTGCCGTTGCCTCCGTACCGGGAATACAGTGGAGACAAAAGAGTGATTCATTCGCTTTGTCCGCCGGTTGGGTCCGCTCCCGCCGCCCGGGACCATGAACCGCGGAGGTCGTGCCGCCTATGAACTCCGAACGTGCCGAACGGCTGGTGACCGCGCTGCGTGCCCGAGGCGTGATGGCGCATGTGGCCGGGGTGGGTGTCTACCAGTTCGGGGTCCGTGTCGTCATCGACTGGAACATCGAGGCGGTCTGGGATACCGACGGGGCGGCGGGGCTCGACGCCCAGGTGCTCAGCGACGGGATGCTGGTGGGCTTCGTCCCGCACATCTCCGGCTCGGAGGACTTCACCGAGCAGCAGCTCGTCGACGCCATCGCGGCCACCAGCTACTCGACGGAGGGGCTCCGCCCGCCGCCCGGCGCGGAGACCGGTGCGGGGAGTACGCGTACGGGCGATGCGGGCCCGGACACGGACACAGCCACAGCTGCGGGGACCGATACGGGAGCCGGCACCGGACCGGACGATGCCGTGCCGGGATCCGGCGCCGCCGCGGACGACGGCCCTGGTCGCCCCGCTCCCCCGCCTGCCGGGCAACAGTCCGCCCCGCCGGGCCACCGCAGGCCGAAGGGCCACTGGTGGCACCGCTGACGGAGGAACCCCGGGCCGCACCGGGACCGGGACCGGGCCGCTCTACAGACCGGGGGCGCCCCAGACCGGAAACCACCGGGCGAGGTCGGGCTCGATACGCAGATCGTCCCCCAGCACGGCCTTGACCTGGAGTTCCAGCGGGCTGTTCCGCTTCTCCGCACCGTCCGGCATCGGCGCGAAGGGGAAGAACGTACCCCGCTTGTACAGATAGACCAGAGCGAGTGGCCGCTCCTCGGCGTCCTTGAAGGCGACCAGCGAGCAGAGCAGCTGCGGGCCGAAACCTCCGTCCTCCAGGAGTGAGTTGACGGCGTGCAGATCGTTCACGAGCGAGGCCAGGTCGTCGGGCGGCTGCTGGGCCAGCAGCCAGCTGTAGCCGTACGAGTCCTGGGTGAAGCTGACCGGTGAGCCGCCGCGTCCGGTGTCCGCGTCGAGCAGCTCCTCGACGTCCTGCTTGATCCGGGCGAAACCGCCGCCCTCGACCCCCGCGAAGCAGACGGAGCCCGCACCGGTGGGGGTGAACCCCGCACCTGCCTGGAGGGTCAGCGCGGCGGACGGCAGTGCGAACAGCTGGTCGAGATCGGGGCGGACCGGCTTGCTCCGGCCGAGGATGCTGTCCAGAAATCCCACGGGGCGTACTCCTACGGGGTCGGTCGCTCTTCCTGCGGCCAGGGGAGGCGAACGGTCACGGGCGGCGGTCGGTCACGGGCGGGCGAGTTCGGTGGAGATACGGGCGAGCTGGTCCAGCCGCTGTTCGAGCGTCGGGTGGGAGGAGAACAGCCGGCTCAGGCTCTCCTTCGATGAGAACGCGGGCACGAAGTAGAAGGCGTTGTACGGCTCCGCCTTCCGCAGGTCCTCGGTCGGGATCCGCGCCATCTGGCCCTCCACCTTGGTGAGCGCCGACGCGAGCGCGGACGGGCGGCCGGTCAGCAGGGCGGCGGCCCGGTCGGCGGAGAGCTCACGGTAGCGGGAGAGCAGCCGGGTCAGCAGGAAGCTGACCACGTACACCGCGGCGCTGACCAGCGGGACCAGCACGATCGCGAGGCCCAGCGGCCCCGCGTTCCTGCTGTTGCGGGCGAGACCGCTCCACAGGGTGATACGGGTGATGAGCCCGGCCAGCACACCGAGGAACGAGGCGATCGTCATCACCGCCACATCGCGGTGGGCGACGTGGGACATCTCGTGCGCGAGGACGCCCTCCAGCTCTTCGGGCTCCAGCCGGCGAAGCAGACCCGTCGTGGCGCAGACCAGTGCGGTGCGCTCGCTGCGGCCGGTGGCGAAGGCGTTCGGGATGTCGCTGCGGGCGATGGCCACCCGGGGTTTGCTCATGTCGGCCAGTGCGCAGATCCGGTCGATCGCGCCGTGCAGTTCGGGTGCCTCTTCGGGGGTGACCTCGTGCGCCCCCATGGTGACAGCCGCGATCTTGTCGCTGAACCAGAACTGCGCGACGAAGAGGACACCCGCGACCACCAGGATGACCGGCCAGGCGCCATGCAGCAGAACGAGCAGCACTCCGACCAGAACGACGTACAGCAGTCCGATCAGGAACATGGTGGTCACCATGCGCGTGGTGAGACCGCGGTCGAGGGTGTAGCGGCTTCGCGTCATCTCTGTCTCCTGTAGCGGTTCTCCCCCTTCGTCAATTGTCCTCCTTCCGCGTAAAGGCAGGGTATGCGGCAGGTTCGAGAAATTCCCCGTCCGGCCGGGTCCGTACCGGATGCCAGGGCCCGCCGGACCCGGTGCCGGAACGCCGGCGGCGCGGGAGGTCCGGGCGCCCGGACCTCCC
>NZ_JBSHBW010000024.1:0-140796 GCF_053612185.1 Streptomyces sp. NPDC054757
GCCGCCGCCGGACAGTCCGGCGGCGGCTTCGCGACACCCGGACCGCACACCGCCGACAGCACCATGATCGCCTCAAGCCCCTTAGCGGAACTGCGCGTTCTCACATCCCGGGCAGATACATGGTGACCGCATTTCTCCCAACTGTCCGCAGTGCGCCCGCCGTTCACCTCTTCGGGCATAACAAGACAGTCACATCCTGACCTTCAATGGTCCGCACTTCCGTCACCTGCGCTTAGAGTCACGCCCAGTCACCGCGCCGCCGGGCGCGTCTGCAGCACGGCCCTGTACCAAATCCAGTACGGCCCGGCGAGATCTACGGCGCCTCAGCAGAGGCGACGGCGCCAGGGAGAGGATTCATCGTGCGACAGCGTTCGTTGCTCATACTCACCACCGTGCTGACCACAGGCGCACTGACACTCACCGCTTGTGGATCGCGCGACAACAAGGACAGCAAGGGCAGCAGCGACAGCAAGACCGAGGTCGTCATCGGCGTCGACGCGCCGCTCACCGGAGCGAACTCCGCCACCGGCCTCGGCATCCAGGGCGGCGTCAGGGTCGCCATCGATGACGCGAACAAGAACAACACGGTGCCCGGCGTGAAGTTCAGCATCAAGGCACTGGACGACAAGGCCCTGCCGCCGACCGGCCAGCAGAACGCCTCCGCGCTGGTCGCGGACAGCAAGGTCCTGGGCGTCGTCGGCCCGCTCAACTCCGGTGTCGCACAGACCATGCAGCAGGTCTTCGCCACCGCCAACATGGTCGAGATCTCACCGGCGAACACCGCCCCCGAGCTCACCCAGGGCAAGAACTGGCAGACCTCGAAGACCCGTCCGTACAAGACGTACTTCCGCACCGCGACCACGGACGCCCTCCAGGGCGGCTTCGCCGCGCAGTACGCCGGGCAGACGCTCAAGAAGAAGAAGGTCTTCGTCGTCGACGACAAGCAGACCTACGGCGCCGGTCTCGCCAAGCTCTTCAAGTCCAACTTCCTGAAGGCGGGCGGCAAGCTGGCCGGCCAGGACCACGTCAACACCGGGGACAAGGACTTCTCCACCCTTGTCACCAAGATCAAGAACTCCGGCGCCGACATCCTCTACTACGGCGGCCAGTACGACGAGTCCCAGATCATCACCAAGCAGCTCAAGGACGCCGGCGCCCACATCCCGCTCATGGGCGGCGACGGCATGTTCTCGCCCACCTACATCAAGACCGCGGGCAAGGCGGCCGAGGGCGACCTCGCCACATCCGTCGGCGTCCCCGTCGAGTCCCTGCCCGCTGCCAAGGACTTCATCGCGAAGTACAAGGCCGCCAAGTACACAGGTGACTACGGGACTTACGGCGGATACTCCTACGACGCCGCCACCGCCATCATCAAGGCGGTCGGCTCCGTGGTGAAGGACGGCAAGGTCCCGTCCGACGCCCGCCAGCAGATCGTCGAGGCCGTGCAGAAGACGGACTTCGACGGTATCGCCGGACACGTCTCCTTCGACCAGTACGGCGACACCACCAACAAGCAGCTCACCGTGTACCAGGTCAAGAACGGCGCCTGGAAGGCCGTCAAGAGCGGCGTCTACACGCCGGCCGGCTGACCGGCAACACCGCAGTGCACAGGCCGCGCGGCCACGACGACCCGTCGCCGCGCGGCCCGCAGTCTCCCCTTGCTCACTTCCCACCCACATGGAGGCCATGCGGTGAACTCCCTGCCGCAACAGCTGGCCAACGGGCTGTTCCTCGGCTCGATGTACGGGCTGATAGCCATCGGATACACGATGGTGTACGGCATCGTCCAGCTCATCAACTTCGCCCACGGCGAGATCTTCATGACCGGCGGCTTCGGCGCCCTGACGGTCTATATGTACGTGCTGCCCGACGGCACCTCGATGTGGATCGCCCTCCCGGCGATGCTGGTGGGTGGCGCCATCGTCGCCGTACTCGTCGCCATCGGAGCCGAACGCTTCGCCTACCGGCCCTTGCGCGGCGCACCACGGCTCGCCCCGCTCATCACCGCGATCGGCCTCTCCCTCGCACTGCAGCAGGCGATCTTCAACTGGTACCCGGGCGCCGAGAACGCCCGCGTCTTCCCGCCGCTGCCCGGTGGCCCGTACCACCTCGGATCCATCGACATCCAGAGCGGCGACCTCTTCCTGATCATCGCGGCCCCCCTCTGCATGGCCGCACTCGCCGTCTTCACCCGGACCTCCCGCACCGGCCGCGCCATGCAGGCCACCGCCCAGGACCCGGACACCGCCCAGCTCATGGGCATCGACACCAACCGCATCATCGTGATCGCCTTCGCCATCGGCGGCCTCTTCGCCGCCGTCGCCGGTGTCGCCTACGGCTTCAAGATCGGCAACGTCGACTACAGCATGGGCTTCCAGGCGGGCCTCAAGGCCTTCACCGCGGCCGTGCTCGGCGGCATCGGCAACATCTACGGTGCCATGCTCGGCGGTCTCGTACTCGGCGTCGCCGAGGTCATGGCCACCGCCTACATCGACCAGGTGCCCGGCATGCAGCAGCTCGGCGGCCAGGCGTGGTCCGCGGTCTGGGCCTTCGTCCTGCTGATCCTCGTACTGCTCCTGCGACCACAAGGTCTCCTGGGCGAACGAGTCGCGGACAGGGCGTGACGGACATGGACACCGACAAGACCAACCCCGCCGACGACAGCAACCCGGCCGACGAGACCGACCGGACCGCCGAAACCGGCCGGACCGGTGCGGCCGACCCGGCCGCGAAGCCCACCGGCCCGGCTGAGCCCGCCGGATCCACCGAGCCCACCGGACCGGCAGAGCCCACCGAGCCGGCCGGAGCGGCCCGACCCACCGGCCCGGCCGAGCCCGTCGGCGTACGCCCGCTGATCCCTCTCCCACTGGTCGCCGCCCGTGCGCTGACCCTCGTGGGCGCCGTCCTCACCCTCGTGAGCGCCTTCCTCTCCTGGACCTGGAAGTCCGACTTCGCCGACGACCTGACCTACTCGGGGGACCCCTCAGGGCTCCAGTACCTCGTGGTCATCGGCGCGGTCGTCACCCTCCTCTCCGTCCTCAGCCATGCCCGCGTCCGCGGACTGCGCTGGCTCAACCCGGGCGCCGGGACCTCTCCGGTCTTCCTCGCGGCACTCGCCACGTTCGCCGTCGTCTGGTACGTCGTCCTCGCCATCGCTGTCGAACTCGGCGGGCTCGTCAACCTCGACCCGGGCGGCTGGGTCGCCGCGGCCGGCGCCGTGATCGCCCTCGCCGGCACCCTCGCACTGCCCCGGCCCGGTACCACGGCAAAGTCCTACTTCGCCAAGGCCGACCCGATCCCCGCACCCCGCGCCCTCCCTGCCTGGGGACAGCGTGTGGTCATCACCGCGGCCACCGCGCTCGGTCTGATCGTCTTCACCTACGGCATCGGCGTCCCCGACGAACAGCCGGAAGTCTTCGTCTCGTTTGTCCTGCTGGTCGTCTTCGGCGCCTGGGCCCTCTTCAGCGCCGGACTCACCGACCGCTTCTCCCAGCTCAACGCCCGGCACAAGGGCTTCGCCACCTCCATGGCGTTCCTGGCCGCCGCGATCTTCCCGTTCACCCAGAGCGAGGACCACAACGCCAACCTCGGCGTGAACATCCTCATCTTCGGCACCGTCGCCCTCGGCCTCAACATCGTCGTCGGCCTCACCGGGCTCCTCGACCTCGGATACGTCGCCTTCCTCGGCGTCGGCGCCTACGCCGCAGCCCTGGTCTCCGGCTCCGAGTTCTCCACCTTCTCCGGCGTCCAGTTCCCGTTCTGGGCGGCGGCGCTGACCGGAATGGCCGCTTCGCTGATCTTCGGCGTCCTCATCGGCGCGCCCACCCTGCGACTGCGCGGCGACTACCTCGCGATCGTGACCCTGGGCTTCGGAGAGATCTTCCGTATCGCGGTGAACAGCCTCGACGGCTCATCCGGGCCCGACATCACCAACGGTCCCAACGGCATCCCCTCCATCCCCGACCTGGACCTCTTCGGGTTCAACCTCGGCGCCTCCCACGACATCGCGGGCTTCACCCTCGGCAGGTTCGCCAACTACTTCCTGCTGATGCTGGTGATCACCGGACTCGTCGTACTGGTCTTCAAGCGCGCGGCCGACTCCCGTATCGGCCGCTCCTGGATCGCCATCCGCGAGGACGAGACGGCGGCCACCGCCATGGGCATCAACGGCTTCCGGGTCAAGCTCATCGCCTTCGCCCTCGGCGCCACCCTCGCGGGCCTCGCCGGTACGGTCAGCGCACACGTGACCTACAGCGTCACACCCGCCCCGTACCAGTTCGCCGGGGCCGCACCGCCCAACTCGGCCTTCCTGCTGGCCGCCGTGGTCCTGGGCGGGATGGGCACGGTCGGCGGGCCGATCCTCGGCGCCACCTTCCTCTACCTCATCCCGGAGAAGCTCGGCTTCCTCAAGCAGTACGAACTGCTCGCCTTCGGCATCGCACTCGTCCTGCTGATGCGCTTCCGCCCCGAGGGCGTCATCGCCAACCGGCGGCGCCAGCTCGAATTCCACGAGGACAGCGCACCCGTCCTGCCGGAACAGCGCACGACCGGCGACGAACCCGTCACCGCAGGCAAGGCAGGGGCGTGAGGAACGACATGACCACGCAGACAACCACGCCGGCCCCGGAAGCCACCGGTGCCCCCGTGCTCCAGGCCGAAGGCGTCATCATGCGCTTCGGCGGCCTCACCGCCGTACGCGACGTCGACCTCACCGTGAACGCCGGGGAGATCGTCGGCCTCATCGGGCCCAACGGCGCGGGCAAGACCACCTTCTTCAACTGCCTCACCGGCCTCTACGTCCCCACCGAGGGCAAGGTCAGCTACCGGGGCACCGTTCTGCCGCCCAAGCCGCACCTGGTCACCAAGGCGGGCATCGCCCGTACCTTCCAGAACATCCGGCTCTTCGCCAATATGACGGTCCTGGAGAACGTCCTCGTCGGCCGCCACACCAGGACCAAGGAGGGCCTCTGGTCCGCCATCGTGCGCGGCCCCGGCTTCCACCGGGCCGAGGCCAGGTCCCGCGAACGGGCCATGGAACTCCTGGAGTTCATCGGCCTGGCGCACAAGGCCGACCACCTCGCGCGCAACCTCCCGTACGGCGAGCAGCGCAAGCTCGAAATCGCCCGCGCCCTGGCCAGCGAACCGGGCCTGCTGCTGCTCGACGAGCCCACCGCGGGGATGAACCCGCAGGAGACCCGCGCCACCGAGGAGCTGGTCTTCGCCATCCGCGACCAGGGCATCGCCGTCCTCGTCATCGAGCACGACATGCGGTTCATCTTCAATCTCTGCGACCGCGTCGCCGTGCTCGTCCAGGGCGAGAAGCTCGTCGAGGGCACATCGGATGTGGTGCAGGGCGACGAACGCGTCATCGCCGCCTACCTCGGGACGCCCTTCGAGGGCGCGCCGGGGGACGAGGAGGTGGCCGAGGTCGAGGCGGCCGAGGCCCAGAGCGCGACAGGACCCGCCAGCAGCACGAGTACGGCCGGCGCCACCGGTGCCACCAGTACGGCCGGCACCACCGGTACCGAAGGAGACACCCAGTGACCGCTCTCCTGGAGGTCCAGGACCTCAGGGTCGCCTACGGCAAGATCGAGGCCGTCAAGGGCATCTCCTTCACCGTCGAGGCGGGCCAGGTCGTCACCCTGATCGGCACCAACGGCGCCGGCAAGACCACCACCCTGCGCACCCTCTCCGGGTTGATCAAACCGGTCGGCGGCACGGTCACCTTCGACGGGAAGCCGCTCGCCGGTATCCCGGCCCACAAGGTCGTCGCCCTCGGCCTCGCCCACTCCCCCGAGGGCCGGCACATCTTCCCGCGTCTGTCGATCTTCGAGAACCTCCAGCTCGGAGCGTTCCTCAGGGACGACAAGGAGGGCATCGAGAAGGACATCCAGCGCGCCTACGACCTCTTCCCGATCCTGGGCGAACGCCGGAAGCAGGCGGCGGGCACCCTGTCGGGCGGTGAGCAGCAGATGCTCGCCATGGGCCGGGCACTGATGTCACAGCCCAAGCTGCTGATGCTCGACGAGCCCTCCATGGGCCTCTCGCCGATCATGATGCAGAAGATCATGGAGACCATCGTCGAGCTGAAGTCCCAGGGCATGACGATCCTGCTCGTCGAGCAGAACGCGCAGGCGGCACTCTCCCTGGCCGACCACGGGTACGTCATGGAGATCGGCCGGATCTCGCTCGCCGGTACCGGCCATGACCTGCTGCACGACGAGTCGGTCCGCAAGGCGTACCTCGGCGAGGACTGATCCCGCCCCGCGGCGCACAGGCGAAACGGCCCGCTCCCGGGAGTTCCGGGCGCGGGCCGTTTCGGCCGACCAACGTCGACGCGGGGCCTACTGCTCCTTGGCCGCCTTCTTCTCCTCGCCGTCCTCGATGACCGCCTCGGCGACCTGCTGCATCGAGAGGCGGCGGTCCATCGACGTCTTCTGGATCCACCGGAAGGCGGCGGGCTCGGTGAGCCCGTACTGCGTCTGCAGCACCGACTTCGCCCGGTCCACCAGCTTCCGCGTCTCCAGCCGCTGCGAGAGGTCCGCGACCTCCTGCTCCAGGGCCTTCAGCTCGGTGAAGCGGGAGACGGCCATCTCGATGGCCGGCACGACGTCGCTCTTGGAGAACGGCTTCACGAGATACGCCATCGCTCCGGCGTCCCTGGCCCGCTCCACAAGGTCGCGCTGCGAGAACGCGGTCAGCATGAGGACCGGCGCGATGGACTCCTCGGTGATCTTCTCGGCTGCGGAGATCCCGTCGAGCACGGGCATCTTCACATCGAGGATCACCAGGTCGGGCCGGTGCTCCCGGGCCAGCTCGATGGCCCGCTGACCGTCACCGGCTTCGCCGACGACCGCGTAGCCCTCTTCTTCGAGCATCTCTTTGAGGTCGAGGCGGATGAGGGCCTCGTCCTCGGCGATGACGACACGGGTCGTCAGCGGCGGGACGTGCGACTTGTCGTCGTCGGCGACGGGCTGGGGCGACTCGGGGGCGGTCACGGGGGCTCCTCGTTCAGGGGCAGATGCAGCTGCCCATGCAGCCTACCTAGCTGCTGTGCGCTTCCGTTACCAGGTACACTTCTCACCGGCAACCTGGCCGGGTTGGCGCAATTGGCTGACGCGGAGGTCTCAAACACCTCTGTCCGAAAGGACATGTGGGTTCGAATCCCATACCCGGCACCATTCCAGAAGCGGATGTTCACATTCTCGTGAATGTCCGCTCTTTTCTTTGCTACTCGCAGACAGGCACCGTCACCCAGAGTGGCACGCCGTCACTTCGGGCTGTCGTCCTCCCCCACATGGTGCACGCGCACCAGATTCGTGGAGCCAGGGACACCGGGCGGGGAGCCCGCTGTGATCACCACGATGTCGCCCTTGCGGCAGCGGCCCGCCCTCAGCAGTTGTTCGTCGACCTGCGCGACCATTTCGTCCGTGGATTCCACGTGCGGGCCGAGATAGGTCTCGACGCCCCAGGTGAGGGTGAGCTGGGCGCGGGTCGCCGGGTCGGGGGTGAAGGCCAGCAGCGGGATCGGTGAGCGGTAGCGGGAGAGCCGCTTCGCGGTGTCGCCGGACTGGGTGAAGGCCACGAGCAGCTTCGCGCCGAGGAAGTCGCCCATCTCGGCGGCCGCGCGGGCGACCGCCCCGCCCTGGGTGCGGGGCTTGCTGCGGTCGCTCAGCGGGGGCAGTCCGCGGGCGAGGATGTCCTCCTCGGCGGCCTCGACGATGCGGCCCATGGTGCGGACCGTCTCCACCGGGTACTTGCCGACGCTGGTCTCACCGGAGAGCATCACGGCGTCGGTGCCGTCGATGACGGCGTTGGCCACGTCGGACGCCTCGGCGCGGGTGGGCCGGGAGTTGTCGATCATCGAGTCGAGCATCTGGGTGGCGACGATGACGGGCTTGGCGTTGCGCTTGGCCAGCTTGACGGCGCGCTTCTGGACGATCGGCACCTGTTCGAGGGGCATCTCGACGCCGAGGTCACCGCGGGCGACCATGATGCCGTCGAAGGCCGCGACGATGCCGTCGATGTTCTCCACGGCCTGCGGCTTCTCGATCTTGGCGATGACGGGGAGCGTGCGGCCCTCCTCCGCCATGATCCGGTGGACCTCCTCGACGTCCCGGCCCCTGCGAACGAAGGAGAGCGCGATGATGTCGGCCCCGGCCCGCAGGGCCCAGCGGAGGTCCTCGGTGTCCTTCTCCGACATCGCGGGGACCGACACCGCGACACCGGGCAGGTTCAGCCCCTTGTGGTCGGAGACCATGCCTCCCTCCACGACCGTGGTGTGGACCCGGGGGCCCTCGACCGAGGTCACTTCCAGGGCGACCTTGCCGTCGTCGACCAGGATGCGCTCGCCGGTGGTGACGTCACCGGCGAGTCCGCCGTAGGTGGTGCCGCAGCTGCTCCGGTCGCCCCGGGCGCCGGGGGCGACGGTGATGGTGAACTCATCGCCGCGTTCAAGGAGTACGGGGCCTTCGGCGAAGCGGCCGAGGCGAATCTTCGGACCTTGAAGATCCGCGAGGATGCCGACGCTGCGGCCGGTCTCCTCCGCGGCTTTGCGGACGCGGTGGAAACGCTCCTCGTGCTCGGCGTAGCTGCCGTGGCTGAGATTGAATCGGGCCATGTCCATTCCGGCCTCGACCAGTGCCTTGATCTGGTCGTAGGAGTCGGTCGCGGGGCCCAGGGTACAAACGATCTTTGCTCGGCGCATGGTTCGAGCGTATGCCTTACCGATGGGTAAGTGAGGAGTCCCACAGGACAACTCAACACCCTTTACCCGGAAGGCTATTGACAACTGTTGAATTGTGCGCGGGGGTGCTCTGATGAGCAATTCCGATGGCCCGAAAACGGAATGCGAAGACCCCCGCGTGGGACTTCAGAGCACTGGTGGTGACATGGTGAAACGGGCGTTCACCTGTGCGTGAACGGTCTGGCGCTGCGGTTCGAGGTCGATGGCGGGTACGTCGTCGGAGCCCGGCGCCCCCGGTGAACCGAACATGCGGCTGCCCCCGAAGCCGGGGGCCGGCGGCCGCGCGCCCTCGGCGCCGGGGTCGGAGAGCTCGACGAGGGCGGTCAGCCGGGCGCCGAGCGCTTCCGCGTACTCCCGGGCGCGGATGACGGCGTCCTCCACGGCCTGCCTGCGGGCGTCGCGGTGTGCGGGCGATCCCGGGCGCAGCGCCCACCAGGGTCCGTCGACGCGGGTCAGTTCCTGGTCGGCGAGGCGGGAGGTGAGTTCGCCGAGTGCGGTGAAGTCGTTCAGGACGAGGGTGATCCGCACCTGGCCCGAGTAGGCGCGGATCTTCTCACCCCTGCCGTGCTGCACCAGTTCGGGGCTGACGGAGAGCGCTCCGCTCTCCAGTCTCTCGACGGCTGCGCCGTATCCCCTGGCGAGTTCGAGCAGGGCGCTGTTGCGCCGGGTGAGGTCCTGGAGGGCCGTCCGCCGGCCCTTGCCGCGTGCGCTCGCGGTGACGGTGAGGGTGGCGGTCTCGGGCTCGACTTCGAGGGTCGCCTCGCCGCGGACGGCGACGCGGGGCGCGTCGGGCGTGCCGTAGAGGGCTGCGGGGGCCGGAGCGTCGTCCGTTGTGGCATCGGTCATGGTTCCCACTGTCGCACCCCGGTACGACAGTGGGCGGTCATCAGATCGAAACCTCCGGGGGGTGTTGCGGTGTGTGGCTCCTGGGTCAGAATCTACGCGCGTTGTGCATGGTTGTTGTCCGCATCTACGCGCGTTGTGGTTTGTGACGAGGAGACTGAATGCCGCTCAACCGTAGGACTTTCCTGGGTACTTCGGCCGCCGCCGGCGCCGGTGTGGCCATCGCCGGAGGCACGGCGGTGCCCGCCGAAGCCCACGGGCACGGCCACGGCCACCGCCCGCAGCGGCGGTACTCGTTCACCGTGATGGGGACGACCGATCTGCACGGCCATGTCTTCAACTGGGACTACTTCACGGACAAGGAGTTCGACGACGCCGCGCACAACGATGTGGGCCTGGCGAAGATCTCCACGCTGGTCAACGGGATCCGCAAGGAGAAGGGCCGCCACAACACGCTGATGATCGACGCGGGCGACACCATCCAGGGCACCCAGCTGTCGTACTACTACGCGAAGATCGACCCGATCACGGCCAAGCACGGTCCGGTGCACCCGATGGCGCAGGCGATGAACCACATCGGCTACGACGCGGCGGCGCTGGGCAACCACGAGTTCAACTACGGCATTCCGGTGCTGCGGAAGTTCGAGGAGCAGTGCCGCTTCCCGCTGCTCG
Source organism: Streptomyces sp. NPDC054757 (assembly GCF_053612185.1). Classification (NCBI taxonomy): domain Bacteria; kingdom Bacillati; phylum Actinomycetota; class Actinomycetes; order Kitasatosporales; family Streptomycetaceae; genus Streptomyces; species Streptomyces sp. NPDC054757. The sequence continues at coordinate 10,262 of NZ_JBSHBW010000024.1, forward strand.
GGGCCAACGCCCTGGATGCGAAGACGATGAAGCCGGCGTTCGCTCCGTACGTCTTCAGGACGCTCCGCACCCCGCACGGCCGGGATGTGAAGGTCGCGGTACTCGGGCTGACGAACCCGGGCATCGCGCTGTGGGACAAGGCGAACGTCCAGGGCAGGATGGTGTTTCCGGGGCTTGAGGAGCAGGCGGCGAAGTATGTGCCGCGGCTGCGCTCCATGGGCGCCGACGTGGTGATCGTGGCGGCGCACTCGGGCGCCAGCGGCACGTCCTCGTACGGCGACCAGCTCCCGTATGTGGAGAACGCGGCCGCTCTGGTGGCCGAGCAGGTGCCGGGGATCGACGCGATCCTGGTGGGCCACGCGCATGTCGAGATCCCCGAGAAGTTCGTGGAGAACAAGAAGACGGGGAAGCAGGTCGTCCTCTCCGAACCGCTGATGTGGGGCGAGCGGCTCACGGTCTTCGACTTCGACCTGGTCTGGGAGAAGGGGCGCTGGACGGTCGAGAAGGCCGGTGCGCGGGTGCTGAACTCCAATACGGCGGCGGAGGACCCGAAGCTCGTCAAGCTGCTGACGGACGAGCACAAGAAGGTCGTGGCGTACGTCAACAAGGTGATCGGAACCTCGTCCACGGCGATGACCACGGCGGACGCTCCCTGGAAGGACGAGCCGATCATCGATCTGATCAACGCCGTCCAGACCGACACGGTGAAGGCGGCGCTGGCCGGTGGTGCGTACGCGGCGCTGCCGGTGCTCTCGCAGGCGTCGTGTTTCTCGCGTACGGCGCAGATCCCCGCCGGGAACGTGACGATCAAGGACGCGGCGGGGCTCTACCCGTTCGAGAACACGCTGGAGGCGCGGCTGATGACGGGCGCGCAGCTCAAGGACTATCTGGAGTTCTCGGCGCGCTATTACGTGCAGACGCCCGCGGGCGGCCCGGTGGACACCGCGAAGCTGACGAACGCGGACGACACCCCGGACTACAACTACGACGCGGTGTCGGGTCTGACGTACGAGATCGACATCGCCAAGGCGCCCGGTTCACGGATCGCGAAGCTGTCCTTCGGCGGCAAGGCGATCGACCCGGCGGCGCAGTTCGTGCTGGCGGTGAACAACTACCGGGCGAGCGGCGGCGGCAACTTCCCGCATGTGCCGACCGCCAAGCAGCTGTGGGCCAATTCGGACGAGATCCGGAACACGATCATCGCCTGGGTGCAGGCGAAGGGCACGGTGGACGCGTCGCAGTTCGCCTCGGTGGACTGGAAGCTGACGCGGGACGGTACACCGGTCTTCTGATCCCGTACTCCGCGGGCTCCGGCTCCGGCCGGAGCCGCAGTCCGCGGGTCCGGCCTTCCGCCGCCGCGCTCAGCCGTGTTCGGCCAGCGGGACGAGACGGGAGCGGCGCTGCGGGGGCAGGGCGTGCTCGCGGTCGAGGCCGAAGCTGGTGAACGCGGTGCGCCGGGGCAGCGGGTAGGGGTCCTTGCCGGTCAGGGAGTTGAGGATGGTCGCGCTGCGCCAGGCGGCGAGGCCGAGGTCGGGGGCGCCGACGCCGTGGGTGTGGCGTTCGGCGTTCTGTACGTACACGGAGCCGGTGACGGCGGGGTCGAGGAGCAGCCGGTACTGGTCGTCGATGCGGGGGCGCTCGGATGCGTCCCGCCGCATATAGGGGTCGAGTCCGGCGAGCATGCCGTCGAGCGGGCGCTCCCGGTAGCCGGTGGCGAGGACCACGGCGTCGGTGACGAGGCGGGAGCGGCTGCCCTGCCGGGCGTGTTCGAGGTGCAGTTCGACCCTGCTGGTGGCGACACGTCCCGCGGTGCGGACGGTGACGCCCGGGGTGAGGACGGCGTCGGGCCAGCCGCCGTGCTGGGTGCGCCGGTAGAGCTCGCTGTGGATCGCCGCGATGGTCTCGGCGTCGATGCCCTTGTGGAGCTGCCACTGCTGCGGGGCCAGGGAGTCGCGGGCGGACTCGGGCAGTTGGTGGAAGTAGCGGGTGTAGTCGGGGGTGAAGTGTTCCAGGCCGAGCTTGGAGTACTCCATGGGGGCGAACGCCTCGGTCCTGGCGAGCCAGGTGATCTTCTCCTGGCCCGCGGGGCGGGCCCTGAGCAGGTCGAGGAAGATCTCGGCGCCGGACTGGCCCGCGCCGATGACGGTGATGTGCCCGGCGTCGAGGAGCCGTTCACGGCCGGCGAGGTAGTCGGACGAGTGGATGACGGGTACGGATGGCGCTTCGGCGAGCGGCCTGAGGGTCTCCGGGATGTACGGCTCGGTGCCGACGCCGAGTGCCAGGTTGCGGGCGTGGGCGCGGCCGAGCGCCTCGGCCTCCCCGTCGGCGTCGAGCTGGGTGAAGTCGACCTCGAAGAGGTTGTGTTCGGCGTTCCAGCGGATGGCGTCGACCTGGTGGCCGAAGTGGAGCCCCGGCAGGTTCTCGCTGACCCAGCGGCAGTAGGCGTCGTACTCGGTGCGCCTGATGTGGAAGTGCTCGGCGAAGTAGAAGGGGTAGAGCCGCTCGCGTTCCTTGAGGTAGCTGAGGAAGGACCAGGGGCTGGCCGGTTCGGCGAGGGTCACCAGATCGGCGAGGAAGGGGACTTGGAGGGTGGCGTCCTCGATGAGCAGGCCGGGGTGCCAGTGGAAGGCGGGGCGCTGTTCGTAGAAGGCGGTGGAGAGCTCGGTGAGGGGGTGGGCGAGGGCGGAGAGGGAGAGGTTGAACGGTCCGATGCCGACCCCCACCAGGTCGTGGGGCTGGTCTACGGGAGGCTGCTGGTCGGTCATCGGGGCGTACTGCCTTCCAGGAGTTTGAGGAGAGCTTCCAGGTCACCGGTGGTGGCGTGGGGGTTGAGCAGGGTGGCCTTCAGCCAGAGGCGGTTGTCGGCGCGGGCCCTGCCGAGTACGGCGTGGCCCTCGGTGAGGAGGGTGCGGCGGATGGCGGCCACGGTCTCGTCGTCCGCTCCGGTGGGGCGGAAGAGCACGGTGGAGATGGTGGGCCGGTCGTAGAGCTCCAGGCCGGGGTGGGCCTCGACGAGCCCGGCGAGTTCCGCGGCGATGGCGCAGGTGCGGTCGACGAGTGCGGCGACGCCGCTCCTGCCGAGGGCGCGGAGGGTGACAGCGATCTTGAAGACGTCGGGGCGCCGGGTGGTGCGCAGGGAGCGGCCCAGGAGGTCGGGGAGGCCCGCTTCGGTGTCGTCGTCGGCGTTGAGGTAGTCGGCCTGGTGGGTGAGTGCGTCCAGGGTGGCGGGCCCGGGGACGGCGAGGATGCCGGCCGCGACCGGTTGCCAGCCGAGTTTGTGCAGGTCGAGCGTTACCGAGTGGGCGCGTTCGATGCCGGTGAGCAGGGGGCGGTGGAGTGCGCTGAAGAGCAGCGGTCCGCCGTAGGCCGCGTCGATGTGGAGTTCGGCGCCGTGGCGGTCGCAGAGGTCGGCGATCTCGGGGAGCGGGTCGATGAGTCCGGCGTCGGTGGTGCCGGCGGTGGCGGCGACGAGGACCGGCCCGTGTGTCGCGGTGAGCGCTTCGTCCAGCGCCGCGAGGTCAATGACCCCGGAGGGCGAGGGGACGGTCAGCGGCTCGGGGAGGCCGAGGAGCCAGGCCGCGCGGTGCAGGGAGTGGTGGGCGTTGGCGCCGCAGACGATCCGTACGGCGCCGTGGCGTTCACGGGCGAGCAGCAGGGCGAGCTGGTTGGACTCGCTGCCCCCGGTGGTGATGAGCGCACCGGCCTCGGGACAGCTGTTCTCCGGGTAGACCTCGGCGGCGATGGCGCGGGTGACGAGGGCTTCCAGTTCGGAGGCGGCGGGGGCCTGGTCCCAGGAGTCCATCGAGGGGTTGAGGGCGGATGCGGCGAGGTCGGCGGCTGCGGCGACGGCCAGCGGCGGGCAGTGCAGATGGGCCGCGCAGCGGGGGTCGGCGGGGTCGGCCGCGCCTTCGGTGAGGGCGTGGACCAGGGTGCGCAGGGCTTCTTCGGCGCCTGTCCCGGATTCGGGCAGTACCGGGTGGGCGGTGGCCCGCACCCGGGCGGCGACGGTCTCCGGGCCGCCGGACGGCAGGGGGCCGATCCGCTCGGCGGCCCCGTCGTGCAGCGCGTCGAGGACGGTACCGACGAGGGGCCGCAGGGCGCTCGGCCCTGCGGCCCCTCCGGCGAGTGGCGGCGTGCTCATACGGGTGTCCTTCGGTGCGCTCGGGGCTGTCGCCCCAGCCTGTACGGGGGACAGGCGGCGCGCCCGAAGAGCACAACGAGGTCAACCCGAAAGTGGTATTGCCCGCGTGCGGGGGGAAGTTGGAGCCCCCGGGGTGGTACAAGGGGGCGGCCGGCCGGCGGCAGGCCCCCCGGGCGCACCCCCGGGCGCCGGGCTCGCCCCGGTATCAGACTCCCCCGGTACAGGGCTCCTCCCGGAGTCGGGCTTCCGCCGGACGCCCGGCTCCCCCGCTGTCAGGCTCCGCGGACCTCCAGGGCGCGCCGCAGGTCGTCGAGCTGGTCGGCGAGCTTGCGGCGCAGGGCGGGAATCATCTCGGTGTCGCGCAGACAGGCTTCGCCGCGGGCGAGTGCCTCGGCGGTGATCTCGTACGCGGGGAAGGCGTACCGCCCCGCTGCCTCCGCGATGGCCGGTCCCCTGCGGCCGGCCAGGGCGACGGCGTCCTCGTAGAAGCGCTCCGTGTACCCGGCGACGAGGGCGGTCTGTTCGGGCTGCCAGAAGCCGCGGGCGTTGGCGATGAACAGGTAGTTGGAGAGATCGTCGGAGGTGAACATCTGCTGCCAGGCGGTGGCCTTGGCCTCCGGTGCGGGCAGTGCCGCCCGGCAGCGGGCGGCGCCCTCCTGGCCGGTGGCGCTGATGTCCCGGTCGAGTTCGGCGTCGATGGTGCTCTCCTCGACGGCGCCGAGTGCGGCGAGGCGCTGGAGGATGCGCCAGCGCAGCTCCGGGTCGAGTTCGGGTCCGCCGGGTACACCGCCGTCGGTGAACCAGGCCTGGATGCCGTCGGGCTGGGTGGCCGCGTCGATGAAGTGCCGGACGGCGACGAGGCGGAGCCCAGGGTCGTTGCCGTCCTCGGTGCGGCGGATCAGCGCACGGCAGACCGTGCTGATCGTGGCGAGCGCGGCGGGCCGGTCGGCGGCGGGGAGATAGCGGTCGGCGATCTGGGTGGCGGCGAAGGTGAGGACGCCCTCGACGACGGCGAGGTCCGACTCGTGCGGGAGGTGGGCGAGTGCGGCGTCCAGATAGGCGGCGGGCGGGAGTTCGCCGTCGCGGACCATGTCGCGTGCGGCGTTCCAGACGACGGCGCGGGTCAGCGGGTCGGGGAGGCCGGAGAGTGCGCGTACGGCGGTCTCCCAGGACCCGGCGTCGAGGCGGACCTTGGCGTAGGTGAGGTCGCCGTCGTTGAGGAGGAGCAGGTCGGGGCGGCGGCCCTGGCGGATCTTCGGGGCATCGTCCGTGGCGGTGGGGGCGGGGACATCGATCTCGAAGCGTTCGCGCAGGACGAGATGGGCGGGGTCGACGGGGTCATGGTCGTAGGCGCCGACGGCGATGCGGTGCGGGCGGCTGCCGGTGTGGGCGACGCCGAACGACCAGCTGGTGTCGGTCTCGGTGACGGTGGGGGTGAGGGTGTCGACCCCGGTGGTGCCCAGCCAGTGCGCGGCCCAGCCGTGGACGTCCCGGTCGGTGGCGGACGCCAGGTTGTCGATGAAGTCGGCGAGGGTGGCGTTCCCGAAGCGGTGGCGGGCGAAGTGAACGTTGATCCCGGCGAGGAAGTCCTTCTCGCCCAGCCAGGCGACGAGCTGGCGCAGCGCGGACGCGCCCTTGGCGTAGGAGATCCCGTCGAAGTTGAGCATCGCGGACGCGGTGTCGGGGACGAGGGCCGGGTCGGGGGCGACCGGGTGGGTGGAGGGGCGCTGGTCCGCGTCGTAACCCCAGGTCTTGCGGGCGATCGCGAAGTTCACCCAGGTGCCGGTGAAGCGGGTGGCTTCGGCGAGGGTCTGGTAGCCCATGTACTCGGCGAAGGACTCGTTCAGCCAGATGTCGTCCCACCACCGGAGGGTGACGAGGTCGCCGAACCACATATGGGCCATCTCATGGGCGATGACCATGCCGCGGGTCTGCCGCTCGGTGTCGGTGACGGCCGAGCGGAAGATGAACTCGTCGCGGAAGGTGACCAGGCCCGGGTTCTCCATGGCGCCGGCGTTGAACTCCGGTACGAATGCCTGGTCGTAGGAGTCGAACGGGTACGGCTCGTCGAACTTCTCGTGGTAGCGGTCGTAGCAGGCGCGGGTGATCTCGAAGATCTCCTCGGCGTCGGCGTCGAGGTAGGGCGCGAGGGAGCGGCGGCAGTGCAGGCCGAAGGGGAGCCCGGCGTGCTCGGTGGTCACGGAGTGCCAGGGGCCCGCGGCGACGGCGATCAGATAGGTGGAGACCAGCGGGGTGGGCGCGGCCTGCCAGTGGCCGCCGTCGGTGCGGCGGGTGACGGCGTTGGCGAGGACGGTCCAGCCGTCGGGCGCGGTGACCCCGAGCTCGAAGACGGCTTTCAGGTCGGGCTGGTCGAACGCGGCGAACACCCGCTGGACGTCCTCCATGAACAGCTGGGTGTAGGCGTAGGTCTCGCCGTCGGTGGGGTCGGTGAACCGGTGCAGGCCCTCACCGGTGCGCGAGTAGCGCATCGAGGCGTCGACCCGCAGCTCGTGCTCCCCCGCCGTGAGACCGGGGAGCGGGAGCCGGTTCCCGGAGAGCGTCTCGGGGTCGATGGGCCGTCCGTCGAGGGTCACGGAGCGCAGCTCGGCGGGCTTGACCTCGACGAAGGTGTCTCCGGCCGCACGCGCGGAGAAGCGGATGACGGTGCGGGAGTCGAAGGTGTCGTCGCCCTGGGTCAGATCGAGGTCGATCGTGTACCGCTGGACATCGAGGAGCTGGGCTCGGAGCTGCGCTTCATCGCGCGTCAGTACGGACATGGCCCCCATCGTGCCGTACGCCACCGACAGCGCGCACGGGGAAATCGGTTGCGGTGGCCGGGTGGTACGGGGGTGTGGCGGTCCGGTCACCGGCCGTCGCCGGACACCGTTCAGCTGCCTTCGGCCGGACCGTCCACCGGGCCCTCAGCCGGACCGTCCACGGTGCCGTCCGCCGATCCCTCCGCAGATCCCTCAGCGATCCGTTCGTGGTGCCGGATCACCTCCGCGACGATGAAGTTGAGCAGCTTCTCGGCGAAGGCCGGGTCCAGTCTGGCGTTCTCGGCGAGGCTGCGCAGCCGGGCGATCTGGCGGGCCTCGCGGGCCGGGTCGGCGGGCGGGAGGTGGTTGCGTGCCTTGAGGAGGCCGACCTGCTGGGTGGCCTTGAAGCGCTCGGCGAGCATATGGACGACGGCGGCGTCGATGTTGTCGATGGAGCCGCGCAGACGGTCCAGTTCGGCCTGTACGGACGGGGCTGTCTCGGTCATGGTCGTCGAGCTTACGTCGTGATCGTCGGCGGGTTGTCGGGGTCCGGTATCTGGTCACTCCAGCCGCCGGGGACGGTGTTCCCCTGCTGCTGGCGGAAGACGACGGGGGCCTTCCCGACCCGGCGGGTGAACAGCCGGGAGAAGTACGCCGGGTCGTCGTAGCCCACTCTGCGGGCGACGGCCGCGACCGGCAGATCGGTGGCGGCGAGCAGTTCCTTGGCGCGGCCGAGGCGGATGCCCAGGAGGTAGTCCTTGGGGCTGCACCCCGCCCCCTGCCGTACGGCGGTGCGCAGTTCGGCAGGGGTCATGCCGTGCCGGGCCGCGTGTTCGGCGACGGTCAGCGGCTGGAAGGCGTCGCGGGCGAGCGCCTGGAGCACGGGGGCGCCCTCGGCGTCGGTGTCGGCGCGGGCGCGGCGCAGCGCGACGAGCAGTTCGTGCACGGCGGCCCCGCTCTCCACTTCGAGCAGCGGGTTCCCGCGGCGCGCGGCGCGGACGATGCGCCCCACGGCCGCCCGTGCGCCCGCGACGTCGGCGAGCGGGACGACGGGCCGGTCGGGTTCGATGTAGCCGAGTTCGGTGTAGGTGGCGGTGGCGGGCCCGGTGAAGTCGACGAAGGACTCGTCCCAGCCGGTGACCGGATCGGCTCCGTAGTGATGGGTGGCGCCGGGCGTGATCCAGATCAGCGCGGGGGCGGTGACGGCCGTACGGCGTCCGTCGGCGCCGCGGTACCAGCCGCTGCCCGCGCCGACGACGACGGCGACATGGTGGTCGAGCGTGCGCGGGCCGACCGCGGGCAGGGTGCCGTGCTGGAGCCCGACTCCGAGGCAGACGAGACCGAGCTTGTGGTGGACGGGGCTCGGGGTGAAATAGCGCATCCAGGTGTGGTACATCCCTTTTCCGTCCTCCCGGTGCGGTGCGTCGTGTTCCCTCACGGGCCGGCTGTTCACTGCGGTCCTGGTGTCCGGCTCCGGCGTCCGGCTCCGGTGTCCGGCTCTTTTGTCCGGCTCGGGTGTCCGGCTCTTGTGTCCAATGAACGTTGATCTTTGTCCATGGACCGGGCTGCCGCCAGGGGTGAGAGTGACGGCGTGGCTGATTTCACTGTGGGTGACGAGGATTTCCTGATCGACGGGCGGCCGGTCCGGCTGCTGTCGGGGGCACTGCACTACTTCCGGGTGCACGAGGACCAGTGGGGGCACCGGCTGGCGATGCTCCGGGCCATGGGGCTCAACTCCGTGGAGACCTACGTGCCATGGAATCTGCACGAGCCCCAGCAGGGACGGTTCCACGATGTGCAGGCGCTCGGCCGGTTCCTGGACGCCGCGCACGAGGCCGGGCTCTGGGCGGTCGTCCGCCCGGGACCGTACATCTGCGCCGAGTGGGAGAACGGCGGGCTGCCGCACTGGCTGACCGGACCGCTCGGCCCGCGGGTGCGGACGCGTGACGCTGCGTATCTGCGGGAGGTGGACCGCTGGTTCCACCACCTCATGCACGAGATCGTGCCCCGGCAGATCGACCGGGGCGGCCCGGTGATCATGGTGCAGGTCGAGAACGAGTACGGCAGTTACGGATCCGACCAGACCTATCTGCGCCATATGGCGGGGCTGTTGCGCAGGCTCGGCGTGAGCGTGCCGCTCTTCACGTCGGACGGGCCCGAGGACCACATGCTGACCGGCGGTTCGGTCCCCGGGGTACTGGCCACGGCCAACTTCGGCTCGAACGCGCGCGAGGGCTTCGATGTGCTGCGCCGGCACCGGCCGAAGTCCCCGCTGATGTGCATGGAGTTCTGGTGCGGCTGGTTCGGCCACTGGGGCGCGGAGCCCGTCGTACGGGATCCGGCGGACGCGGCGCGGGCGCTGCGGGAGATCCTGGAGTGCGGCGCTTCGGTGAATCTGTACATGGCGCACGGCGGTACGAATTTCGCCGGCTGGGCGGGCGCCAACCGCTCGGGTGAGCTGCACGACGGCGCCCTGCAGCCGACCGTGACCTCGTACGACTACGGGGCGCCGGTCGACGAGTACGGGCGGCCGACCGAGAAGTTCTGGCTCTTCCGCGAGGTGCTGGCGCCGTACGCGCGGGAGCCGCTGCCGGAGCTGCCGCCGCCGCCCGCCGTGCTGGCTGAGCCCGTGGGCGCCACGCTGCCCGAGTGGGTGCCGCTGGGCGGGGTGATGGACGCGCTGGGCGGCCCGGAGCAGCTCACCGGGTTTCCGCCGACCTTCGAGGAGCTGGATGTCGACCGGGGTCTGGTCCGTTACAGCGTGCGGGTGCCGGGTCCGCGTGAGCCGTATCCGCTGACCGCTCCCGGAGCGCGCGATGTGGTGCGGCTGTACGTCGACGGAGTGCACACGGAGCTGGGCGCGCCGGTGGCGGGGCCGGCTTCGGTGGAGCTGTGGGTGGAGTCGCTCGGCCGGGTCAACTACGGGCCCCGGCTGGGTGAGCCGAAGGGCCTGACGGGCGGGGTGCTGCACGAGCGGCAGTATCTGCACGGGGTACGGGCCCAGGGGCTGCGGCTCGACGCGTTCGACGACCCGGCCGCGGTCGCGAAGCTGCCGTTCCGCGCGGCGTCGCCGACCGGGCCGGACCGCGGGGGCCGGGGGCTGCACCGGGGAACGTTCGAGGTACGCGGCGCCGGGGACGCGACGCTGGAACTGACCGGCTGGGTAAGGGGTTTCGTCTGGGTGAACGGCTTCTGCCTGGGGCGCTACTGGTCGGCCGGGCCCCAGGACTCGCTGTTCATACCGGGCCCGGTGCTGCGCGAGGGCGAGAACGAGGTGTGGGTGCTGGAGCTCGCGGGGGCGGAGGGGGCCGAGCCTGGGCTGACGCTGCGCTGAGGCGGGCAAGCCGGGGCCGGTCCTGCGCTCAGGCGGGCAAGCCGGGGCCGATGCTGCCCTGAGGCGGCCGAGCCGGGGCCAACGCTGCGGGTGAGCCGGCCCGCCGTCGGGCGGGTACGCAGGGCCGCCCGCCGCCCGCCGCCCGCCGCCGGACGGGCACGGCAGGGCCGGTCCGTCCGGCGCGCACCGGACGCCGCAGGGCCGGCCCCCGGCACAGGGGGCCGGCCATCCCCCGGCTACACCTCCCGGACCTCGAAGGCATCGAGCGCGAACTCGGCGACCCCGTCGTCGCCGACCTTGCGCAGCCCCACCCAGGCGTCGCCGTCCGCCGGGGCGGTGAACTCGTAGCTCAGCACCGTCGGTCCGGTCGCCACGGGCAGCGCCTTGCGGTCCAGCTCGCGCGGGGCGGGCTCGTCGACGCCGGTGATCCAGGCGTACTGGCCCGCCGTGTCGTTCTCGTACCGGAAGGAGACCCGGTACCGCTTGGACGGCTCGAAGCGGACGGTGTGCTGCACGGTCCGGTAGACGAGCCCGCCGTTCTCACCACGGGACTTGAGCGACTGGCTGCCGTCGATGACGTCGTCGATGACCTTGCCGTTCCAGCCCCGCTGGGTGAACGGCGCGTGCCGCTGCCCGACATGGGTCCGCGGGTCGGTCGTGTCGCCCGCGTCGCCCTTGACGAAGACGCCCCAGCCCTGCGGGACGTTCTCGAAGTCCTCGAAGGCCAGCGTTCCCGCCCTGCGGGTGGGCTTCGCGGCGGCGATCCGCAGATTGTCGAAGCGCACCTGAGCGTCGCCCGCGGCCGCCCGCAGCGTCAGGTCGACCCGGCCGCCGCTCTCCGGCACGCTGAAGTAGGTGAACATCCGCTGGAAGCGGGTGCCGGACTTGCGGTCCGCCGCCACGTAGTTGCCCGCGCACGAGGTGTCGGTCCAGTTGGCGGCGGTGACCCCGTCGGCAGTACGGATTTCCAGGGCGGCCCGGCGCCGCTCCCCCGCCTTCTTGCCGACCTCGACCTGCACCGACGCGGCGTAGGTCCCGGCGGGCAGCCGTCCCAGGCGCTGGCTGACCGCGGTGGCCGCTCCGGCGCCGATCACCAGCTCGTAGTCGCCGATGGTGCTGCGCACGACGGAGGCCGTCCCCCCGGCCGTGGTCTTCCAGCCCTTCAGGGAGCCGGAGTTGAAGCCGGGGTCGTACACCGGGGTGCCCTGTCCCCACCGGGGCTCGGCGGGCGCCGCCACCCGGGAGCGGTACAGCACATACGGCTGTCCCGCGGTGGCCTCCACGGTGACCTTGCCCGAGCGGACCGCCAGGTCACCCGTGTGCACCCGGCCCTGGTCGGTGAGCCGGTAGAGCGCGACGCGCGAGGAGTGCGCCCAGCCGCGCGGCAGCTGCCAGGTGGTGGAGCCGCCCTTCGGGTTGTAGTGGTAGAGCTTCTCCGGGTCGGTGGCCCTGCGGGGCTCCCAGGGCAGCAGATAGCTGCCGCCGGTGTAGACGACCCGTCCGTCGGTGGTGATCCGGCGGTTGCCGTCGGTGTCGCCGACGACGGTCCCGGTGGGGCCGAAGAAGGTGATCTCGTGCTCGGTCCACCGCTTGACCGGGTAGGCCTGGAGGTACTTCGCGGGCAGCGCCTCGGTCCAGATGATGTCGTAGAAGGCGTTCCAGTCGGTCTTGCCGACCCAGCCCTCGAAGTTCCCCATCCGTCCGGCGCCCAGCAGCGTGGGCCACTTGTTGGAGAAGACGTCCTTCTGGTGGTTGCGGATGAAGCGGATCAGCTGGGAGTTGATACCGCGTGAGGTGTCGCCGCCGTAGTCGGTCTCGTTCGCCCAGTGCGACCAGACCGACGAGCGCTCCAGGCCGTGGCCCCACTCGCTGCTGACCGTCCAGCCCTGCTCGCGCAGGGCCCGCTGGAGCCGGTCGCCGTTCCAGCCCGACTCGCGGAAGACGTCGAAGTAGATGGCGTTGAGCGCCGGGTGCGCGTCCCTGCGCAGGTCCCGCAGCCGCTTGATGATGTCGCCCGATACCAGGTCACGCCGGGAGTCGATGCGGTAGGACTGGTCGAGCCAGTCCCACTGCTTGTCGGTCTTGTCGACGAGCTTTTCGGAGAAGGCGTGGGCGACGGGGTACGACTCGGTGGCGTTGACGTGCACGCTGAAGTCGCTGTTCCACTTGCTGCCCTCCTTGACGAGGGTGTTCATGTCGGCGAGCCCGCCGGCCCGCTCGTTGTAGTTGCCCGCGTAGTCGGGGTGCGCCGAGTCGTGGCCCTCCGACTGGTACCCCTTGAGCAGCGTGTACTGGCGCAGCCCGTCCGTGGCGAGCGAGATCCGCTTGACGTTGTCGAGGGTCGCGAGGAACGGATTGGTGGCCTGCGAGGCGAAGTTGAAGGGGATGTGCGGGACGACCCGCAGATGGGTGTCGTCGGCGCCGAGCGGGGTCACCATGATGTCGCGGAAGGCGATGGCCGCGTCCTGCCAGTCGACGACACCGTCGCCGTTGCGGTCCCGGGTGACGACGACGGTCGCGTACGGCAGCGGCTCGGTGGCGTCCACAGGCGAGGTGTCCGCGCGGTGGGTCCACTGGCCGCAGGCCAGCTGCGCCTTGACATAGCCGTCCTTCTTGACGGTCTGCCGCCACATCCGGCCGTTCTCCCAGGTGGCGCCGGGCGTGTCGGCCGGCTTGTCGTAGACCGTGTTGGTCTCGACGGCGCCGCCGAGCCGGTCGTGCGCCACCACGGCGTACGCGCAGCCGACCGGCGCCGGGTCCGCCGCGCTGCCGGGCGCGACCTTCACCAGGGTGTCGCCGCTCTTGGCCTTGTCGAGGTCGAGCTTGGCGGCCAGCAGGGTGGCGCCCGGCTGGTCGCTGCGTACGGAGAGGAAGGCGAGCGCGGGGATCTCAAGGGTCCCCACGCGCAGCGCCGCGGTGTCCGCGATCCGGGTGACCCGCCAGTCGGTCCGCCACCCGGAGACCCTGATCTCGACGCCGATCTCGGTCCCGCCGTCGAAGGCGAGGGTGTACGCGATCCGGTCCCGGCCCGGCCTGGACGTCACCTTCGGGGTGTGCGCGGTCCCGTCGACGAGTACCGAGGCGACGGGCTCCTCCTGCCCGTGCAGCAGCGCACCCGTCCGGCGGTCGGTGTACGACACGATGCGCGGGAAGCCGCGGTCGACGCGTACGTCGAGCGCGTCGGAGCGCAGTACGGTCTCGGCCGCGCCGGCGGTTCCGGAGCCCGTGGCCGCCGTGTCCGCGGCGAAGGCGGACGGGGTGGCGAACGCCGCTCCGACACCGGCCAGCGCGGTGGCGGCCACTACGGTCCTGCGGCTGGGCCCTCGGTCTTCTTCGTGCACGCCTGCTCCTCCATCGCGACGGTCATCCGTGCACGTCACGATGGAGGGGCGGGGAGTGTGCGCCTATGGACAAAGGAGGGAGAGGTCTTGGACTATCGCGATGTCCGGCCCTCTGTCCTGGTCTCCGGCGCCGTCCTCAGTGCAGCTTGTCCGCGGCCGACCTGATGTCCGCCGAGAGCGCGGACACCTGGGCGTACACACCCGGGTAGCCCGGCTCGGCGCAGCCCTGGCCATAGCTCACGATCCCGACCTGGACCCACTCGCCCTTGTCGTCCTTGCGGAACATCGGTCCGCCGGAGTCGCCCTGGCAGGTGTCGACGCCGCCCTTGTCGACGTCTCCGGCGCAGATCTCGTCACTCGCGTGGAACTGCGTCTTGTACGCCTCCGCGCACTTCTCGTCCGAGACGTACGGGACCGTCGCCTGCCGGAGATAGCGCTGCTGGCCGCCGTCCTCGCTCGTCGAGCCCCAGCCCGCGATGGTGAAGTTCCCGTTGTCGTAGGCCGTACCGGTGACGAGGGGCAGGGTCGGCAGGTCGAAGGGCGCGGCCAGTTTGATCAGCGCCCAGTCCTTGCCCTTGCCCTCGTAGCCGGGGGCCCGGACGACCTGGGTGGACTTGATGTGGACGGCGTGCGGGCCCTGCAGGTCGACGGAGCCCGCCGTCGCGGTGATCGAGGTGTTGGCCCCTGAGCCGGTGACGCAGTGGGCCGCGGTGAGGACGATGTCCTTGGCGTAGAGGGCGCCGCCGCATCCCTGGGAGAGATGCACCATAAAGGGGTACTGGCCCTCCGCCACCCGGGTGCCTCCGACGACGGGCTCGGGTGCGGCGGCCGAGGCCGGGGCGGGCTGGAGGCTGAGGGCTGCGAGTACGGCGGCGCCCAGGGCCGCGCATCGTCCGATGGTGCGCTCTGGCTGGTTCAACGGGCTTCCTCTCGTGGGGGCTGAGGGATCCTCAAACCCGTTCCGGACCGGGGGCGGACCCCTCGCCCGGAATGGGCTGTTCCCACGACAATGGCCGCTGTCCGGGGTTTCCGCCCGGTCGTAGAGTGGGTGTGTGACGGACGACAGCGAGGTCGTACACGGATTTCCGCATCTGGAGACCGTGCGGGCGGCGATCACGGCGCTCCACAGACGTCTCTCGTACGAGGGTGTGCTCGGCTACGCGCCGAGCGTCGCCCCCGCCGATGTGGCCTTCTCCGACCTGGACGATCTGCATCTGGGCGCCCAGCGGGTGGCCCGTGCGCTGGTCCACCAGCTGCGGCTGCCGGATGCGCGCATGGTCGTCGGCTTCCGCGGGATGGAGCACGCGGCGGCGGTCGAACTGACGGCGGGACCGGAGTACTTCATCGAGCTCAACGACCGTTTCCGCACCCACAGGGCCGATATCGGGGCGGCTCTGGCCCATGAGATCACCCATGTGCTGCTGCACCGGCTCGGTCTCGGCTTCGCGGGGACCCGGGACAACGAGATCCTCACGGACACCGCGGCGACCTATCTCGGGGCGGGCTGGCTGCTGCTGGACGCGTTCCGCGAGGACGCGGTGTCCAGCCAGAAGCTCGGCTATCTCACCCCGGAGGAGTTCGGGTACGTCCTGGCCAAGCGGGCGGCGCTCTTCGACGAGGACCCGTCGGTCTGGTTCACCAGCCCGCAGGCCTACACGGCGTACACGAAGGGTCGGACCAGGGCCGGTCAGGACGCCTGCCGGCCGCCGCTGACCGCGGCGGGGTGGGCGGGGCGCCGGGCCTATGCGAAGCACCGGAGGTACGCGCTGGAGCACGGGGGCCGCACCGGCCCCGGACTGCCGTACGCCTTCGAGCGGGCGGCGGACGGACTGCGCGTCAGTTTCGCCTGCCCCACCTGCCAGCAGCGGATCAGGGTGCCGGTCCGGGGCCGGGTCCGGGCGCGCTGCGGGCTCTGCCGCACGGTCCTGGAGTGCGACACCTGACGGTGACACAGGACAGTGGCACCGGCCAGCGACACCGGTCAGCAACAACGGAGAGCGACGCCCGACCGGCCCGCCCGGCTGCGCCGCCTGACGGCTGTAACGGCCACCGGAGACCTGGAGACCTGGAGACCTGGAGAGTGATTCTCATGCGCGTAGAGACCAAGCACGCACTGGTGCGGCCGCTCCAGCGGTATCTGGTCAACCCTCCGGTCCGGCTGCTGCTGCGGCTGGGCGCCGCCCCCGGCTACGCGCTGCTGGAGACACGCGGGCGGGTCACCGGGCAGATCCGCACCACCCCGGTCGGCGAGGGCAGGGAGGGCCGGGTGTTCTGGATCGTCGCGGAGCACGGCACGCACGCCGACTACGTACGCAACATCCGGGCCTGCCCCGATGTGCGGGTCCGGCTGCGTGCGGGGCGGCGCTTCGTCTGGGTGCCCGGGACGGCCGAGCTGCTCCCCGGCGACGACCCGTACGCCCGGCAGCGCGCCCTCGTCCGCCGGCATCCGCTGCGCGCGCTGAACGCGGCGGTCGTGCGGGCGATGGGGACAGAGCTGCTGACGGTCCGTATCGACCTGCATCCGCCGAGCTGACGCCGGGCCCGCTCCGCGGAGGGGCCCGGCCGCACGGTCGGATCAGGCAGCGGCCCTGCGCCCGCCCTGGCCACCACGGCTCTGACCGCCGCGCCCCTGGCCACCACGGCCCTGACCAGCGCCGCCGGCACCGCGGCCCGCGCCGCCACGGCCCTGACCGCTCTGGCCGCCGCCCTGGCCCTGACCACCGCGGCGGCCACGGCCACCGCGGCCCTGCCCGGAGGGAGCCGCGGCCCCGTTCGCGGGCCTGCTGGGCCTGGAGCGCCGCTGCGGTGCGGTGGCCTGCTGCGGTACGTCGACGACGACCGCGACGCCCGATGGCTCCTGCGCCCCGGTGATCCGGGTGAGCTCCTCGTCGCTGGACCTGACCCTGGCGGTCCTGGGCGAGATGCCGGCGTCCGACATCAGCCGGGTCATGTCACGCTTCTGCTCCGGGAGCACGAGCGTGACGACGCTGCCCGACTCGCCCGCCCGCGCGGTGCGGCCGCCACGGTGGACATAGTCCTTGTGGTCGGTGGGCGGGTCCACGTTCACGACCAGGTCGAGGTCGTCGATGTGGATGCCGCGCGCCGCGACATTGGTCGCGACGAGCGCGGTGACCTGGCCGTTCTTGAACTGGTCGAGAGTGCGGTTGCGCTGCGGCTGGGAGCGTCCGCCGTGCAGGCCGCCCGCCCGTACCCCGCTGGCGAGCAGCCGCTTCACCAGGCGGTCCACGGAACGCTTGGTGTCCAGGAAGAGGATCACCCGGCCGTCGCGGGCCGCGATGCGGGTGGTGACGGCCTTCTTGTCGGTCTCGTCGGCGACGTAGAGCACATGGTGGTCCATCGTGGTCACCGCGCCGGCCGACGGGTCCACGGAGTGCACGACCGGGTCGGTCAGGAACATCTTGACCAGCCGGTCGATGTTCTTGTCCAGGGTCGCCGAGAACAGCATCCGCTGGCCGCCGGGCTCGACCTGCTTGAGCAGCGCGGTGACCTGCGGCATGAAGCCCATGTCGGCCATCTGGTCGGCCTCGTCGAGCACGGTGATCCCAACCTGGTCGAGGCGGCAGTCGCCGCGCTCGATGAGGTCCTTGAGCCGCCCCGGAGTGGCGACCAGGATCTCGGCGCCGCGCCGCAGCGCGCCGGACTGCCGGGAGATCGACATCCCGCCGACGACCGTGGTCAGCCGCAGCTGGACCGAGGTGGCGTACGGCGTCAGCGCGTCGGTGACCTGCTGCGCCAGCTCACGGGTGGGCACCAGCACGAGAGCCAGCGGCGCCTTCGGCTCGGCGCGGCGGCCGGCGACACGGGCCAGCATCGCCAGTCCGAAGGCGAGGGTCTTTCCGGAGCCGGTACGCCCGCGGCCGAGCAGATCGCGGCCCGCGAGGGAGTTCGGCAGGGTCGCGGCCTGGATCGGGAAGGGGTCGGTGACCCCCTGGGCGGCGAGGGTCTTCAGGAGCGCGGCCGGCATGTCCAGCTCGGCGAAGGCGTCGACGGCGGGCAGCGCGGGGGTGAGGGTCTCCGGCAGGGTGAATTCGGCAGGCCTGGGAGCGGCCTTGCGGGCCGGAGACTTTGCGGGGGCCTTGCCGCGGCCCCTCGGCGGACTGGTGCGTGCGGGGCGTGCCGGGCGTTCAGCGGAGCGGGTCATGCGGTTCAAGCCTTCCTGCCGGATGTAGGACAGCACAAACCGGGACCCGCACCCTGGAGGTGCGGGCCCCGGTCAGCGAGGTACGCGTCCGACAATCAGGCCGGAACGATGTTCTCCGCCTGCGGGCCCTTCTGGCCCTGCGTGACGTCGAAGGAGACCTTCTGGCCCTCCTGGAGCTCACGGAAGCCCTGGGTGGCGATGTTCGAGTAGTGGGCGAAGACGTCGGCGCCGCCGCCGTCCTGCTCGATGAAGCCGAAGCCCTTTTCCGAGTTGAACCACTTCACGGTACCGGTGGCCATAACATTCTCCTCAACAGGTGCAGTGCCGGAAATTCGCACTTTACGAATTCCGCGTCGCCGCATTGAACCCCACCCGGAGAAAGCCGGAAAACAATAATGCGCCTGTCGGAGCATTCCCGTCAGGCGCACATAAAGTTCATGGGTACCAAAACTGCAACGTCGTCAGCCTAGCACGCCTGCCGCCGGGATGTCCGGAGGCGACGGGACCCGGATGATCTCGCCGCACCCCTCCGACCGGCGCCTCCGGCCCGTACGGAACAGGCGGGGTGGATCAACTCGCCTGACAAGGAAGCACAGTTGCCCCGTGCGCCGGGCCGCCGGCATGCCGTCCCGTGACGGCCGCCGACGGCCGGCAGAACAAGCCCGGCGGATGAAAGATCCCGCCACTGTTCGATTGCCGTTCACCTCCGCCCGTGAGGTCCGGGACGCCCCCTCCCCCTGCGGGGCGCGGCGGCCACCGGCCTAGGATTCCGGGCATGATCGCCGAATTGCAGTGCATAGTGCTGGACTGCCCCGAACCCGCAGACCTGGCCGCGTTCTACCGGGCGGTCCTCGGCGGCAGCGTCGACCGGCCCGACCCCCGCTGGTCGCTCGACTCCGACTGGTCCACGCTGCACACCGCTTCCGGTCTGGTCCTGGCGTTCCAGCGCGCCGAGAACCACCGTGCACCAGCCTGGCCGGACCCGACCAGGCCCCAGCAGTTCCATCTGGACTTCGGTGTGCCCGACCTGGACCGGGCGGAGGTCGAGGTGCTCGACGCGGGCGCCCATCTGCTCGACGACAGCGCCCCTGGCTGGCGTATCTACGCGGACCCCGCGGGGCACCCCTTCTGCCTGGTACGCCACTGACCCCACGCCCGGACGGGGCGGACGGGGCAGTACGCACGGGGCGGGGCGGTCCGGACGGGGCGGCCTGACGACCGGACGGTCCGGGAACCGCGCCCGTCGGCACTCTCCCGCGGCCGGTCAGTCCCCGGAGCGCTCGGCGGTGCTCCGCTCGACACAGAACTCGTTGCCCTCGATGTCCGCCAGCGTGACCCACCCCCGCCCGTCGGGCCTGCGGTGGTCCTCCACGAGCGTGGCGCCCAGCGCCAGCAGCCGCTCGACCTCCTCCTCCCGGGTACGGTCCGTCGGCTGGAGGTCCAGATGCAGACGGTTCTTGATCTGTTTGGGCTCGGGCACCTGGATGAAGAGCAGCCCGAATCCGGTCGCCTGGATCAGCGCCTCGGGGTCGCCCGGCCTGTCGTCGTCGGCGAGCGGGATATCGAGGGCCCTGGCCCAGAAACTGCCGAGCTCATAAGCGTCGGCACAGTCGACTGTCACATGACGTACAAAGGAAGCCATGATCGCATCATGCCTCAACCGCCCTGTGGCGCAAGGGAATTCAGCGGCTGCGCAGGGTGACGAGCGCGGTGTGGCCCTCCGCCCGCAGCACCCCTGGTGACTCCCCGGTGACGACCGCGGCGTCGTAGGGGCCCAGGGCGTCGCCCGTGTCCTCCAGGACGGCGGCCCCGTCCAGGGCGACGACCAGCACGGTGGCTTCCGGCGGGACCGCGACGGCGAGACTGCCGCGTACGACCGAGGTGAGCGCGTCGGTGAGCGCCTCGCGGTACATCACGTTGAAGTTCACGACAGGGCCGCCGAGCAGGCGTCCGTGGGTCGGCACATCACCGGCGAAGCGGTGCGGCACGAACCGCTCGTCAGCCCGGAGCGCCACCCCGCCGGCCGTCAGCTCCATCCCCGCGCCGTCGGCGACCGTCAGCACCCTGGTGACTCCGGGGAAGACGGAGAAGGGCCCGTCGGCGCCGACATCGGCCAGGCTCACCCGCCAGGCGAAACCGTCCATCCCGGCGCCCTCGGGCCACGCGGCGATCTCGCGGGTGACCCCGCCGCCGTTCTTCCAGGGCGTGGCTGCCCGGCCGGCTGCCCGCAGTATCCGTACCGTCACGCCCGCATCCTCCGCTGCTCCGCTCTCTCGTCCGCCCAGGCCGGGCCCGCCGTCAGGGGCCGCCGGACGCGCCACGGCGCCCACCCAGTGTCCGGTCGGGGACAAGGCAGGCGCCGCGTTCAGTTCCGCACCCCATTGTGCGGGACGTTCTGTAGGGCCGTCAGACGGTCAGTGCCCGGTCCGTCGGCCTGAT
Organism: Streptomyces sp. NPDC054757; assembly: GCF_053612185.1. Lineage (NCBI taxonomy): Bacteria > Bacillati > Actinomycetota > Actinomycetes > Kitasatosporales > Streptomycetaceae > Streptomyces > Streptomyces sp. NPDC054757. The sequence goes on from NZ_JBSHBW010000024.1 coordinate 30,435, forward strand.
CGGGGCGTGCAGCTCGCTGGCGCCCGTGAGGAAGCGGTCCACGCCGCGCGCCGCCGAACGGCCCTCGGCGATCGCCCAGACGATCAGCGACTGGCCGCGGCCCGCGTCACCAGCAACGTACACGCCGGGCACATTGGTCGCGAAGTCGGCGTCGCGGGCGATGTTGCCGCGGGCGTCGAGTTCGAGGCCGAACTGCTGGACGAGGCCGTTGGCCTGGTCGGTGCCGGTGAAGCCCATGGCCAGGGTGACCAGCTCGGCGGGGATCCGGCGCTCGGTGCCGGGCTGCTGCTCCAGCTTGCCGTCCTTGAACTCCACCTCGACGAGGTGGAGGTACTTGACGTTCCCGACCGTCTCCCCCTCCTCGGGCGCCGAGCCCTCGAAGTGGGTGGTCGAGACGGCGTAGATGCGCTCGCCGCCCTCCTCGTGCGCCGAGGTGACCTTGTAGAGCATCGGGAAGGTCGGCCAGGGCTGGCCCGGGTTCCGCTCGTCGCCGGGCCTGGGCATGATCTCCAGCTGGGTGACCGACTTGGCGCCCTGGCGGTGGGCGGTGCCCACGCAGTCGGCGCCGGTGTCGCCGCCGCCGATGACCACGACATGCTTGCCCTCGGCGGTGATCGGGGCCACCGTGAGGTCACCCTCCTGCACCTTGTTGGCGAGCGGCAGGTACTCCATCGCGAAGTGGATGCCGTTCAGCTCGCGGCCCGGTACGGGCAGGTCGCGGGAGACCGTCGCACCGGCAGCGATGACCACCGCGTCGTAGCGGCGGCGGAGCTTCGCCGCGTCGATGTCGCGGCCGATCTCCGTCTCGGTACGGAACTTGGTGCCCTCCGCGCGCATCTGCTCGATACGCCGGTTGATGTGGGACTTCTCCATCTTGAACGCGGGGATGCCGTACCGGAGCAGCCCCCCGATGCGGTCCGCGCGCTCGTAGACGGCGACCGTGTGCCCGGCCCGGGTCAGCTGCTGGGCGGCGGCGAGGCCGGCCGGGCCCGAGCCGATGACCGCGACCGTCTTGCCGGAGAGCCGCTCGGGCGGCTGCGGGGTGACGTCGCCGCTGTCCCACGCCTTGTCGATGATCGAGACTTCGACGTTCTTGATGGTGACGGCCGGCTGGTTGATGCCGAGGACGCACGCCGACTCGCAGGGCGCCGGGCAGAGGCGTCCGGTGAACTCCGGGAAGTTGTTGGTGGCGTGCAGCCGCTCGGACGCCGCCGACCAGTCCTCGCGGTACGCGTAGTCGTTCCACTCGGGGATGAGGTTCCCCAGCGGACAGCCGTTGTGGCAGAAGGGGATGCCGCAGTCCATGCAGCGCCCGGCCTGCTTGCTGATGATCGGCAGCAGGGATCCGGGGACGTAGACCTCGTTCCAGTCCTTCACCCGCTCATCGACGGGGCGGGTCTGCGCGACCTCGCGGTCCGTGGTCAGAAAGCCCTTGGGGTCAGCCATTGGTCGCCGCCTCCATCATCTTCTCGGTGGTCTCGTTCTCGGAGAGACCTGCCAGCTCAGCGGCGTCCTTGGCGGCGAGCACTGCCTTGTAGGTGGTCGGGATGATCTTGCTGAAGCGGGCAGCCGCGGCGTCCCAGTCGGCCAGCAGCTTCTCGGCCACGGTGGAGCCGGTCTCCTCCTGGTGGCGGCGCACGACGTCGTGCAGCCACTGCTTGTCGGTCGCGTCGACGGGCTCGACCGCACCGGTGTTGCCGGCGTTGACGTTGTCCGGGTCCAGGTCGATGACGTACGCGATGCCGCCCGACATACCGGCGGCGAAGTTCCGCCCGGTCTCGCCGATGACCACCGCGTGGCCGCCGGTCATGTACTCGCAGCCGTGGTCGCCCACACCCTCCGATACGACCGTCGCGCCGGAGTTGCGGACGCAGAACCGCTCGCCGGTGCGGCCGCGCAGGAACAGTTCGCCGCCGGTCGCGCCGTAGGCGATGGTGTTGCCCGCGATGGTGGAGTACTCGGCGAGGTGCTCGGCGCCGCGGTCCGGGCGGACGACGACCCGGCCGCCGGAGAGGCCCTTGCCGACGTAGTCGTTGGCGTCGCCCTCAAGACGGAGCGTGACACCGCGCGGGACGAAGGCGCCGAAGGACTGGCCCGCGGAGCCGGTGAAGGTGATGTCGACGGTGTCGTCGGGCAGGCCGGCGCCGCCGAACTTCTTCGTCACCTCGTGGCCGAGCATGGTGCCGACGGTCCGGTTGATGTTCCGGATGGCGACCTGCGCGCGCACCGGCTGGGCGGACTCGGCGGAGTCGGCGTCCAGCGCGTCGGCCGCCAGCTTGATCAGCTGGTTGTCGAGCGCCTTCTCCAGCCCGTGGTCCTGCGCCGCCGTCCGGTGGCGTACCGCACCGTCGGGCAGGTCGGGGACGTGGAAGAGCGGGGCGAGTTCGAGCCCCTGGGCCTTCCAGTGGTTCACCGCCCGCTCGGTGTCGAGCAGCTCGGCGTGGCCGACGGCCTCTTCGAGGGTACGGAAGCCCAGCTCGGCGAGGAGTTCGCGGACCTCTTCGGCGATGAAGCGGAAGAAGTTCACGATGTACTCGGCCTTGCCGGAGAAGCGCTCGCGCAGCACCGGGTTCTGGGTGGCGATGCCGACCGGGCAGGTGTCCAGGTGGCAGACGCGCATCATGACGCAGCCGGAGACGACGAGCGGCGCGGTCGCGAAACCGAACTCCTCGGCGCCGAGCAGCGCGGCGATGATGACATCACGGCCGGTCTTCAGCTGGCCGTCGGTCTGGACGACGATGCGGTCGCGCAAGCCGTTGAGCAGCAGCGTCTGCTGGGTCTCGGCGAGGCCCAGCTCCCAGGGGCCGCCCGCGTGCTTCAGCGAGGTGAGCGGGGAGGCACCGGTGCCGCCGTCGTGTCCGGAGATGAGGACGACGTCCGCGTGCGCCTTGGAGACGCCCGCGGCGACCGTGCCGACACCGACCTCGGAGACCAGCTTCACATGGATGCGGGCCGCCGGGTTGGCGTTCTTGAGGTCGTGGATCAGCTGGGCGAGGTCCTCGATGGAGTAGATGTCGTGGTGCGGCGGCGGCGAGATGAGGCCGACGCCCGGCGTCGAGTGCCGGGTCTTCGCGACCCACGGGTAGACCTTGTGGCCGGGCAGCTGGCCGCCCTCGCCGGGCTTGGCGCCCTGCGCCATCTTGATCTGGATGTCGTCCGCGTTGACCAGGTACTCGCTGGTCACACCGAAGCGGCCGGACGCGACCTGCTTGATGGACGAGCGGCGCGCCGGGTCGTAGAGACGCTCGGCGTCCTCGCCGCCCTCACCGGTGTTGGACTTGCCGCCCAGCTGGTTCATGGCGATGGCGAGGGTCTCGTGCGCCTCCTGGGAGATGGAGCCGTACGACATGGCGCCGGTCGAGAAGCGCTTGACGATCTCGGACGCGGGCTCCACCTCGTCCAGCGGGACCGGGGTGCGGCCGGACGCGAAGCCGAAGAGGCCGCGGAGCGTCATCAGCCGCTCGGACTGCTCGTTCACCCGGTCCGTGTACTTCTTGAAGATGTCGTACCGGCCGGAGCGTGCCGCGTGCTGGAGACGGAAGACCGTGTCCGGGTCGAAGAGGTGCGGCTCGCCCTCGCGGCGCCACTGGTACTCGCCGCCGATCTCCAGCTTGCGGTGCGTGGCGGAGATGCCGGACGGGGGGTACGCCTTGGCGTGCCGGGCGGCGACCTCGGTGGCGACGACGTCGAGTCCGGCGCCGCCGATCTTGGTGGCGGTGCCGTTGAAGTAGGTGTCGACGAAGGACTGGTCGAGTCCGACGGCCTCGAAGACCTGAGCGCCCCGGTAGGAGGCCACGGTCGAGATGCCCATCTTGGACATGACCTTCAGGACGCCCTTGCCGAGGGCGTAGATCAGGTTGCGGATGGCCTGCTCGGGCTCCAGGCCCTCGATGAAGGTGCCGGCCCTGACCAGGTCCTCGACGGACTCCATGGCGAGGTACGGGTTGACGGCGGCGGCGCCGTATCCGATGAGCAGCGCGACATGGTGCACCTCGCGCACGTCGCCGGCCTCGACGAGCAGCCCCACCTGGGTGCGCTGCTTGGTGCGGATCAGGTGGTGGTGGACGGCCGATGTGAGCAGCAGCGAGGGGATCGGGGCGTGCTCGGCGTCGGAGTGCCGGTCGGAGAGGACGATCAGCCGGGCGCCGGCCTCGATGGCGGCGTCGGTCTCGTCGCAGATGTCCTTCAGCCGGGCGGCCAGCGCGTCGCCGCCGCCGCCGACCCGGTAGAGACCGGCGAGCGTCGCGGCCTTCATCCCCGGCATGTCGCCGTCGGCGTTGATGTGTATGAGCTTGGCCAGCTCGTCGTTGTCGATCACCGGGAAGGGCAGCGTGACGCTGCGGCAGGAGGCCGCGGTGGGCTCCAGGATGTTGCCCGCGGGGCCGAGCGTGGAGCGCAGCGAGGTGACGAGCTCCTCACGGATGGCGTCCAGCGGCGGGTTGGTGACCTGTGCGAAGAGCTGGGTGAAGTAGTCGAAGAGCAGCCGGGGGCGCGCGGAGAGCGCGGCGATCGGCGAGTCGGTGCCCATGGAGCCGAGCGGCTCGCCCGAGGTGCGGGCCATCGGCGCGAGGATGATGCGCAGCTCCTCCTCGGTGTAGCCGAAGGTCTGCTGGCGGCGGGTGACCGAGGCGTGGGTGTGCACGATGTGCTCGCGCTCGGGGAGGTCCTCCAGCTCGATCTCGCCGCTCTCCAGCCACTCCTCGTACGGCTGCTCGGCGGCGAGGCCCGCCTTGATCTCGTCGTCCTCGATGATGCGGTGCTCGGCGGTGTCCACGAGGAACATCCGGCCGGGCTGCAGCCGGCCCTTGCGGACGACCTTCGCGGGGTCGATGTCCAGGACGCCGACCTCGGACGAGAGGACGACCAGGCCGTCGTCGGTCACCCAGTAGCGGCCGGGGCGCAGGCCGTTGCGGTCGAGGACCGCGCCGACCTGGGTGCCGTCGGTGAAGGTGACGCAGGCGGGGCCGTCCCAGGGCTCCATCATCGTCGAGTGGTACTGGTAGAAGGCCCGGCGGGCCGGGTCCATCGAGTCGTGGTTCTCCCACGCCTCGGGGACCATCATCAGCACGGAGTGCGGGAGCGAGCGGCCGCCGAGGTGCAGCAGCTCCAGGACCTCGTCGAAGGAGGCGGAGTCCGAGGCGTCCGGGGTGCAGAGGGGGAAGATCCGGTCCAGCTTCTGCGGTCCGAAGAGGTCGGACGCGAGCTGGGACTCGCGGGCCTTCATCCAGTTGCGGTTGCCCTTGACCGTATTGATCTCGCCGTTGTGCGCGACGAAGCGGTACGGGTGGGCGAGCGGCCAGCTCGGGAAGGTGTTGGTCGAGAAGCGCGAGTGCACCAGGGCGACGGCGGTGGCGAAGCGGCGGTCGGAGAGGTCCGGGAAGAACGGCTCCAGCTGGCCTGTCGTGAGCATGCCCTTGTAGACGACCGTGCGGGCGGAGAGCGACGGGAAGTAGACACCGGCCTCGCGCTCGGCGCGCTTGCGCAGCACGAAGGCCTTGCGGTCGAGCGCGATACCGGTCGCGGGGGCTTCCTGCCCGTCGGGTGCGTCGGCGACGAAGAGCTGGCGGAACTCGGGCATGGTGGCGCGGGCGCCGCTGCCGAGGAGGTCGGGGGTGACCGGGACCTCGCGCCAGCCGAGGACGGTGAGCCCTTCCTCGGCGGCCAGTGTCTCGATCCGCGAGACGGCGGCGGGGCTGTCGTCGAGCGGCAGGAAGCCGATCCCGACGGCGTACGCGCCCGCTTCGGGGAGCTCGAAACCGGTGACCTCACGGAGGAAGGCGTCCGGCACCTGGAGCAGGATGCCGGCGCCGTCGCCGGAGTCCGGCTCTGATCCGGTGGCGCCGCGGTGTTCGAGATTGCGCAGTACGGTCAGCGCCTGCTCGACCAGCTCGTGGCTGGCCACGCCGGTAAGAGTGGCCACGAACCCGACACCGCAGGCGTCGTGTTCGTTGCTGGGGTCGTACATCCCCTGCGGGGCGGGGCGACCCTCCATGGGCGACCAGGCGTGGATGCGCATCGGCTCTCCCGTCGTCGTCGTGGCATATGCAAGTGCATAGGGACGACGTTGGCCCTCTGCGAAATTTCGAGCAGGTTACATGATGGAATGCTTCTCGAAAAGCGGATGTTTCATCCCAGCATGCGGACACCGGCAGGCGGTGGAGGCGGGAAGCGACACGGCCGGGTCGGCGTCCGTGAGCCACTGACGGAGCAGGCGACGTTGCCTGCGGCTGTCTGCGGTGTTTCCGGCTTATGCCCGGTGGTCCGGGGCACGAAACCGCCGGGTAACCGATACTTATGATGACTGCCGCATAACACCTCGCCCGGTCCCGCCGGGGGCCACCCGCGTACGCCTCAGCCCACCGCCGTACCGAACAGCGCGCCCAGCGCGTAGGTGATTCCGGCCGCCGCCCCTCCCAGTGTCAGCTGCCGGAGCCCGCTGTACCACCAGGAGCGGGCCGTGACCCGCGCCACCACGGCGCCGCAGCCGAAGAGCCCCACCAGCGCGAGGAGCAGGGCCGGCCAGAGCACGGTGGCGCCGAGCAGATACGGCAGCAGCGGGAGCAGCGCGCCCAGCGCGAAGGCCCCGAAGGACGACGCGGCGGCGACCAGCGGCGAGGGGAGGTCGTCCGGGTCGATGCCCAGCTCCTCCCTGGCATGGATCTCCAGCGCCTGCTCCGGGTCCCTGGAGAGCTGCTCCGCGACGGCGGCCGCCAGCCGGGGCTCCACCCCGCGTGATACGTAGAGCGCCGCGAGCTCCTTCATCTCGTCCAGCGGGTGCTTGCGCAACTCCCGCCGCTCCACTTCGAGTTCGGCCTGGACCAGCTCGCGCTGCGAGGCGACCGACGTGTACTCGCCCGCGGCCATCGAGAAGGCTCCGGCCGCCAGGCCCGCAAGACCGGTGATCACCAGAGTGCGGTGCGAGACGTCACCGCCGGCGACCCCGGTCATCAGCGCGAGGTTGGAGACCAGTCCGTCCATCGCACCGAAGACGGCGGGGCGCAGCCAGCCGCCGTTGACGTCCCGGTGGGTGTGGTTGTCGCGGTGCGCCTCATGCAGCGTCGCCTCGTTCTCCATGATGGACATCGGTCCCCGCCCTCTCTTCTCGTCAGCGCCCCCGCTCCGCGCAGCGAACCCGGGAACAGCGTCGAAAGTACGCACGAAAAATGGCCCCCGCCAGCAAGGAAGGCCGTACTTACCAGGGGTGCGGAGGGCCGGGACCAGCCCGTATGCGATTCCCCCCGAACCGCCGGGGAGACATGGATCACATGACGGGCGCATTGACGCCCAGGAGGCGGGTCCGCAGTATCTGTAAACGTTTCCAGTAGCTGGAAACGTTTACAGCACCACCACGTCCACGACCGCTGAACTCAGGGGGCAGGCACGCATGCCGCAGAACGGGACACCGACCATCGTGTCGATCGCCGAGCGCGCGGGGGTGTCCATCGCGTCCGTCTCCCGGGTGCTGAACGGAGTGGGTGCGCGCCCCGACACCGTCTCCCGGGTCGAGCGCGCGGTCGCGGAGCTCGGTTACGTACCGAACGCGGTGGCCCGTTCCCTCAAGGGCGGCAGGACCCGCCAGCTGACCTTCGCGATGGCGGACATCGGCAACCCGGCGTACGTGGCGATGGTCCGCGGGATCCAGGCCGTCACCCGCGCCGCCGGATACCGGCTGCTGCTGCACTCCACCGGGGCGGTCGTGGAGGACGAGCTGGACGCGGTCCGCAGTCTGGGCGACCGCACCAGTGACGGGCTGATCCTCTGCCCGATCCGGGTCACCGACGCCTATGCGCAGGTGCTCGGCGCCGCGGCGGCCCCGGTCGTGATCATCGGTTCGCCGCCGGAGGACGTCCCGGTCGACAGTGTGCGCGCCGACTCGGTGCGCGGGGCCGGGCTCGCGGTACGCCATCTGTACGAGACCGGGCGGCGCAGGATCGCCTTCATCAACGGCCCGCTCGACACGGTGCCCGGCCGCAACCGCGCGACCGGCTACCGCAGGGCGCTCGACGCTCTCGGCCTCCCCTACGACGAGTCGCTCGTGGTGAGCACCGGCTTCGCCACCGAGTCCGGCGCGGCGGCGGCCGAACGGCTGCTGGCCGCATCACCCGACGCGCTGTTCTGCGCCAACGACCAGCTGGCGGTCGGCGCGCTCCGCACCCTGCACTCCCGCGGGGTGCGCATCCCCGATGACATCGCCGTGGCGGGGATGGACGACAGCAGCCTGGCCCAGGCCGCCTGGCCGCCGCTGACCAGCGTCGACCTGGGATCGGCCGAGCGCGGCAGCCGGGCGGCCGAGCTGCTGCTCGCCCGGCTCGGCCGGGGCACGGTCCCGGAAGCCCCGCAGCACAGCACCGCCGTACCCCGCCTCGTCGTACGCGCCTCCACCGCGCCGGCGACCGACCTGGAGAACCCGAGGTCCGTATGAGTCTCACCGCAGCCCGGGGCAAGGACGCCACGGGCCACCGCGGCACCCCACCGCCCCGCTCCCCCGGCCGGCGCCGACAGGCGCTGGGCCTGGACCGGGGGGCCTGGTTCCTGCTGGCACCCGCTCTGATCCCGATCCTGGTGCTGAGTGTGGGGCCGCTGCTGTACGGCTTCTCGCTGGCCTTCACCGACTCGCAGGCCGGCCGCACCACGCCGACGCGGTTCACCGGGTTCGCCAACTTCGCCGATCTGCTGCACGACTCGCTGTTCTGGGAGTCGTTCCGGATCGGCATCGTCTGGGCCGTCAGCGTCACCGTGCTGCAGTTCGTGCTGGCGCTGGGCCTCGCCCTGCTGCTCAACGAGAACCTGCGCTTCCGCTGGCTGGCCCGCACCCTCGCGCTGGTCCCGTGGGCGATGCCCGAGGTGGTCGTCGGAATCATGTGGCGGCTCGTCTACCACCCGGACGCGGGCATCCTCAACAAGACCCTGACGCAGTCCCATCTGATCAGCGGCAATGTCGACTGGCTGACCGGCCTCTCGGTGGCGCTCCCGGCCGTGATCGTGGTCGGGGTCTGGGCCGGGATGCCGCAGACCACCGTGGTGCTGCTGGCCGGGCTGCAGAACGTGCCGGTGGAGCTGAAGGAGGCGGCGCAGCTCGACGGAGCCGGTCTGTGGCGGCGCTTCACCTCCGTCACCTGGCCGGCCCTGAAGCCGGTGGTGGTCGCCGTGACCGCGCTGAACTTCATCTGGAACTTCAACTCGTTCGGCCTGGTCTATGTGCTGACGCAGGGCGGGCCGGGCGGCAAGACCCGGCTGCCGATGCTCTTCTCGTACGAAGAGGCCTTCAAGTACGGCCAGTTCGGCTACGCGGCGGCGATGGGCCTGGTGATGGTCGCCCTCATCGCGGTCCTTCTCACCGTGTTCCTGCGCAAGAAGCTCAAGGAGGAGGCGGCATGAGTGTCCCCGCACGGCTCCGCGCCAGGCGGACGGCCGGCCGCACCGGCCAGTATCTGGCTCTCCTGTGCTACCTGGTCTTCCTGGCCTTCCCGCTGGTGTGGCTGGTGTCCACCGCTTTCAAGTCCCCCCGGGAGCTGGGGTCCATCAGCCCGACCTGGCTCCCCAGGCATCCGACCCTGGACAACTTCAGGGCCGCCTTCGACGCGCAGCCGCTGCTGCACTCCGCGCTCAACAGCCTGATCGTGGCGGGCAGCGCGACGGTGCTCTCGGTGGCGCTCGCGGTGCCGGCCGCCTACGCGCTGGTCCGCTTCCGCAGCCGCATGTCGACGGTGGCCAACGGCTGGGTGCTGGTCAGCCAGATGTTCCCGTTCGTACTGATCATCATCCCGCTGTTCCTGGTGCTGAAGAACCTGCACCTGATCAACTCACTGGCCGGGCTGATCGCGGTGTACGTGGTGTGGAACCTGCCGTTCTCGCTCTGGATGCTCCAGGGGTACGTCAAGGCCGTCCCGGTCACCCTTGAGGAGGCCGCAGCGGTCGACGGCGCCGGGCGGCTGCGGACCCTGGTCAGTGTGGTCTTCCCGCTGCTCACCCCGGGACTTGTCGCGACGGCGATGTTCACCTTCGTCACCGCCTGGAACGAGTTCTTCTTCGCCCTCGTCCTGCTCAAGTCCCCGGAGAACCAGACGATGTCCGTGATCCTGACCCGATTCCTCGGCGCCGAGGGCGTCGCCGACCTGGGGCCGCTCGCCGCGGCCTCCGTCATCGCCACCATCCCCAGCCTGCTCTTCTTCGCCCTGCTCCAGCGCAGGCTGGTCGGCGGGATGCTCGCGGGGGCGGTGAAGGGCTGATGCGTATCCGCACCCGTATCCGTACGCGTATCCCTGTCCGTACCCGTTTCCCCGCCCCGTCCCGTTCGCACGCCCCTTCCAGGATCCGTACCGCGGCGACGGCGCTGGCCGCCGCTGCCGGGCTCGTCATCCTCGCGGGCTGCGGCCAGGGGGACACCCCTGACCCGTCCGGCCGTGTCACGCTCCAATTCCTCAGCCTGGCCTGGCAGAAGGAGTCGGTGGCGGCCAACAAGGCGCTGGTCGCGCAGTGGAACAGACAGCATCCCGACGTCCAGGTGAAATATGTGCAGGGCAGCTGGGACGGTATCCACGACCAGCTGCTGACCTCCTTCGAGGGCGGCCAGGCGCCGGACATCATCCATGACGACGCGTCGGACCTCACGGACTTCGCGTACGGCGGCTATCTCGCCGACATCCGCGGGATGCTGCCCGCCTCGCTGAAGAAGGACATCCCCGGGCGGGCGTGGTCGGCGGCCACCTTCGGCAAGGGGATCTACGGTGTGCCGTTCCTCCAGGAGCCGCGTGTGATGGTCGCCAGCACCAAGCTGCTCAAGGCGTCCGGGGTACGGGTGCCGACCGTCGCCCACCCCTGGAGCTGGCAGGAGTTCGAGCAGGTCAGCAAGGCGCTCACGGCGCGGGGGCCGGGCGGCACGACCCGGCGGTACGGCGTCGCCTGGTCGATGAAGGAGCCGGTCAGCCAGTCCGTGAACAGCTCCGCCTCGACCGGCGGGCAGATCTTCAGGAAGTCCGGCGGCAAGAACAAGGCGGTCTTCGGGCCCGCCGAATCGGCGGTCTCCCAGGTCATCAACCGGCAGATCAACGAGGATCACACCGCTCCCAAGAGCAGTCTGGGCATGGGCGGTTCGGACACCCTGCCCGGCTTCTTCGCGGGGAAGTACGCCATGGTGCCGCTCAACTTCTCGTTCCGGCAGCAGGTCCAGCAGCAGGCGCCGAAGGGCTTCGGCTGGACCGTCCTGCCGATGCCCGCGGGAAGCGGACCGCACGGCAGCGCGCAGGGAGTCGTCCCGCAGACCCTCTCGGTCTCGCAGGACTCGCACCACAAGCAGGCGGCCGTCGACTTCATCTCCTTCCTCACCCAGGGCAGGAACGCCGCCCGGCTCGCCCTCGGCGACTGGCTGCTGCCCGACAGCCGCTCGGCGCTCAAGGACCCGGCGCTGCGCACCCAGGAGAACGGCTGGCGCACGGGCAGTGGGATGGCCGGCGATCTGGTCCCCTCCCCCGTACTCGGCGTGCGCGGTTACGCCGAGTGGAAGGACAAGATCGCCACCCCGGCCTTCCAGGAGTACTACAACGGCTCGATCGGTCTGAGTTCGCTGCGCTCCAAACTGGCCGGCGACGGCCAGCGGGTCCTCGACCGCTACCAGCGCTGACGCCTCCCGCGTCCGCGCCCGCACAACCCCAGAAATGAGCACGATCAGCCCATGAGCGGCAGCCCAGAACCGGCCACCGGCACGGCCACCGGCCCCCCTCCGCCCCGGCTCCGGCCCGAGCGGCCGGCCCTCCCCCGTACGCTGCGCGACCGCGCCCGGGGCGCCCTCCTCGGCCTCGCCGTGGGCGACGCCCTGGGGGCCCCGGCGGAGAACATGAAACCGTCCCGGATCAGGGAGCGGTGGGGCCGTATCGAGGGCTTCGTACGGGACGAGCCCGCCGGTACGGACGACACCGAGTACGCGATCTTCTCGGGGCTGCTGCTCGCCGAGCACGGTTCGGCGCTGACCGTCGCGCATGTCGAGGCGGCGTGGCACCTGTGGATCGCCGACCGCGACGAAGGCCCGTTCCGCGGCGCCGGGTTCAGCGAGCGCGGCACCCTGGAGAACCTGCGGCGCGGTCTCGCCGCCCCGATCTCCGCCCAGCACCGGCACGCCTGGAGCGACGGACTCGCCATGCGGGCCGCGCCGTTCGGGGTGTACGCGACGGGGCGGCCCGCCGAGGCGGCCCGGCTGGTCGCGGTGGACGGCACGGTCAGCCATGACGGCGAGGGGATCTACGGCGGACAGGCCGTCGCCGCGGGGGTGGCCGCCGCGATGGTGAGCGACAGCCCCGACGCGGTGGTGCAGGCCGCCCTCTCGGTGATCCCCGAGGACTCCTGGACCGCGCGCTCGCTGCACCGTGCGGTCAGCGCGGCCCGCCGGGCGGTACCGGGCCCGGACGGCTCGCCGCTGCCGGTCGAACGCGCGGTGCGCTCGGCCGTGGTGATCGGCGGCTATCCCTGGACGGATCTGGCACCCGAGGCGGTGGGTCTGGCCTTCGGGGCGTTCATCGCCGCACGCGGTGACTTCCGGGGCTCGGTGCTGACCGCCGTGAACATGGGCCGCGACGCCGACACCACGGCGGCCGTGGCGGGTTCGCTCGCCGGGGCGCTCGGAGGCGAGAGCGGCATCCCGGCCCACTGGGCGGACGCCATCGGACCGGTGCGCGGCAGCTGTCTGCCCGCCATGGCAGGACGTCACATCCTCGATGTCGCCGACGGCCTCCTCCCGCCGCACACGGCGGCCGTGTCTCCGACAGCGGCGGCGACCGCGGCCGGCCCGGCGACGGCGGACAGCGCGGGGCTCCCGACCCGCCCGCCGACGGCAACCAGGAGCGGCCGTACGACCGGTCCGCCCACCCCGACCGACCCGCCGCCCGCGACCGACCCCGCGGCAGTGACCCACAACAGGCAGGCCGCCTCGTGACCACACAGCTGACCCATCCCACCACCGGGCTCTCCGGCCGCGACCCGCACCGCCGGGTCGAGGGCCTGCTCCTGGGCCTCGCCGCGGGCGACGCCGCGGGCTGGCCGGCCGGCCGGCACCGTGCCGCGCTGCTGCCCAACTGGACCCGCAGGCTCACCCGCGAACTGGACACCTTCGCCGAGCAGAACGCCACCACCACGCTCCCGGTTCCCATCGCCCTGAACCAGCCGCCGGCCCCGCTCCAGCTGGGGCCTTCCGACGACGCCGAGTGGGCGGCGTTCACCGCGCGGGCCATCCTCTCGGCCGCCTCGTCCGGGCAGAGCGACCTCGCCCCGCAGCAGCGGGTGCGCTCCGCGCTCGCGCTGGCCTGGAACGCGCTCGCCGACGAGGTGGCCGCCGCCTCCGCGCAGGCCGACGAGATCGAGTCGGCGCTGATCCCGCTGCGCGCCCGAATCTCCGTACGGGCCGGGCTCGGCAATCTGGCGGCCGGGCTGCGGCCCCCCGCCACCGGCCACGACAATCCGCACCACTTCGACGACGCCGCCTGTGTGCGCGCCGCCGTGCTCGCCGTGGTGCACCCGGGCGATCCGGCAGCCGCGGCCGGCCTCGCGGAGTTCGACGCGCGCTACACCCAGGACGGCGACGGGGTGCACGGCGCCCGCGCGATCGCCGCCGCTGTCGCCGCCGCGCTGGGCGGCGCGGACGCCGCGGCCTGTGTGGACGAGGCGCTCGCGCAGCTCCCCGAAGGCAGCGAGATCCGCCGCAACGCGCTGCACGCGGTGGCGCTCGCCAGGACCGCGACGGCCGCCGGAACGGGCCGCCCCGGCAGCGCCTTCGCACTGGTCCCGGTCCTGGAGCACGAGATCGTCGACCACGTCTACAGCTACGGGATCGCCGCGGCCGAGACCGTACCCGTGGCCCTGGCGATGACGCTCGCGGCAGGCGGCGCGCTCGCCGAGGCGGTGCCCACAGCCGCCTGTCTCTCCCGGGTCGCCGACTCGGCGCCCGCCCTCGCGGGTGCTCTCACCGGCGCCATCGGCGGCGCCGCCGCCCTGCCCGACACCTGGCGGGACAGCTGCCGCACCCTCGTCGGCTGCGCCCTGCCCCAGCTGGCCGGCACCGATCTCGTCGAGGTCGCCGCACGGCTCACCTCCGCTCTGCACGCCCTCCCGGAAGGAACCCGCTCATGACCGTGCCCACCCCATCCCTGGAGGACCGCACCACCGGAGCCCTGATAGGCGCGGCCGTCGGGGACGCGCTCGGCGGCCCGGTCGAGGGCTGGACCCCGGAGGCCATCAGCGAGCGGCACGGCGGCCGTGTCCAGGGCATCGTCGAGCCCTTCTACAAGGAGGAGTGGCGTACGGCCCGGCCGATCGCCCCGTACCACAAGGGTGATGGGCACGTCACCGACGACACCCTGATGACCCATGCGCTGATCCGCGTCTACGAGACGGTGCGCGACCACCTCGACGCGTACGCGGTCGCCGACCATCTGGTGCCCGACCTGATGGGCACCCCGCGCTGGATCCCCGAACTGGAGGCGGAGGCACTGCCGTTGCAGCGGATCTTCCTCGCCGAGAAGTGGATCGTCGCCCGGCTGCACTACGGGCACGTCGACCCGCGGGAGGCCGGGGTCGGCAATATCGTCAACTGCGGCGCCGCGATGTACATGGCGCCGGTCGGCCTGGTCAACGCGGGCAGCCCGGCGCACGCGTACACCGAGGCCCTCGACATCGCGGGCGCCCACCAGTCCAGTTACGGCCGGGAGGCCGCCGCGGTCTTCGCGGCGGCCGTCGCCGCGGCCTGCAAACCGGGCGCGACCCCCGAATCGGTGGTCGGCGATGTGCTCGCGCTGGCGAAGGACGGCACCCGCGCGGCGATCGAGGCGGTCTGCGAGGCGGCAGCGGCGCACGACGGATACGAGTCGGCGCTGAAGCCGCTGCGCGAGGCGGTCGCCCCCTTCGACACCGTGGGCCCCGAGTACCGCAAGCCGTCCCTCGGCGCCCGCCGCCCCTCGCGGCTGCACTCCATCGAGGAGCTGCCGGTGGCGCTGGGGATGCTGCTCGCGGGGCGCGGCGACTTCCGCGAGACGGTGCTCGGCTCGGTCAACTACGGCCGGGACTGCGACTCCATCGCCACCATGAGCGGCGCGATCGTCGGCGCACTGTACGGCGAGGGCGCGGTCCCCGCCGAGTGGGCCGGGGAGGTCGCCACGGCGAGCCGTCTCGATCTGCACGCCCCGGCCGCCGGGCTCGCGGCCGTCACCCGTGAGGTGTTCGCCCGCGATCTGGAGCGGCGCCGTGAGCACGAGGCGCTGTTCGGTGCGATCGCGGGTGCCCGGTGACAGCCCCCGTGTCCCCGGCGGCGACCGGCCCCGCGCTGCGGCTGACCTGGGTGCAGCCCGAGGACCTGGTGGGGCATGAGCTGCGCCAGGCGCAGGAGGACGGCCGCGATCCGGCGGCGGCCCGGCAGCGGTGGACCGCGGCGGGCGGCCATCCGGCACCGGCGCGCGCGGGCGCCTCCGCCGCACCGGCCGCCCCGGAACTGCGTGCGCTCGCCGTGGAGCTGCTCGATGAACTGGCCGCTGTCCCTTCGCCGTTGGCCCCCGACGAGCCGACCGGGCTGTCCGGGATCAGGGCGCTGTGCCCCGACTGGCCCGCCCCTCCAGCCGGTCCCGTCGACCGGGACGCGCTGCGCGCCCGGCTTGAGGCGTCCTGGCTGGGCCGGGCCGCGGGGTGTGTGCTCGGCAAGCCGGTCGAGAAGCTGACGCTCGACGGCATCAGGGCCCTCGCCCGCTCGACCGGCAACTGGCCGCTGGACGGCTGGTTCACCGAGGTGGGACTCGACCCCGGAGTGGCCGCCGCCCACCCGTGGAACCGCCGCTCGCGCCCGACGTCGCTGGCCGAGAACATCGACGGTGCCCCCGAGGACGACGACCTCAACTACCCGCTGCTGGCCCTGCTGTTGCTCGAACGGTACGGGCCGGATTTCAGCACCGCCGATGTGGCGCGGCTCTGGCTGGACGAGCTGCCGGCCGGCCGGACCTTCACCGCCGAGCGGGTCGCGTACGGCAATCTCCTCGCCGGGATCGAGCCACCGGACACCGCCGTGTACCGCAATCCGTTCCGTGAGTGGATCGGTGCGCAGATCAGGGCCGATGTCTTCGGCTGGACCCACCCGGGCGACCCGGGCGCGGCGGCCGGAGCGGCCTGGCGGGACGCGGTGCTCACCCATACCGCGAACGGGGTGTACGGCGAGATGTTCGCCGCCGCCGTGATCGCGGCAGCCGCGGGCGGCGGCGATGACGTCCACGGTTGTCTGCGGGCCGGCCTCTCGGTCGTGCCGCCCGGCTCCCGTTACGCGGCGGCCGTGCGCTTCGGTATCGCGCGGGCCGCCGCCGAACCCCTGGGCACCGCCGCCGCGTTCGAGTCGGTCGTGGACGAGCTGCACACGGCGTACGGCGACCACCACTGGGTCCATGTCCTGCCGAACGCGGCGCTGCTCGCGGCGGCGCTGACCCACGCGGACGGCGACTTCACCGGTTCCGTCTGCCGTGCGGTCTCCGGGGGCTGGGACACCGACTCGAACGGGGCGACGGCCGGCAGCGTCGCGGGGCTCCTCGCGGGCTCCCGGCAAGCGCTGCCGTCCCGCTGGACAGCGCCGCTGCACAACCGGCTGGCCACCTCGGTCGGCGGTCTGGACGGCATCGGCTTCGACACACTCGCGGAACGCACGCTGCGCCAGGTGCGGCGAAGGGACCGGGCGGTATGACCGGGGCGGAGGAGGAACGACGTATGGACAGGGACACCCCGCACACGCGCAGGGGCAGCGACAGCCCGCACACGACGGGGACCGGGGCCGCCCCGGACGGCCACCGGCCGTCCTCCCTCGAAGGGCTGCGGGTCCTCGATCTGGCGACGCTCTTCGCCGGACCGCTGGCCGCGACCCTGCTCGGCGACTTCGGCGCCGAGGTCATCAAGGTCGAGCACCCCCGTAAGCCCGACCCGTCGCGCGGGCACGGTCCCAGCAAGGACGGCGTGGGGCTGTGGTGGAAGCTGCTGGGCAGGAACAAGCGGAACATCACGCTCGACCTCGCGTCGCCGGACGGCCGCGCCGTGCTGCTGCGGCTGGCCGCGGGCGCGGACGTGATCATCGAGAACTTCCGGCCGGGCACCCTGGAGAGGTGGGGCCTGGGCTGGGACGAGCTGTCCGCTGCCAACCCCCGCCTGGTGCTGGCGCGGGTGACCGGGTTCGGCCAGTTCGGTCCGTACGCGCGGCGCCCCGGGTTCGGCACGCTCGCCGAGGCCATGAGCGGTTTCGCCGCCACGACCGGCGAGCCGGAGGGCCCGCCGACGCTGCCCCCCTTCGGCCTGGCCGACTCGGTCGCCGCGCTCTCCACCGCGTACGCCGTGATGGCGGCCCTCGCCGGGCGCGACCGCACCGGGTGCGGCCAGGTGGTGGACATGGCGATCATCGAGCCGATGCTGGCGGTGCTCGGCCCGCAGGCCATCTGGTACGACCAGCTCGGCTACGTACAGCCGCGCACCGGCAACCGGTCGAGCAACAACGCGCCGCGCAACACCTACCGCACCCGCGACGGCAACTGGGTGGCCGTTTCGACGTCCGCGCAGTCCATCGCGGAGCGGGTGATGCGGCTGGTGGGCCGGCCCGAGTTCATCGACCAGCCGTGGTTCGCCTCCGGTGCGCAGCGCGCGCTCCACGCGGACGAGCTGGACGCGGCGGTCGGCGGCTGGATAGCCCGGCACGACCGGGCGGATGTGGTGGCCGCGTTCGAGGAGGCGCAGGCGGCCATCGCGCCCGTCTACGAGATCGGCGATGTGATGGAGGATCCGCAGTACCGGGCCCTGGGCACGTTCGCGGAGGTCCCCGACGAGGAGCTGGGCACCATCAGGATGCAGAACGTCCTCTTCCGGCTCTCCGGGACACCGGGCGCCATCCGCTGGGCGGGGCGCCCGCACGGCGCCGACACCGACGACGTGCTGTCCGCGATCGGACTGGAGCCCGCCGATATCGCGGCCCTGCGGGAGTCGGGCGCGGTCCGGTGAGCGTGTCCGGGGAACTGTCCGCGCGCAGCCCGGTGCGGACCGTGCTGACCTGGCTGTACGTACCGGGCGACCGGCCCGCCGTGGTGGCGAGGGCGCTGGCGGCCGGCGCCGATGTGGTGCTGGTCGACCTGGAGGACGCGGTCGCACCCGACCGCAAGGCGTACGCACGGGACGCCACCGCCGAACTCCTGGCGGATCCGGCGCCCGGCCCCTCGCCGGTCCATGTCCGGATCAACGCCCTGGACGGTCCGCTCGCCGAGGCGGACGTACGGGCCGTCGCGGGACTGCCGGGTCTGGCGGGGCTGCGGCTGCCCAAGGCCGGGGGCGCCGCGGAGGTACGCAGAGTGGCCGGCTGGGCGGCCGACACCCCGGGCGGGGCGGACATCGCGCTCTATCCGATCCTGGAGTCGGCGCTCGGCGTGGAACGTGCCTACGAGATCGCCACGGCCGTCCCCTCGGTGCGCGGGCTGGCTCTCGGTGAGGCGGATCTCCGTGCCGATCTGGGCGTGTCCGACGAGGCGGGTCTCGCCTGGCCGCGCAGCCGTGCGGTGGTCGCGGCGCGAGCGGCGGGGCTGGCCCCGCCCGCCCAGTCGGTGTACGCGGACGTTCGCGATCTGGACGGGCTCGCCGCCTCCTGCGCACGGGGCAGGGCGCTCGGTTTCCTGGGGCGCGCGGCGATCCATCCGAGGCAGCTGCCGGTGATCGAGGCGGCCTATCTGCCCACGGCGGCGGAGATCCTGGCGGCCCGGGAGATCGTGCAGGCCGCGTCCACGGACGAAGGGGCGCTGGCCCTGCCGGACGGCCGCTTCGTGGATGCGGCCGTGGTGGCGGGAGCCCGGCGCACGCTGGATCTCGCGGGGCGGCAGCGGGTCTGAGCGACGGGCCGGTCCTACGGCCGGCTCTGAGCGTACGGGCCCGCTCGGGGGTACGGACACCGGAGCCGCCGACCCCCGCGCGGGCCGGCGGCGGAGGCCGGGACCGGGCCGGTCGGCGGACCCGGGTACGGGGGCAGGCCGGTCAGCGGATCCGGTACCGGCCGGGGCGGTCAGCCCTTGTCGGCCTGCGCTTCCGCCTTGACCCCGTCCCGCTCCGCGCCTGCCCCGGCGGTCGTTTCGGCCGCGACCGGGCTGTCGTCGGCACCGGCACCCGGACCGGCAGAAGCGTCGGTGTCCTGCTCGTTGGTGCTCTTGATCCCGGTGCTCTTGGTCCCGGTGCTGTTGGTCCCGGGGCTCTTGGCCTTGGCAAGCTCGGTCTTGACGGGCTCGGTCTTGACGGGCTCGGTCTTGGTGGTTTCGGCCTTGGTGGTTCCGGCCTTGTCGACCTCGGCTTCGTCGGCATCCTGGACCTTGTCCGCCTCGGCCCGGTCGTCTCCTGCCCCGGCCGTGCCCGCCTCGGACTGGTCTCCGGCGGCCTCGCCCTCCTGCGCGGCAGCCGTCTCCGCCGCGGGCTCGACGAGCTCCTCGCGGCCCGGCCGCAGCTTGGACGAGACGACGAAGTACGTCACCGCCAGCAGGAACATGATGAGCGCGGTCCAGTCGTTGAGCCGCAGCCCCAGGATGTGGTGGGCGTAGTCGACCCGCATGTGCTCGATCCAGCCGCGGCCCACGCAGTACGCGGCGACGTACAGCGCGAACGCACGCCCGTGGCCCAGCCTGAAGCGGCGGTCGGCCCAGATGACGAGGAGGCCGACACCGACGCACCAGAGCGACTCGTAGAGGAAGGTCGGGTGGTACGTACCGGCGATCCTGTCGGGGCCCTCGCTGATCTTCAGCGCCCAGGGCAGATCAGTCGGCCTGCCGTACAGCTCCTGGTTGAACCAGTTGCCCCACCGGCCGATGGCCTGGGCGAAGGCGAGGCCCGGCGCCAGCGTGTCGGCCCACGCCGGGAGCGGGATCCCCCGGCGGCGGCAGCCGATCCAGGCGCCGACCGCGCCGAGGGCGACCGCGCCCCAGATACCGAGGCCGCCCTGCCAGATCTTGAAGGCGTCGACCCAGTCGCGGCCACTGCTGAAGTACAGCTCGTAGTCGGTGATGACGTGGTAGAGCCGCCCGCCGACCAGGCCGAAGGGCACGGCCCACACCGCGATGTCGGCCACGGTGCCCGCGCTGCCGCCCCTGGCGACCCAGCGCTTGTTGCCGTACCAGACGGCGACGAAGACACCGATGATGATGCAGAACGCGTAGCCGCGCAGCGGGATCGGTCCGAGATGGATCACGCCGGTCGACGGACTGGGGATGAAGGCAAGGTTCATGGCACCGCCGACGCTACATCGCCGGGCGGGCCCTCGGACCACCCGCCCGGCAACGTATGCGTAACAAGGACCCTTCCCGGCGGGACCGGGATCAGGATCGGGATCAGGACGCGGGCGCCGGGGAAACCGTGCCCGCCTTCTTGCCCTGGTTGGCCTCGGTCACCCACTTCTTCAGATTGGCGGGCGAGATCTGCTCGTTCCCCTTCTTGGGGAAGACCGACGAGCCGTTCAGCTCGACGGTCGGCGTGCCGCTGAAGCCGCCCTTCTGGAAGGCCGCGTTCGACCGCTTCACCCAGCTGTCGTGCTTCCCGCCGTTCACACAGGAGGTGAAGGCGGCCGTCTTCAGCCCCTTGACCTTCCCGGCCAGCTCGATCAGCTTGCTGTTCTGCGCATAGGGGTCCTGGGTCTCCTCGGGCTGGTTCTCGTAGAGCACGTCGTGGTAGGCGGGGAACTTCCGCTCGTCCTGTGCGCAGGCGGCCGCGTTGGCCGCGCGCAGCGAGCCCGTGCCGCCCATGTTGGCGTCGATGAGCGTCGCGAGGTGGTACTCGACCTTGAGCTGCCCGGACTTCTCCAGCTCATGGACCGTGCTGCGGAAGCCGTTCTCGAACTGGCCGCAGGCCGGGCAGCGGAAGTCCTCCCAGACAGTGAGCGTGGACGGTGCGTCGCTCGCGCCCACCGGGATCGCCAGGCTGTCCTTCCCCATCGCTCCGCTCGGCACGGTGAGGGGGCTGTTCGCCGTGGAACCACCGCCGTCCTTGCCCGCGTTGGCCGCGACGACTCCGATCACCGCGGCCAGTGCCAGCACCCCCACCACGGAGCCGCCGACGATCATTCCCCGCTTGCGCCGGTCACGGGCCTTCTGCTTCTCGCGCTCTTCGACGAGCCGCTCTCGGGCGGCCCTCTTCGCGTCTCGGTTCTTCTCGCTCACACCCGCAGCAACGAACCGGGGAGGCACCAGCGTGCCTCCCCGGTCCCACTTCCACCCGTACGAGCGACGGCGTCAGCTTCGGCGTACGCCCTTGGCCAGATCGCCCGCCAGTTCACGGACGCCTTCCAGGCCCGCGGCGGCGTCCTCCGCGTCGAGCATCCGCTTGACGAACGCGGATCCGACGATCACTCCATCGGCGAACCCGGCGACCTCGGCGGCCTGTTCGGCGTTGGAGACCCCGAGCCCCACGCACACCGGCAGTTCGGTGGTGGCGCGGGTGCGCCGTACCAGCTCCTGGGCCTGCTCGCCCACGGAGTTCCTGGTGCCGGTGACCCCCATCAGCGAGGCCGCGTACACAAAGCCCGATCCGGCGGCGGTGATCGTCGCAAGACGTTCGTCCCTGCTGCTCGGCGCGACGACGAAGACGGTCGCCAGACCGTGCTTCTCCGCGTGCTCACGCCAGAGCGCGGACTCCTGGACCGGCAGGTCGGGCAGGATGCACCCGGCGCCGCCCGCCTCGGCCAGCTCGGCGGTGAACCGCTCGACGCCGTACCGGTCGATCGGGTTCCAGTACGTCATGACGAGGATGGGCGCGCCCGTGGCCTCGTATCCCTCACGCACCGTGCGCAGTACGTCGGCGATCTTCACGCCGCCCTTGAGCGCGATGTCGTCGGCGGTCTGGATGACCGGTCCGTCGAGGACCGGGTCGCTGTGCGGCAGCCCCACCTCGACGATGTCGGCGCCGCCTTCGACCACGGCCTTCACCGCCGCGATCCCGCCGTCCACCGTGGGGAATCCGGCCGGGAGGTAGGCGATGAGCGCCGCCCGGTCCTCCGTCTTCGCCCCGGCCAGGACCGAACTCAGCAGGGCCGTGTTGCCGCCGTGCCCGCCGTTTGCGCTGGTTCCGCTGGTTCCGCTCACTTGGCCGCCACCTCCGCGTCCGCGCTGTACAGCCCGAAGTAACGGGCAGCCGTGTCCATGTCCTTGTCGCCGCGGCCGGACAGGTTGACCACGATCAGCCCGTCCTCGCCCAGCTCCTTGCCGAGATCCAGCGCACCGGCCAGCGCGTGCGCGGACTCGATGGCCGGGATGATGCCCTCGGTGCGCGACAGCAGCCGCAGCGCCTGCATGGCCTCGTCGTCGGTCACCGCGCGGTACTCGCCCCGCCCGGCGTCCTTCAGATAGGCGTGCTCGGGGCCGATGCCGGGGTAGTCGAGCCCGGCGGAGATCGAGTAGGGCTCGGTGATCTGGCCCTCCTCGTCCTGGAGTACGTACGAGCGGGAGCCGTGCAGGATCCCCGGCTCACCGGCGGAGAGCGTGGCCGCGTGCTCGCCGGTCGCGATGCCGTGCCCGGCGGGCTCGAAGCCGACCAGACGCACCGAGGTGTCCGGGATGAACGCGTGGAAGAGCCCGATGGCGTTCGAGCCGCCGCCGACACACGCGGCGACGGCGTCCGGGAGCCGGCCGGCGCGCTCCAGGATCTGCCGCCGCGCCTCGACGCCGATCACCCGGTGGAAGTCGCGGACCATCGCCGGGAAGGGGTGCGGCCCGGCGACCGTGCCGAAGAGGTAGTGGGTGCGGTCCACATTGGCGACCCAGTCGCGGAACGCCTCATTGATGGCGTCCTTGAGGGTGCGGCTGCCGGACTTCACGGCGACGACCTCGGCGCCGAGCATCCGCATCCTGGCGACGTTGAGCGCCTGGCGCTCGGTGTCGATCTCGCCCATGTAGACGGTGCATTCGAGGCCGAACAGGGCGCAGGCGGTCGCCGTGGCGACGCCGTGCTGACCGGCGCCGGTCTCCGCGATGACGCGGGTCTTGCCCATGCGCTTGGTGAGCAGCGCCTGGCCGAGCACGTTGTTGATCTTGTGCGATCCGGTGTGGTTGAGGTCCTCGCGCTTGAGGAACACCCGTGCGCCACCGGCGTGCTGGGCGAACCGCGGCACCTCGGTGAGGGCGCTCGGCCGGCCGGTGTAGTCGACCATGAGGTCGTTCAGCTCGGCCGCGAAGGCCGGATCGGCCTTCGCCTTGTCGTACTCGACGGCGACCTCGTCCACCGCGGCGACGAGCGCCTCGGGGATGAACTTGCCGCCGAAGTCACCGAAGTAACCCTCGGCGCTGGGGATCCGGCCGTCCGGATCCGGGATGAAGAACTCTGAAGACATGCGTGATCTCCGCAGGTACGTAAGTACAGCACGTGAGTAGTGGTACGCAGGAGTGAAGCGTATGGCTGAGCTGCTGCTCAGCGACGCCATCGCATGCCGTTGATCTGACCGGGTTCGGAACCGATGTGGTACCGCACCCGCCGTCCCCGCGCGCGCCGTGCGGGCGCACGGCAGCCGCGGGGGCGGCACCCGCGCGCGAGAACGGCTATGACCACGGGAGCCTCAGTCCCGTCCGTGCCGCAGGGCCGGGTGGGCTCCGGCGGCGACCAGGTCGGCGACGGCACCCTTCGGGTCGCGGCCGGTGACCAGGGACTCCCCGACCAGCACGGCGTCGGCGCCCTCGTTGGCGTAGGCGATCAGGTCGTGCGGGCCGCGGACACCGGACTCGGCGACCCGGACGATGTGCGAGGGGATCTCGGGTGCGACGCGCTCGAACGTACCGCGGTCGACCTTGAGGTCCTTGAGGTTACGGGCGTTGACTCCGATGATCCGGGCGCCGGCGGCGGCCGCCCGCTCGGCCTCGTCCTCGTCGTGCACCTCGACCAGCGGGGTGAGCCCGATGGACTCGGCGCGCTCGATCAGCGAGACCAGCGCCTCCTGTTCGAGCGCGGCGACGATCAGGAGCACCAGGTCGGCTCCGTACGCCCGTGCCTCCCAGAGCTGGTACGCGGTGACGATGAAGTCCTTGCGCAGGACCGGGATGTCGACCTTGGCGCGGACAGCCTCCAGGTCGGCCAGCGAGCCGCCGAAACGGCGCTGCTCGGTCAGGACGGAGATGACGGAGGCGCCGCCCGCCTCGTAGTCGGCGGCGAGCGCGGCGGGGTCGGCGATGGCGGCCAGCGCGCCCTTCGACGGGCTGGAGCGCTTGACCTCGCAGATGACCTTGACGCTGTCTCCGCGCAGGGCCGCGACACCGTCCTTGGCCTGGGGTGCCTTCGCGGCGCGGTCCTTGAGCTCGTCGAGGCTGACGCTCGCCTGCCGCTCCGCGAGGTCGGCGCGTACGCCTTCGATGATCTCGTCGAGCACACTCACGCGAGCGGCCCCCTTCCGGGACGTGTGGATGGTTCAGGATCAGCCATGCCGATGTTATCCGTAGAAGACCCCGGGCCCCGCATCCGGCCCGCGGGAGTCCAGTGCGTGGACGTCCCCGTGGACGCTTCCGCGGACGCTCACGGGGCCAGGAACGCCCCGAAGGGAAGGTTCCGCAGCACGCTGAAGACCAGCACGACCGCGCCGATTCCCCACCAGAGTGCCGGGCGGAGTGTGACCCGCGCGGGCCGTCCCTGTACGGCGCGAACCAGCCATACGGCCATCACCACGGCGAAGACTCCGTACCCGGCGACCGCGAGCGCGTTGTCACCGAGGGCCGCCGCGAAGTCGCCGTGCGCGACGGCGTGGGCGCTGCGCAGACCGCCGCAGCCGGGGCAGTAGACGCCGGTGATCGCGTAGAGCGGGCAGACCGGGTAGTGGCCGGGGTGGTTGGGGTCGACGGCGCCGACATAGGTGAAGGCGGCGGCGACCGCGGCCAGTGTGCCGAGCGGCACGAGGAGCCGGCGCAGCAGCGGCTCGGGGGCCGGTGGCACCAGCGGCTCCGGGGCGAGGGGCGAGGGGTGACCGGCGGCCGGGCCCCACGCCTGCGGCGGGGCCGGGGCGCGGAGTGCGGCAGGGGCTGCGTTGGGGTCCACGCGGTGATTCTCCCTGTTCCTGCGGGAAGGCGCAGCTCATACGGGAAAGGGCGCGGCCCGGACGACCGGACCGCGCCCCCACAGGACGGTGCTCGTGGAGCGGAGCCTCAGTGCACCTGCGCCTGGGCGGCGCGGGCGCGGGCCTGGATGCTGGCCTCGGACTCCTTCGGCATGCCGAGCCCCGCGGCCTTCATACCGAGCCCGACGATGCCACCGATGACCACGACGACGAGTCCGGCGACGAACCCGACCGGGCTGGCCATCACCATGAAGGCGCCCGATACGCAGAACCCGATGAAGGCGATGATGACGCCGGTCCAGGCGGCCGGGGTGTGTCCGTGGCTGCTGCCCGCCATGAGTTGCTCCTCGTTGCTGTGTGTCCAGGCCCTGTACCCGGCGTGTGTTCCGCGGCCGCCCGGCCCAGTCGTGGTGGGCCGGGCGCCGGAAGCTCAGACCCATTGTCGCGCACCGCGGCTCCGGGGGTTGAGCTGGGGGGTGAGCTGTCCGTCACGCTTCCCGGGTGGGGTCCTCGCCTCGGTCGAGCGCCTTCCAGATCTCCTCGGGCCGCTCCGGGTCCGGCGCCCGGCGCGGGCGGCGCGGACGGGGGGTGCCGTCGCGCTCGTACCGGCTGGACATCGCGGGCCACTGTCTGCCGTAGCGGAGTGCGAGCAGCCCCGCGCAGAGGATCAGCAGGCTGCCGAAGGCGGCCACGTACGGCCAGGCGGTGTGGGAGAGCGCCTCGATGGTGGTGGCGGTGTTCCCTGCGGTGGTGGCGGCCTTCTCGTCCAGTGCTGAGCTGTCGCTCGCCCCGGCGAAGGCCGCCACGGCGGCGCCGGCCCCGCAGAGCGCGAGCAGCGCGGAGACGAGGAGACGGCCCGCGCTGCGTACCGCGAACACGGCGACGAGGGCGGCCAGACCGACGATCGCGAGGGCCGTGGGCACCCCGGTGACATCGCCGCCGTCGGCCGTGAGCGGCAGTGCGCCGCCGCCGACCGGTGCGTTGCCCCGGGCCCAGGTCTGCCCGGAGGCGAGGAGGACGACGGCAGCGCCGACTGCGCCGAGTATCAGGGCGGTGGCAAGACTGCGGCGGCTGCCCGGGGAGGGTGCGGCCGGTCCTGCTTCGGATCGGGGCGGGGGTACGGCACTCACGCCTCCACTATCCCCTATGCCCCGAAGGGCCGGTGAGGCGGTTGGCCGAACCGACGGCGCGGAGCACGGCCGCCGCCTTGTTGCGGCACTCGTTGTCCTCGGAGACCGGGTCGGAGTCGGCGACCACGCCCGCCCCGGCCTGCACATAGGCGGTGCCGTCGCGCAGCAGCGCCGTACGGATGGCGATGGCGGTGTCCGAGTCGCCCGCGAAGTCCAGATAGCCGACGCAGCCGCCGTAGAGCCCGCGGCGGGTCGGCTCCAGCTCGTCGATGATCTGCAGCGCACGGGGCTTGGGGGCGCCGGAGAGGGTGCCGGCGGGGAAGCAGGAGGTGAGGACGTCGAAGGCGGTGCGTCCCTCGGCGACCCGGCCGGTCACGGTGGAGACGATGTGCATCACGTGCGAGTACTTCTCGACCGACATGAAGTCGACGACCTCGACGGAGCCCGGCTCGCAGACCCGCCCGAGGTCGTTGCGGCCGAGGTCGACCAGCATCAGGTGCTCCGCGCGCTCCTTCGGGTCGGCGAGCAGCTCGTCGGCGAGGTCCTGGTCCTCGCGCGGGGTGGCGCCGCGGTGCCGGGTCCCGGCGATCGGGTGCACCAGGGCGCGGCCGTCCTCGACCTTGACCAGGGCCTCGGGACTGGAGCCGACGACGTCGAAGCCGTCGAAGCGGAAGAGGTACATGTACGGCGAGGGGTTGGTGGCGCGCAGCACCCGGTAGACGTCCAGGGCGCTCGCCGTGCAGGCCGTCTCGAAGCGCTGGGAGGGGACCACCTGGAAGGCCTCACCGGCCCGGATGCGCTCCTTGATGTCCTCGACGACGTTCTGGTAGTCGGTGCCGCCCCAGAGCGCGGTGTACTCGGGCAGCTCGGACGCGGGGAGTACGGCGGGGGCGGTCCCGGCGGGGCGCGCGAGGTCGGCCTCCATGGCGTCGAGCCGGGCGATGGCGTCCGCGTACGCCTCGTCGACGCCGGTGTCGAGGTCGTTGTGGTTGATCGCGTTGGCGATCAGCATGACGGTGCCAGCCCAGTGGTCGAGCACGGCGAGGTCCGAGGTGAGCAGCATGGTCAGCTCGGGCAGTTTCAGGTCGTCGCGCTCGCCGGGTCCGACCTTCTCCAGCCTGCGCACGATGTCGTAGCCGAGGTAGCCGACCATGCCGCCGGTGAAGGGCGGCAGGCCGCCCGCCAGGTCGCGCGGGGTGTGCAGCGCCTCGACCGTGGCGCGCAATGCCTGCAGCGGGTCGCCGTCGACCGGGACGCCGACCGGCGGGGCGCCCTCCCAGTGGGTGGCGCCGTCGCGCTCGGTGAGAGTGGCGGCGGACCGTACTCCGATGAAGGAGTAGCGGGACCAGGTGCGCCCGTTCTCGGCGGACTCCAGGAGGAAGGTGCCGGTGCGCTCGGCGGCGAGCTTCCGGTAGAGACCCACCGGGGTGTCTCCGTCGGCGAGCAGGGTGCGGCTCACGGGGATGACACGGCGGTCGGCGGCGAGCTTGCGGAAGGTCTCCAGGTCCATGGCGGAAGCTTAGACCGGCCGGGGAACGCGGCGGATGGCCGCCGGATCAGCCCAGCAGGACGTCGGCGTCGAAGCAGGTCCGCTCGCCTGTGTGGCAGGCGGCGCCGACCTGGTCCACCTTCACCAGCAGCGTGTCGGCGTCGCAGTCGAGTGCGACCGACTTGACGTGCTGTACGTGCCCGGAGGTGTCGCCCTTGACCCAGTACTCCCGGCGGCTGCGCGACCAGTAGGTGCAGCGTCCTGTGGTGAGGGTGCGGTGCAGGGCCTCGTCGTCCATCCAGCCGAGCATCAGTACCTCGCCCGTGTCGTACTGCTGGGCGATGGCGGGCACCAGCCCGTCCGCCGAGCGCTTGAGGCGGGCGGCGATCGCGGGATCGAGACTGCTGGACTGCGGCGTGCCGGGCGTGCGGGTCATGGCTCCATTGTGCCGCCCCCGCGGCCCCGGGCGGGCCGCCGTCCACTGGGCGGAACGGCGCGTGCGGTCGTACGCTGGCGGTCATGTCGACCCATGCCAAGCGCGAACGACTTCTCCTCGCCGACCTGTTGGAGGCGGCGGGTCCCGGCGCCCCGACGCTCTGCGAGGGCTGGAGGACAAAGGATCTCGCCGCCCATGTGGTGGTACGCGAACGGCGGCTCGACGCGGCGGGCGGCATCATGATCGGCGCGCTCAAGGGGCGCCTCGACCGGGTGCAGGGCGAATTCACCGCGAAGCCGTACGAGGAGCTGATCCAGCTGATCCGTACGGGGCCGCCCAAGTTCTCGCCGTACTCGCTCAAGCAGGTGGACGAGGGTGCCAACGCGGTCGAGTTCTTCGTGCACGCCGAGGACGTCCGGCGGGCCCAGCCCGACTGGTCGCCCCGTGAGGTGGACCCGGTCTTCGCCGAGGCGCTGTGGCGGCGGCTGGAGAAGGGCGCCAGGCTGATGGGGCGCCGGGCGCCGGTGGGGCTCGTGCTGCGGCGCCCGGACGGCCAGACCGTGGTCGCGCACCGGGGCACGCCGGTGGTGACCGTCACCGGGGAGCCGGACGAGCTGACGATGTTCGCCTTCGGCCGCCAGGACGCGGCGAGGGTGGAGGTCGACGGGGACGCGGAGGCGGCGGCCAGGGCGATCGAGGCCAGACTCGGCATGTGAGAGACGGCCGCCCCCTTTTGAGGAGGGGCGGCCGTACGGCTCTACCTGACCGGGTGTCCGGCCTGTCGCAGCTCGTCCTTGACCTGGGAGATCCGCAGGTCGCCGAAGTGGAAGACCGATGCGGCGAGCACCGCGTCGGCGCCCGCCCCGACGGCCGGGGGGAAGTGTCCCAGGGCGCCCGCGCCGCCGCTCGCGATGACCGGCACGGTGACCCGGGCGCGTACCGCGGCGATCATCTCGGTGTCGTAGCCGTCCTTGGTGCCGTCGGCGTCCATGGAGTTGAGCAGGATCTCGCCCGCCCCGAGACCGGCCGCCCGGTGCGCCCACTCGACGGCGTCGATACCCGTGCCCCGGCGCCCGCCGTGCGTGGTGACCTCGAAGGTGCCGGCGGCGGTCCGGCGCGCGTCGACCGAGAGGACGAGCACCTGACGGCCGAAGCGCTCGGCGATCTCGCTGATCAGCTCGGGGCGGGCGATGGCCGCGGTGTTCACCCCGACCTTGTCGGCGCCCGCGCGCAGCAGCTTGTCGACATCCTCGGTGGTGCGGACGCCGCCGCCGACCGTGAGCGGGATGAAGACCTGCTCGGCGGTGCGGCGCACCACGTCGTAGGTCGTCTCGCGGTTGCCGGACGACGCGGTGATGTCGAGGAAGGTCAGCTCGTCGGCGCCCTCGGCGTCATAGAGCCTGGCCATCTCGACGGGGTCGCCCGCGTCCCGGAGGTTCTGGAAGTTGACGCCCTTGACGACGCGGCCGTTGTCCACGTCCAGGCAGGGAATGACCCGTACGGCCAGTGTCATGCGCGCGCTCCCCGGTATGCCTCCACCTCGACCTCGACGACCAGGCTGGGGTCGATGAAACCGGAGACGATGATCATGGACGCGGCGGGGCGCACCGCGCCGAACAGTTCCTTGTGGGCCCGGCCGACCTCGTCCACGTCGCGGGCGTGTGTGACGTACATCCGGGTGCGGACCACGTCCCCGGCGCCGAGCCCGAGCTCCTTGAGCGCGTCGACGGCGACACCGAAGGCGGTGACGGCCTGTTCGTACGGGCCGCCCTCCGCGATCCGGCCGCCGGTCACCGAGGTGCAGCCGGAGACCAGGACGAGGCCGTTGGGCAGCTCCACCGCGCGGGAGTAGCCGATGGACTCCTCCCACGGCCCGCCGGACGAGATACGGCGTACGCCGTCGCCCGTGGCGCCGTCGCTCATGCCGCCGCCACCGTTTCGAGCGCCTCTTCCAGGGTGAACGCCCTGGCGTAGAGCGCCTTGCCGACGATCGCGCCCTCCACGCCCGAGGGGACGAGCGAGGAGATGGCCCGCAGGTCGTCGAGCGAGGAGACACCGCCGGATGCGACGACCGGCTTGTCGGTGGCCGCGCAGACGTTCTTCAGGAGCTCCAGGTTGGGGCCCTGGAGGGTGCCGTCCTTGGCGATGTCGGTGACGACGTAGCGGGCGCAGCCCTCGGAGTCGAGGCGGGCGAGCGTCTCGTAGAGGTCGCCGCCGTCCCGGGTCCAGCCGCGGCCGCGCAGGGTCGTGCCGCGTACGTCGAGGCCGACCGCGATCTGGTCGCCGTGCTCGGCGATGATCTTCGCGACCCACTCGGGGGTCTCCAGGGCCGCGGTGCCGAGGTTGACCCGGGTGCAGCCGGTGGCGAGCGCGGCGGCCAGTGAGGCGTCGTCGCGGATGCCGCCGGAGAGTTCGACCTTGATGTCCATCGCCGAGGTGACCTCGGAGATCAGCTTCCGGTTGTCGCCGGTGCCGAAGGCCGCGTCGAGATCGACCAGATGCAGCCATTCCGCACCCGCCCGCTGCCAGGCGAGTGCGGCTTCCAGCGGGGAGCCGTAGGAGGTCTCGGAGCCGGACTCACCGTGGACGAGGCGGACCGCCTGGCCGTCCCGGACGTCGACGGCGGGGAGGAGTTCGAGCTTCTTCTGCAAGGCGGACATCAGAGGGTTCCGATCCAGTTGGTCAGCAGCTGGGCGCCGGCGTCGCCGGACTTCTCGGGGTGGAACTGGGTGGCCGTCAGGGCGCCGTTCTCGACGGCCGCCACGAAGCGTTCGCCGTGGGTGGCCCAAGTGACGCGCGGGGCGCGGATGTTGGCGTTGGTGACTTCGAGCGACCAGTCGTGCGCCGCGTAGGAGTGCACGAAGTAGAAGCGCGCTCCGGCGTCGAGCCCGGCGAAGAGCTCGGTGTCCGCCGGGGCCTCCACGGTGTTCCACCCCATGTGCGGGACGACGTCGGCCTTGAGCGGGCCGACCGTGCCGGGCCACTCGTCGAGGCCCTCGGTCTCCACGCCGTGCTCGATGCCGCGCTCGAAGAGGATCTGCATCCCGACGCAGATCCCCATGACGGGCCGGCCACCGGCCAGGCGGCGGCCGACGATCCAGTCGCCGCGCGCCTCCTTCAGCCCCTTCATACAGGCGGAGAAGGCGCCGACGCCCGGGACGAGCAGCCCTTCGGCGTTCATGGCGCGGTCGAAGTCACGGGTGATCTCGACCTCCGCGCCGGCGTGCGCGAGGGCGCGCTCGGCGGAACGGACGTTGCCGAAGCCGTAGTCGAAGACCACGGCCTTCTTCCGGGCGGTCATGTCCAGATCCCCTGGATGCGCATCACACCCGCCGCCAGGCACATCACGGCCCCGATGGAGAGCAGCACGATGAGGCCCGCGGGCATCTTCTGCTTGACGAAGGAGTAGACACCGCCGGCCAGGAAGAGGCCGACGACGATGAGGATGGTGTTGAGGCCAGTCATGCTTACAGGGCGCCCTTGGTCGAAGGAAGAATGCCCGCTGCGCGCGGGTCGTGCTCGGACGCGTAACGCAGCGCGCGGGCCAGGGCCTTGAACTGGCACTCCACGATGTGGTGGGCGTTGCGCCCGTACGGTACGTGGACGTGCAGCGCGATCTGCGCCTGCGCGACGAAGGACTCCAGGATGTGCCGGGTCATCGTCGTGTCGTAGCTGCCGATCATCGGCGCCATGTTCTCCGGCTCGGTGTGCACCAGGTAGGGGCGGCCCGAGAGGTCGACGGTGACCTGGGCGAGCGATTCGTCCAGCGGCACCGTGCAGTTGCCGAACCGGTAGATGCCCACCTTGTCGCCGAGCGCCTGCTTGAAGGCGGCGCCGATCGCGAGGGCGGTGTCCTCGATGGTGTGGTGCGAGTCGATGTGCAGGTCGCCGTCGGTCTTGACGGTGAGGTCGAAGAGGCCGTGACGGCCCAGCTGGTCGAGCATGTGGTCGTAGAAGCCGACGCCTGTCGACACATCGACCTTGCCCGTGCCGTCGAGATCGATCTCGACCACGACCGAGGTCTCCTTGGTGGTGCGTTCCACCCGTCCGATGCGGCCCACGCGAGTCATGCGGTGATCTCCTTGTGCAGTGCGCGTGCCGCTTCGAGGAACGCGTCGTTCTCGGCCGGAGTGCCCACGGAGACCCGCAGCCATCCGGGGACCCCGTTGTCCCTGACCAGGACCCCGTGGCCGAGGATCGCCCGCCAGGCGGCCGGGGCGTCCTGGAAGCGGCCGAACTGGATGAAGTTGGCGTCGGACTCCGTCACGTCGTATCCGATGGAGCGCAGCTCGCCGACGAGCCTGTCGCGCTCGGCCTTCAGCTGCTCGACGTACCGCAACAGGGTATCCGTGTGCTCCAGGGCGGCGAGCGCGGTGGCCTGGGTGACGGAGGACAGGTGGTACGGCAGCCGTACGAGCTGGACGGCGTCGACCACAGCCGGGTCGGCCGCGAGGTAGCCGAGGCGCAGCCCGGCCGCGCCGAACGCCTTGGACATGGTCCGGGAGAGGACCAGGTGGGGCCGGTCCTCGATCAGCGGGAGCAGCGAGGGCGCGTGGCTGAACTCGCCGTACGCCTCGTCCACCACGACCATCGAGGGGCCCGCCGCCTGCGCGGCCTCGTACAGCGCGAGGACGGTGGCGGTGTCGACGGCGGTGCCGGTGGGGTTGTTGGGCGAGGTGATGAAGACGACGTCGGGGCGGTTCTCGGCGATGGCGCGCTCGGCCGCGGCGACGTCGATGGTGAAGTCCTCGTTGCGCGGTCCGGAGATCCAGCCGGTGCCGGTGCCGCGTGCGATGAGGGCGTGCATCGAGTACGAGGGCTCGAAGCCGATCGCGGTGCGGCCGGGGCCGCCGAAGGTCTGGAGCAGCTGCTGGATGACCTCGTTCGAGCCGTTCGCCGCCCAGACGTTGACCGCATCGACCGGGTGCCCGGCCGTCCTGGTGAGGTAGCGGGCCAGCTCGGTGCGGAGCTCGGTGGCCTCGCGGTCGGGGTAGCGGTTGAGGGTGCGGGCCGCGTCGCGGACGCGCTCGGCGATCCGGTCGACCAGCTCCTCGGGCAGCGGGTACGGGTTCTCGTTGGTGTTCAGCCGTACGGGGACGTCCAGTTGGGGCGCCCCGTAGGGCGACTGGCCGCGCAGTTCCTCGCGTACGGGCAGATCGTCGATGCCGGTCATGCGGTGGGCACCTGCCATCCGAACCTCGCCTTGAGGGCGGCGCCGTGTGCGGGCAGGTCCTCGGCCTCGGCGAGCGCCACCACGTGGTGGGTGACATCGGCGAGCGCGTCCCGGGTGTAGTCGACGATGTGGATGCCGCGCAGGAACGACTGGACCGAGAGGCCGGACGAGTGGCAGGCGCAGCCGCCGGTGGGCAGGACGTGGTTGGAGCCCGCGCAGTAGTCACCGAGGGAGACCGGGGCCCAGGGGCCGACGAAGACGGCTCCGGCGTTGCGGACCCGGGCGGCGACGGCGGCTGCGTCGGCGGTCTGGATCTCCAGGTGCTCGGCTCCGTACGCGTCCACGACCTTCAGGCCGTCGTCCACCGAGTCGACCAGGACGATCGCGGACTGCTTGCCCTCCAGGGCAGGGACGATCCGGTCGGTGACGTGTTTGGTGGCCGCGACCTGCGGGGCCAGCTCCTTCTCGACCGCGTCGGCGAGCTCGGCCGAGTCGGTGACGAGGACGGCGGCGGCCATCGGGTCGTGCTCGGCCTGGCTGATCAGGTCGGCGGCGACATGGGCGGGGTCGGCGGTGGCGTCGGCGAGTACGGCGATCTCGGTCGGGCCCGCCTCGGCGTCGATGCCGATCCGGCCGGTGAAGTACCGCTTGGCCGCGGCGACCCAGATGTTTCCGGGGCCCGTGACCATGTTGGCCGGGGGGCAGGACTCGGTGCCGTACGCGAACATCGCGACGGCGGTGGCGCCACCGGCCGCGTACACCTCGTCGATGCCGAGCAGCGCGCAGGCGGCCAGGATCGTCGGGTGGGGCAGACCGCCGAACTCCTTCTGCGCCGGGGAGGCGAGGGCGATCGACTCGACGCCTGCCTCCTGCGCGGGCACCACGTTCATGACCACGGACGAGGGGTAGACGGAGCGTCCGCCCGGCGCGTACAGCCCGACACGCTCGACCGGTACCCACTTCTCGGTCACCTTGCCGCCGGGGACGACCTGCGTGGTGTGCTCGGCGCGCCGCTGGGCCCGGTGGACCAGCCTGGCGCGCCTGACCGACTCCTCCAGGGCCGCCCGGACCGCCGGGTCGAGCCGGTCCAGGGCATCGGCCAGGGCCTCGGCGGGCACCCGCACCCGGTCCAGCCGCACCCCGTCGAACTTCTCCGCGTACTCGATCAGCGCCGCGTCGCCACGATGGTGCACGTCCTCGCAGATCGGCCGCACCTTTTCCAGGGCGGCCTGTACATCGAAGTCGGCACGGGGCAGCAGGTCGCGCAGGTCGCCGCCCTCGGGGAGGGCGTCGCCGCGCAGATCGATTCGGGAGATCATGCCCCCAATTCTCTCAGACCGGCCGCGGCCTCCGGTCGCCCGTATCAGTGGCTGATACACAACTGGCCCCCTCGCGGTGACCGCTAGCGTTCACTCCATCACTCGTGGGCAGGGAGGGGCGGCAGTGACAGAGGCGCAGCACGACGAGCATGCGCCCGACTGGCTGACCGGCGCCGAGCTGGGCATGTGGGAGGCCTTCCGCAACGGCAGTACGTACGATCTGCGCACCCGCAACCCGGTCATGGACAACCCGCTCTCGGCACGGACCTGGGGCCCGGAGCGCACGGTCCGGGCGCGTGTGGTGGCCCTGCTGCTGCTCAGTGGTCCGCCCGCGCTGGCCGGGCGCGTCTCCTCGCTCAAACTGACCGGGGTGCAGATCACCGGCGCGCTGGATCTCGCGGGCGGCACGGTCACTCCGTACGTGGAGTTGACCGGCTGCCGGTTCGAGGACGAGGTGCTGCTTCCCGAGTGCCGGGTCACCACGGTCCGGATGGTCGGCTGCGCGATGCCGCGTCTGGAGGCGGCCCGGCTGCACAGTGAGGGCGATCTGCATCTGCCGCGCTGCCGGGTGGCGGGCGGCATCCGGCTGACCGACGCACAGATCGGCACGGATCTGCTGATCAACATGATCGTGGTGCACCCGGACCGCAAGGGCCGCTCGATCGCGGCGGACGGGCTGTACGTGGCGCAGGACCTGCAGGCCGAGATGATCGAGTCGCACGGCGAGGTGAGTCTGCGCTCGGCGCGGATCGGCGTTTCGCTGAGCTTCAACGGCAGTCGGCTGCTGAACCCGGACGGGCGGCGGGCGCTCAACGCCCCGCAGCTCTCCGTGGAGCGCACTCTCTATCTCTCGGCGGCGGGGGTGGCTCCGGACGGCGGGGGCACCACCCCTCCGTACGGCACGGGGCCGACTCCGCCGTACGGGACGAGACTTCAGCCGTTCGAGTGCGTCGGCGGGATACGGCTGGACGACGGGCGGTTCGGGGACGCGCTCGACCTGCGGAGTGCGAAGTTCCGTATGCACAGCGACCAGGAGCTCTCGCTGCGCCGTATCCAGACGCCCGAACTGCGCTTCCTCGGGGACCGCCCCGAGCAGGGCCGGGTGGTGCTGTCCGGCGCCAAGGTGGTCAACCTGGTCGACATGTCGACCAGCTGGCCGGGTCCCGGCGGTCTGGCGATGGGCGGTTTCAGCTACGAGAACCTCATCCCGGTCGGCCACTTCCCGCTGGAGCAGCGCCTTGAGTGGGTGACGGCGGCGACCCCGGAATACGCGCCGGAGCCGTACGAGCGGCTGGCCTCGGTGCTCCGCAACAGCGGTGAGGACGCCGACGCGCGCGAGGTGCTGCTGGCGAAGCAGCGCCGGCGCCGCGAGACGCTGCCGCTGGCCGCCAAGGTGTGGGGCTACCTCCAGGACTGGACGGTGGCGTACGGCTACCGGCCGGGGCGGGCCGCGCTCTGGATGGCGGTGCTCTGGGCGGCGGGCACGGTCGCGTTCTCGCGGTACGACCCGAAGCCGATCAGCCCGGACGGCCATCCGCAGTGGAACGCGGCGCTCTACGCACTGGACCTGCTGATCCCGGTGGTCAACCTCGGCCAGGACGGCTACTGGAAGCTGTCCGGCGGCTGGCAGTGGACGGCGGCGGCGCTGATCGTGCTCGGCTGGATCCTGGCCACGACGGTCGCGACGGGGGCGACGCGGCTGCTGCGCCGCAGCTGAGGGGGCGGGCCTGGCGGGCGGCGGGGCGGGCCTGGCGGGCGGAGCGCGCGTCGGGCGGACAGGGCGCGCGGACGGCAGGGCGGGCGCCTGGCGGAGCTGACGGGGCTGGCGGAGCTGACGGGACGGACGGGGCGGCCGTGGCCGAAGAGCCCGGCGGGGCGGACGCGGCTGCCGGGACGTGTGCGGACCGCCGCTTTGCCGCCGCTGCTCTTTACCTCTCCTTGACCACTCCGCGTACAACCATCAGCCCGATACGAAAGCTTCACGTCCTCCCCCTGGCGCCGTCCTCACCTGCGGTTTTCAATGGTCCGCACCATGTCCCTCATCACGGCCCTGCCCTCCCTCCGCGCCATTCCCCTGCGTTCGCTGCGCTCCCTGACCGGCACGGCGCGCCGTCTGCCGCCCCGGCCCGCCGCAGTGCCGGACGGGCCCCACGACGAAGAGGTGCTGCTGGACGTCCCCGACGCCCGGCTGGCGCCCGTGCTCGTCGCGGCGGCCGACGGGGACCACGGACCGGCGGCGGCCCTGCTGGCCGCCACCCGTACGACGGCCGGATGGGAGGACCGCGACCGCTACCTCACCCGGCTCGCCGCCTTCGCACTCGGCAGGGACGCCTGGCTCTCCGGCTGGCTCGCCGCCTCGCCGCGCGACCCCGACGCCCTGCTCCTCGCCGCCGCCCTCGCGGTCCTCAGGGCCTGGGGCTCCCCCGCCCGCGCCGAACTGCTGAGGGAGGTCGGCCCGCTGATCGACGCGGCGGCCGCCGGTGACCCCAGGGACCCGGTGCCGTGGCGCCTCGCGCTGGACCACGCCCGCGGTGTGCACGCCGGGCACACCACGTTCGAGACCCTCTGGGAACAGGCGCTGCGCCGCTCCCCCTGGCACTACGGCTGCCATGTGGCCGCGCTGCGCTATCTGTCCGCACAGTGGCACGGCTCGCACCGCGAGTGCTTCGACTTCGCGGAGCAGGCGGCCGACGAGGCACCGCCCGGAGCACTGGTGCGGGCCCTGCCGGTACGAGCGGCCTTCGCCTTCATCGCCGGGGGCGGGCGCCCCGATGCGGCCCCCGGGCGTATCGACGCGGCGGCGGACCGCGCCATCGCCCTGTCCGCCGGTCACGGGCCGGGCGAGCCGCTGCTGGCGGAGATCAGGAACGTGCTCGTGTACGTGCTGGCCCACCGGGAGAGGTGGGCCGACGCGCTGGAGCAGTTCCGGCTGATCGGCCCGGATGTGACCTCGTTCCCGTGGGCCCGGCTGAGTGACGATCCGCTGGGCCGGTTCCTCGAACTGCGCGGCGCCGTACGCGTACTGGCAGCCCCCGACGGCGGGCGGCGCGACAGAACGGGGCGCGCCCGCGGCCGCGGCCATTACGCTTGACCGCTGTGACCACCGCGCGCCTCCCTCTCTTCCCGCTGAACTCGGTGCTGTTCCCGGGCCTCGTGCTGCCTCTGAACATCTTCGAGGAGCGTTATCGCGCCATGATGCGCGACCTGCTGAAGGTGGACGACGAGGCCGAGCCCCGGCGCTTCGCCGTCGTCGCCATCCGCGACGGTTCGGAAGTGGCGCCGACGCTGCCGGGGCTGCCCGGCGGCGCCGCGCTGCCCGAGCCGGGCCCGGCCGCCGGTTTCGGCGACGACCCGGCCACCGCCCTGCACTCCATCGGCTGCATCGCGGACGCGGCGACGATCCGGGAGCGGGACAACGGCAGTTTCGAGGTGCTCGCCACCGGCACGGCGCGGGTGCGGATCGGTGCGCTGGACGCGACAGGCCCGTACCTCACCGCCGAGGTCGAGGAGCTGCCCGAGGAGGCGGGGGACGACGCGGGCGCCCTCGCCGAGGGTGTGCTGCGCGCCTTCCGCTCGTATCAGAAGCGGCTGGCCGGGGCGCGGGAACGCTCGCTCACCACCGGTGCCGAGCTGCCCGATGAGCCCTCCGTGGTCTCGTACCTGGTCGCGGCGGCGGCCGTGCTCGACGTACCGGCCAAGCAGCGGCTGCTCGAAGCGCCGGACATCGCGGCCCGGCTGCGCGAGGAGCTGAAGCTGCTGCGCTCGGAGACCGCGGTGATCCGGCATCTGCCGTCGCTGCCCGCGACGGATCTGACCCGGGCCCCCACCCACCTCAACTGACCCTGCGGCCGGCTGCCCGGCCCCGACCGGACCCGAGGAGCGCCCGCGTGGCGAAGAAGGCGAAGAAGCAGCAGTCGGGCGGCACTCCCGCCACGGCGGCCCTGGCCGCAGCCGGGACGGCGTACACGCTGCACACCTACGCACACGACCCGGCGGCCGCCTCCTACGGCGGGGAGGCCGCCGAGGCGCTCGGTGTCACCCCCGACCGGGTCTTCAAGACGCTGGTGGCCGATGTGGACGGCGAACTCACGGTGGCCGTCGTCCCGGTCGCGGGCACTCTGGATCTCAAGGCCCTGGCCGCGGCGGTGGGCGGCAAGCGCGCCACGATGGCGGACCCGGCGGCGGCCGAACGCACCACGGGGTACGTCCTGGGCGGTATCTCCCCACTGGGCCAGCGCAAACGCCTGCGCACGGTGCTGGACGCGTCGGCCTCGGCGCACGGCACGATCTGTGTGTCGGCCGGGCGCAGAGGGCTGGAGGTCGAGCTGTCCCCGGCCGATCTGACGGCGCTCACCGGGGCGCTGCTGGCCACGGTGGGACGGGCCCAGTAGATCGCGGAAGCTTTCGGGGCCGCTCCGGCAGGAGGCCCACGACGTGACGGCCCCGGACCGTCGGGGCGGCTGCTACGGCTTCTGGTCCGGCCACTCCGGAGCGTCCCCGTACGCCTGCGGGAACGGCGGAGCGGGCAGGGGCTGCGGAGCCCACACCGGCTCGGGGTCCCGGGGCCCGAACACCGCGGTCACCCCCAGATGCACGATCATCGCCGCCACCGGCCACGCGAGCAGCGCGCCCTTGGCGGCCAGTTTCAGCGGTGCGTCGAAGGTGACGCCCTTGCCCGCGTGCTTGGCCGCCGCGACCACGTCCTGCGACGGGCCGAGCCAGATCCCGACCCGCCAGGCCAGCAGCGAACCGAGCAGCCCGCCGACCGCGAGGGCGAGGACCAGCGGTACACCGCCGCGCTTGCGGAAGAGGAAGACCGCGGCGGCGCTCACCACGCCGAAAGCAAGCCCGAGCAGCGCGAACGTACCGTCCCCGCCGATCGCCTGCTCGCCCTCGGAGTCCTTGAGGTAGACCGCCTTGCCGTCGGAGATCAGCGGAACACGCGGCGCGAGCCACATCCAGAGCACGCCCAGCAGGACGCCCGCCACCGCCACCAGGAGCGCGACGACGGCCGCCTGCACCAGCTCGGTGCGGAGTCCCGGCCCCTGGCCGGGGCCCGACCGGTCGGGCCCCGGCCAGGGGGTGGCTCCCGAAGGACCCTTCTGCCACGGGTCGTCGTTCGGCGGCTGGTGCGGAGGTGTCAGTGGCGCGGTCACTCTGCCATCGTGCCAGGCGGCCCTGTGCGCCGCCTCACCGGACCGCCGCCCGCCGGTAGGCCCACGTCGCCACGGCCAGCGAGACGACCCCGACGGCCGCGCAGACCGCGAGGTCGGCCCCGACCGCCGGCCAGTCGGGGTGGTCCCCGAAGGTACGGGCCAGCGCCTCCACACCGTAGGTGGAGGGCAGCAGGTCACGGGCGTACGCGATCGGCTCCGGCAGCCGGGCGGCCGGCAGCACGCCGAGGAGCAGCGCGGCGGACATCCCCAGCTGCCCGAGCAGGGTGGCCAGTTCCTGGCGCGGTGCGAGCAGTCCCAGGGCCGCGCCGAGCCCGGCGAGCGCCGCTCCCGCGAGGGGGACGACGGCGGCGAGCACCCACAGATGTGCCAGCGGCAGCTGGAAGAGAACGGAACCCGCGACGGCCGTGACGACCGTGCCGGGCACGGTGAAGGAGGCGTACGCCCCCGCGGTCCCCAGCACCACGGACGCGGGCGGCACCGGCAGGGTGGCGTAGTGGTCGAGTCCGCCGCTGGCGCGCAGCTGCCCGAAGTACTGCGCGAGCAGGTTGAGCGCGACGAACGCCACGACCAGGACGGCCGAGCCCGCCACCACGGCGCGGGCCTCGTCGCCGCCGTCGACCACCCCGCGCATCAGGATCATGATCCCGACCGACTGGAAGGTCGCCACGAAGAGCAGCGGGATGCGCGCCACCCGGGCCCGGGACAGCTGCGCCCGGTAGACCGCGCCGAGCGCGGGCAGCAGCCGGGCGCGCGGTGCGAGCGGTGCGGCCTCGGTGACCGCTCCGGCGTCGGCCGCGCCGGGGTCGGGCAGGCTCCCCGGGGCCCCCGCGCCTTCGGGAACGCCCGGCCCGCCGCGTGCCGGGACCCCCGGGTACGGCTGCGACTCTGCGGAGACCGCTGCGGTCACGCCTTCACCAGCCCCTTCGTACGGCCGCCCAGCGCCATGTACACGTCCTCCAGGCTCGGTGTGGACAGCGTGAAGTCGTCGAGAGCGGTGAAGGCGGGGCCGCCGGTCACCGCGGCGACGGCGGCCCGCGCCGCGTCGGGCGCGAGCCGCAGCACCCAGCGGCGCCCCGACTCCTGCGCGGACTCGCGCAGTACGGCGACCTCCGGGATATCGAGCGGCGCCCGCTCCCGCCAGACCAGTTCGACCCGGACCTCGCCGGCGACCTGGGCCTTCAGCCCGGCCGGGGTGTCGCAGGCGATCACCCGGCCGCGTTCGATGACGGCGACCCGGTCCAGCACGGTCTCGGCCTCGATGACGTTGTGGGTGACCAGCAGCACGGTCACTCCGCGCTCCGCCCGCCGCCGGTCGACCGCGGCCCACACGGCGCGCCGTGCGACCGGGTCCATCCCGGTGGTGGGCTCGTCCAGGACGAGCAGTGAGCGGTCCCCGACGAGTGCCGCGGCGAAACAGGCGAGTCTGCGCTGGCCGCCGGAGAGCTTGCGCAGCGGCCGCCCGGCGAGTTCGGTGATGCCCAGCTCATCGAGGACGGCGTCCCGCTCCCGGCGGGCGTCCGGCACGGAGAGTCCGCGGAGCCGGCCGGTGGTCTCGGCGGCCAGCGCGACGGTCAGTTCGTCGAGCGCGGTGGACTCCTGGCCGAGATAGCCGAGCAGCCGCGCGGCGCGTTCGGGATGGCGTACGAGGTCGTGTCCGAGCACCTCGACCCGGCCGGAGTCGGGCCGCAT
The DNA here is from genome assembly GCF_053612185.1 of Streptomyces sp. NPDC054757. Taxonomy (NCBI): domain Bacteria; kingdom Bacillati; phylum Actinomycetota; class Actinomycetes; order Kitasatosporales; family Streptomycetaceae; genus Streptomyces; species Streptomyces sp. NPDC054757. Next base: position 71,887 of record NZ_JBSHBW010000024.1, read on the forward strand.
CAGCCCGGTGAGCTGGCGTACGAGGGTGGACTTGCCCGCGCCGTTCGGGCCGAGCAGTCCGAAGATCTCGCCGCGGCGCACGGTCAGGGAGATGCCGTCGGTGGCCCGCACCTCGGGCGTGCCGGGAGCCCCCCGTCTGCCGCGCGCGGCCGGGTACGTCTTCACCAGCTCGCGCACCACGCACACATTGCCCGTACTCACGAGGGACGAGCCTACGGGGTTGGGCGGCCCGCAGGGGCGCCGGGGCCGTGCGGGGCCGCTCGGGCGGTGGCCTGCGGCGGGCGCGTCAGCGTCCGGCCTGCTCCCCCTCGGGCGCGTGCTCCGTGGCCCGTACGTCGATCTCCCGCCAGAACCCGGCCCTGATCGCGTACCGGTCGTGCTCGTCGATCTGGTCGTCCTTATGGGCGAGCAGCCCGAACCTGGCCGCGTACCGCAGCAGCTCGCCGTCGATCCGGTGCGGGATCCGGGGATACATCGCGGACAGTTTCTGCACCTGGCCCGGGTCCGGAAGCCGCTCCATCCACCGCCTGGCGAAGACCTGCCCCACCTCGAAGGGGTCACCGCCGACCGTGGTGATGTCCTCCTCGCGGTCGGCCCACCGCTGCTCGGCGGTGGTGACCTGGGCGAGTGTCGGCAGGGAGGCGATCTCCGGGGGCTCACCGGCCTGGCCCGGGCGCTCGATCCAGCCACGCTCCGACGACCAGCGCAGCGTCGCGTTCGCCGGCTGCTGGGCGGGCTGCGCCGCGGGTCCGCGCAGTCCGGCAAGGTCCTTGGGGGTGGGGACACCGGCCTTGGCCGCCGCGTGTGCCCGCTCCTCGTCGGTCGGCCGCCGGGTGTCCTCACGGCCGGGGGGCGCGACGCTGTGCACGGCCGCGGCCTGCGCCGCCCGCTCGGCCGACGCGGCGAGCGCCGACTCGGGCAGCGGGGCGGAGAGGATCGCGGCGATCTCCGGCCGGGGCACGGGCGCCGGAGCGCAAACCCCGCCGGTCTCCTTGGCCCGTACGGCCTTGGTGATCCAGCTCCGGTCCAGCACCCGGCGTTCGTCGGCCTCGGCGACCAGGTCCTCGGACTGGTTGTAGTCCCCGTCGGCGGCCTGGACCGCCCAGAGGTGCACGGCCACGCCGTGCTCCTTCGCCGACATCAGACCGGGCAGCAGATCTCCGTCACCGGTGACCAGCACAATGTCCGAGCAGGCGCGATTTCTGGCCAGTTCGGTCAGCTCCGCGTGCATCGCGGCGTCGACGCCCTTCTGCGCCCAGCGGCCGTCGCTGCGGGTCAGCGCGCCCAGCCGGACGGTCACCCGGGGCATCACCCGCAGTCTGCGGTGTTCGGGCTGCGGTACCCGGTCGGGGGCACCGTCGAACCAGTAGATCCGCAGCAGCGGCTGCGCGGTGTCGTCCTCGGCGCGCTCGCGCAGGCCCTGGATGAGTGCCCCGTGGTCGACCGTGATGCGCGAGCGGGCGGGTTCTCCCGCGAGGAGACTCGCGGCGGCCCCCAGCAGGTATCCGGCGTCCACCAGAACGACGCAGCGGTCCACGCGATCCACCCTCTTTCGGGTACCTCGGGAGAAGGGGAAGTGCTTCGGGTTTCCTTCGAGTCTGCCCGACCGCGCGAGGGTTAACGGCCGGAACTCGATCATCGGCGTGGCGCAGCGCCAAGTTGGTCCGAAGTCGCCCGGGACAAGCCCTCATTACGCACGGTAATGATCCAAAATGCGGCAGTCTGTGCGATATGTGAATCTGGTCGCGACCCTGGCCCTGGGGCCTGCCGTCAGAGTGCAGTTGCTGCCCGAAGGGCGGCAGGCCCCGGTCCCCCTCAAGGAGGCATCACCATGGCCAAGCACAAGAACCGTCCCAAGCACGACAGTCAGCAGGACCGCTCGTCCTCCGCCGAAGGCGGCGGCCAGGACGGCCGGTCCGGCTCCTTCGATTCACAGAACCAGTCCCAGCCGCAGTCGATGCCGGGCAACCCGTCGGATGTCGCGCGCAAGCACCAGAAGCGCTTCGGGCACAACTGATCTTCGCTGTAATGATGTTCGAGGGGCGCGCCGTGCACAGCGCGCCCCTCAGCCGGTCTCCCGGACCGGCTCCCCCGGCAGGCCGCTCCGCTCAGCCGGCCAGACAAGCCGGGCCGAGCAGCACCTTCAGATCACCGAAGAGCGCCGGGTCGGGCTGCACCCGGTGCCGGTCGAGGCGGAGCACCGTGGTCTTGCGGGAGCCCTGGAGCTTGATCCGTACCTCGGAGTTGCCCCGGTGGTGGGAGAGGATCTCACCGAGCCTGCTGACCATCGGCGGGGTGACCTTCACGGTCGGGATGGTGATCGTCACCGGGGCGTTGGTCCCCGCCGACGACAGGTCGGGGACCTGCATCTCCATCGCGACCAGCCGCGGGACGTCCTCGCGCTTATCGAGACGGCCCTTGACGAACACCACGGTGTCCTCGACCAGCTGGGTCGAGACCAGCTGGTAGGTGGCCGGGAAGAACATGCACTCGATGGTGCCCGCCAGGTCCTCGACGGTCGCGATGGCCCAGGCGTTGCCCTGCTTGGTCATCTTGCGCTGGAGGCCGGAGATGATGCCGCCGATGGTCACCACGGCGCCGTCCGCGTGCTCCCCGCCGGTCAGCGCGGCGATGGCGGCGTCGCTCTTGTCCGAGAGCACGTGCTCCAGGCCGAAGAGCGGGTGGTCGGAGACGTAGAGACCGAGCATCTCCCGTTCCTGCGCGAGCAGATACGACTTCTCCCACTCGATGTCGGAGAACTCCACATCGAGTCCGAAGCCGGGCTCGGAGCTGTCCTCCTCTCCGCCGCCGAAGAGGTCGAACTGCCCCTCGGCCTCCTTGCGCTTGACCGCCACCACGTTGTCGATCATGGGCTCGAAGTGCGCGGTGAGGCCCTTGCGGGTGTGCCCCATCTCGTCGAAGGCGCCCGCCTTGATGAGCGATTCGGTGGTGCGCTTGTTGCAGGCCACGGCCTCGACCTTGTCGAGGTAGTCGGGGAAGGAGCTGTACTTCCCCTTGGCCTTGCGGGAGCGGATGATCGACTCCACCACGTTCGTCCCGACGTTGCGGACCGCGGAGAGGCCGAAGAGGATCACGTCGTCGCCCTGGGCGGCGAAGTTGGACTCGGACTCGTTCACATTGGGCGGCAGCACCTTGATGCCCATACGGCGGCACTCGTTGAGGTAGATCGCCGACTTGTCCTTGTCGTCGCGCACCGAGGTGAGCAGCGCCGCCATGTACTCGGCCGGGTAGTTGGCCTTGAGATACGCGGTCCAGTAGGTGACCAGGCCGTACGCGGAGGAGTGCGCCTTGTTGAACGCGTACCCGGCGAAGGGCACCAGGACGTCCCAGAGCGCCTTGATCGCCGCGTCCGAGAAGCCCTCCTTCTTGGCCCCGGCCTCGAAGAGCACGAAGTTCTTCGCGAGCTCGTCGGCCTTCTTCTTGCCCATCACGCGGCGCAGGATGTCGGCCTCGCCGAGCGAGTACCCGGCGACGATCTGGGCGGCCTTCTGCACCTGCTCCTGGTACACGATCAGGCCGTAGGTGAGGCCGAGGACCTCCTTGAGCGGCTCCTCCAGCTCCGGGTGGATCGGGGTGATCTCCTGGCGGTGGTTCTTGCGCTCCGCGTAGTTGATGTGCGAGTTCATACCCATCGGGCCCGGCCGGTACAGGGCCGAGACGGCGGAAATGTCCTCGAAGTTGTCGGGCTGCATCTGGCGCAGCAGGGAGCGCATCGGGCCGCCGTCGAACTGGAAGACCCCGAGCGTGTCACCGCGGCAGAGCAGTTCGAAGGTCTTGGGATCGTCGAGCGGGAGGGAGAGCATCTCCAGGTCGATGCCCTTGTTGGCCCTCACCATCTTGACGGCGTCGTCCATGATCGTCAGGTTGCGCAGGCCCAGGAAGTCCATCTTCAGCAGGCCGAGCGACTCGCACTGCGGGTAGTCCCACTGCGTGATCGTGACGTTGTCCGTGTGCCGGACCCAGACCGGGGCGTGGTCGACGATGGGCTCACTGGACATGATCACGCCGGCCGCGTGCACACCCATCTGCCGGACCAGCCCCTCGACACCGGTGGCGGTGTCGATGACCTTCTTGACGTCCGGTTCGTTCTCGTACATCCCCCGGATCTCGCCCGCCTCGCTGTAGCGCGGGTGCTTGGGGTCGGTGATGCCGCTGAGGTCGATGCCCTTGCCGAGGACGTCGGCGGGCATCGCCTTGGTGAGGCGGTCGCCCATCGCGTACGGATAGCCGAGCACCCGCGCTGAGTCCTTGATCGCGTTCTTGGCCTTGATCTTTCCGTAGGTACCGATCATGGCGACCTTGTCGGCGCCGTACTTCTCGGTCACGTACCGGATCACCTCGACGCGCCTGCGTTCGTCGAAGTCGATGTCGACATCGGGCATGGAGACGCGCTCGGGGTTGAGGAACCGCTCGAAGATCAGCCCGTGCGTGATCGGGTCGAGGTCGGTGATGCCCATGGCGTACGAGACGATCGAACCGGCCGCCGAGCCCCGGCCGGGGCCGACCGCGATGCCGTTGTTCTTGGCCCACATGATGAAGTCGGCGACGACGAGGAAGTACCCCGGGAACCCCATCTGGATGATGATGTCCATCTCGTACTCCGCCTGCTTCTGGCGGTCCTCGGGGACACCTCCCGGATACCGGCGCTCCATGCCGGTTCTGACCTCTTCCTGGAACCAGGTGATCTCGGTGTAGCCCTCCGGGATGTCGAACTTGGGCATCAGGTCGCGCTTCTCGAACATCCCTGAGGTGTCGATCTGCTCCGCGACCAGGAAGGTGTTGGCGCACCCCTGCTGCCAGGCGTCCGACGAGTCGATGGCGTACATCTCGTCGGTCGTCTTGAGGTAGTAGCCGGTGCCGTCGAAGCGGAAGCGGTCCGGGTCCGAGAGGTTCTTGCCGGTCTGGATGCAGAGCAGGGCGTCGTGCGCGCTCGCCTCGTGCGCGTAGGTGTAGTGCGAGTCGTTGGTCACCAGCGGCGGGATGCCGAGCTTCTGGCCGATCTCCAGCAGACCCTCGCGGACCCGGCGCTCGATCTCGATGCCGTGGTCCATCAGCTCCAGGAAGTACCGGCCCTCACCGAAGATGTCCTTGTAGTCCGATGCGGCCTGCATCGCCTCGTCGAACTGCCCGAGCCGCAGCCGGGTCTGCACCTCGCCGGACGGGCAACCGGTGGAGGCGATCAGGCCGTCGGACCACTGGGAGATCGTCTCCTTGTCCATACGCGGCCACTTCTGCAGCCAGCCCTCGGCGTACGCGTCCGACGACAGCTTGAAGAGGTTGTGCAGGCCGGTGCTGTTCGCCGCCCAGATCGTCTTATGGGTATAACCACCCGAACCGGACACATCGTCCCGCTTCTGATGCGGCTGGCCCCATTTGACCTTGCGCTTGTTCCGCCGGGACTCCGGGGCGACGTACGCCTCGATGCCGATGATCGGCGTCACGCCCGCCTTCTGCGCGGAGTGGAAGAAGTCGTACGCCCCGTGCAGGTTGCCGTGGTCGGACATGGCGATGTGCGACATGCCCATCTCGTTGCAGGCGTTGAACATGTCCTTGAGCCGCGCGGCACCGTCCAGCATGGAGTACTGCGTGTGGACGTGAAGGTGCGTGAAAGGCGGCTTGGTCACGGGGGTGCCTCCTGCGGGACGAGTGGGGCGAACAGCGTTGGAGTCTACGTCGGCCCACCGACAGCCGTGGGGCACTCCCCGGTGGCTCCGTGCGTTGAGCCCGTTGGAACAGCTGTCCCCTATGTCACGCCCCTGGAGGCACACGCGATGTCGGTCCCGCAGTCCAGCTCCGAGGAGCGCGGCGAGGAGATCCTCGCCGTTTTCGGCACCGCATTCGGCGAGCTGCTGGCCGCCGATCCGGCCGCCTTCCGGGTCAAGTTCCGGAAGATGGCCGCCTCGGCCTTCGCCTTCTACCGGGGCGCGGCCTGCCTCTTCTACCAGGATCTGGGCGAGAGCGCGCAGGGCGGACCGTATCTGGACGAGCGGACCGGCCGGGTCTGGATCCACGGCGACCTGCACGCGGAGAACTTCGGCACCTACATGGACGCCAACGGCCGGCTGGTCTTCAACGTGAACGACTTCGACGAGGCCTATGTCGGCCCGTTCACCTGGGACGTCCAGCGCTTCGCGGCCTCGCTGGCGCTGCTCGGCCACGCGAAGGCGCTCAGCGACGACCAGATCACCGGCCTGGTGGAGACCTACGCCGCCGCCTACCGCGAGCGGATCCGGGTGCTGGCCTCGGGCGCCAGGGACGACGACGTGCCGCCGTTCACGCTGGACACCGCGGACGGCCCGCTGCTCGGCGCGCTGCGCGCGGCCAGGGCGCGCACCCGATTCGCCCTCCTCGACTCGATGACCGAGATCCGGGACCACGAGCGCCGCTTCACGTCCGACAGCAGCGCGGTGGAGCTCGACGCCGCGTCCCGGTACAAGATCCTCGCGGCCTTCGACGGCTATCTGGAGACGCTCCCGGAGGAGAGCTTGGGCCGCCCCGACTCGTACCGGGTGAAGGACGTGGTGGGGCGCAGGGGCATCGGGATCGGCTCGGCCGGGCTGCCCTCGTACAACATTCTCCTGGAGGGGCACAGCGACGCCCTGGAGAACGACGTGATCATCTATATGAAGCAGGGGCAGACCCCGGCGGTCGCCCGGCACATCACCGACCCCTCGGTCCGCGGTTACTTCCGGCACGAGGGCCACCGCACGGTGATCTCGCAGCGCGCCCTGCAGGCGCACGCCGACCCGTGGCTCGGCTGGACCGAGCTGGACGGGGCGGGCCAGCTGGTGGCGGAGGTCTCGCCGTACGCGGTGGATCTCGACTGGTCGGATCTGGACGACCCCGAGGAGATCGCGGCGGTCGTCGCCGACCTCGGGCGGGCCACGGCCACCATGCACGCGGCGGCGGACGACGAGAGCGGCCACTCGCTGGTGCCGTTCTCGACGGAGCGCGCCATCGACGCGGCCATCGCTGCCGACGAGGACGGCTTCGCCAAGATGCTGGTGGACTTCGCGCACTCCTACGGGGTGCAGACCCGCCGTGACCACGCGGTATTCGTGGAATTGTTCCGCAATGGCCGCATCCCCGGTCTTTAGACCGAGGAGACTCATGGACCTTTAAGGGACCCTTACCCGCGCCCATGACACACTCGGGGCCGATGGACATATCAGGGACGCAGCTCAGAGCGGTTCGCGCGGCGCTTTTCACAGCGCTGGTCGTGACCCTCTCCGCTGCGTCCCATGTGCTCCTCTCGCGGGTCCCGCTGCCGCCGGTCACCGTGGCGGCGCTCGCCGCCGCCGTCTTCGGCGTGGCCTTCGCGCTGGCGGGGCGCGAGCGGGGGTTCGGGGCGATCGCGGGTGTCCTCATCCCGCTCGAACTCGCCGCCGACACCGTCTTCACCACCGGCCAGCACGTCTGTTACGGCCCTTCGGGCGGCCCGGTCGCAGGCGCGCTGCGCTCGGTCGGCGTGGACGTGCTCTGCGGCGGCCAGGTCGGCACCCCGCTGACCTCCGTGACCGGCCCCGGCAAGGACGCGGTCGCGCTGCTCGACTCCCCCGCCCCGGCGCTGCCCTGGCTGCTGCTCGGCGCACATGTCGCGGTCGGGCTGCTGGCCGCGCTCTGGCTGCGGCGCGGGGAGAGCGCGCTGGCCTCGGTGGCCCGGTCGGTCGGCGCCCTGGCATTCCGGCCGCTGCGCGTCGCAGTCGCCGTCATCGCGGCCGCGGGCGCCTCCGTACGGCCCGGTGCGCGCCCCGTGCACCGCCCGCGCACCTCGCGCGCCCTGCTCCTCGCGCACTCCGTGGGACTGCGCGGACCTCCGTACCCGGCTCCCCTTCCGAGCTGAGTACGCAGTTCCGTCCTGCCCCCACCACGTCCTAAACGGAGAGCCCCACCATGAGTGCACGCAACAACCAGGCCAACAAGGCAGCGGCCCGCGAGCGGCTGCGCGCCGAGCGCGAGCGCCAGGCGAAGAAGGACAAGACCCGCCGGCAGGTCTTCGTCGCCGGATCGGTCGTCGTCGTCCTCGCGATAGCCGCCGGCGTCGGCTACGGCGTCATGCAGCTGAACAAGCCCTCCCACTGGGAGGCCGCGAAGAGCGACAAGGTCGTCGCGCCGAAGAACACCACGGGCACCGACGGCACCACGGTCACCGTCGGCAAGGCGTCCGCCAAGAAGACGCTGCAGATGTACGAGGACCCGCGCTGCCCGATCTGCGCGACCTTCGACCAGACGGTCGGCCCGACGGTCCAGAAGGACCTCGACGCGGGCAAGTTCAAGATCCAGTACATCGGTGCGACGTTCATCGACAACAACGGCGGCGAGGGCTCGAAGAACGGTCTGAGCGCCCTGGGCGCCGCGCTCAATGTGAGCCCCACCGCCTTCGAGCAGTACAAGACCGCGATGTACTCCACGAAGTGGCACCCCGACGAGACCACGGACACGTTCAAGGACGACTCGTACCTCATCAAGATCGCGCAGACGGTGCCCGAGCTGAAGGACAACAAGGCCTTCCAGAAAGCCGTCAACGAGGGCACCTACGACGCGTGGGCGATGAAGATGTCCCAGAAGTTCGACAAGAGCGGGGTCACGGGCACGCCCACCCTCAAGATGGACGGCAAGAAGCTGACCACCCCGGGCAGTGACAACGCGCCCATGTCCGTCGCCGACTTCAACACCGCCCTGGACAAGGCCCTCAAGGGCTGACCCCGGCGGGAAGCCACTCCAGGCCGGCCCCGGCGCGCGCGGCTCTACAGCGTTTCGAGGAAGCCGAGCGCGACCCGCCAGGTCCGCTCGGCCGCCTCGGCGTCGTAGTCGGGCAGCCCGGGGTCGGTGTAGAGGTGGCCCGCGCCCGCGTAGCGGTGCACCTCCACGTCGGCCCCGATCCGCTGCATCCGCAGGTACCAGGCGTTCAGCCAGTCGTGCGGCTCGAACGGGTCGGGGTCGGCGACGTGCAGCTGTACGGGCAGCTCGTCCACGGAGGCGTCGTCGGCGATGTCCGATGTACCGTGCAGGAGCAGCAGCCCGCGTGCCTTCTCGTCGGCGATGGCCAGGTTCTGCGCGAGGGAACCGCCGAGCGAGAACCCGGCGTAGACCAGACCCTCGTCCGAGTGGGGAGCTGCGGCCGTCACGGCGCGCTTGAGCAGCTCTTCGGAGCCCAGCTCCTCCTTGAGGGCCATGCCCTCCTCGACGGTCTCGAAAGTCATACCGTCGAAAAGATCGGGCACCAGCACCTGATGACCGGCTGCACGCAGCCGGTCGCCCGCCGCGTGGACGGCGGGCCGCAAACCGTAGGTCGAATGGAAAAGGATGATGTTCACGTGGCCATGGTGCCAGCTGCGGCAGGAGGCATGGAGACCGTCGTGCGACCGCTGATCGTCATCGGCGGCTCGGTGGTGCTGACCCTCGCGGTGGGCTGGCTGGTCGACCGCGCGCTGAGGAGAACGGACGCCCGCCACCACGAGACCCCGCTCTGGGGCCTGCTGCGGCGCTGCCGGGTGCCGCTCCAGTCGGTGCTGATCACGGCGTTGCTGCGGGGCAGTTACCACGAGGTGCGGCTGAAGGCGGTCGAGCACCACGCCACCGGGATCGGGCAGATCCTCAGCCTGGTGCTGATCGGGTCCACGGCCTGGCTGGCGCTGCGGATCGCGACGGCGATCGTCGACTCCTCGTACGCCCGCTACGCGGCCACCACCCGCGATCCGGCCAGGCTCCGCCGGGTCCGTACCCAGGTCACCCTCATCCAGCGGGTGGTGACCGCGATCGTCGCGACGGTGGCCGCCGCCGCGATGCTGCTCACCTTCCCCGCGATGCGCACGGCCGGGACCTCCCTGCTGGCCTCGGCCGGACTCCTCGGCATCGTCGCCGGTGTGGCCGCGCAGTCCACGCTGGGCAACCTGTTCGCCGGGCTGCAGATCGCCTTCGGCGACATGGTCCGCATCGGGGACACGGTGGTCGTGGACGGCGAGTGGGGCACCATCGAGGAGATCACGCTGACCTTCCTCGCGGTACGCACCTGGGACGAGCGCCGGATCACCATGCCGGTCTCGTACTTCACCAGCAAGCCGTTCGAGAACTGGTCGCGCGGCGGTGCGCAGATGTCCGGCACGGTCTTCTTCGAGCTGGACCACTCGACGCCCGTCCCGCAGATGCGCGAGAAGCTGCGGGAGATCCTGCGGGAGATCCCGTCGTGGGACGGCAGGAACTGGTCGCTGGCGGTCACGGACACCTCTCCGAGCACGATCCAGGTACGGGCCGTGGTCACCGCGAGGGACGCCGACGACATCTGGACCGTACGGTGTGCGGTACGGGAGCAGCTGATCGCCTGGCTGCGCGACGAGCATCCGTACGCCCTGCCGAGGATCTCCACGGCGCCGGCCGAGCTGTCGAAGAACGGCTGGGGCGGCCCCGACCTGTTCAAGCACGACGCCGCCCCCGTCAAGCACGACCCCAACCCCAGGACCGGCCGGGGCTGAGGGACTGAGCGGCCCAGCGACTCAGCGGCTCAGCGGCTCAGCGGCTCAGCGGCTCAGCGGCTCAGCGGCTCAGCGGCTCAGCGGCTCAGCGGCCAAGGAGATACGGCCGGCTCCTGACAGAGCGAACAGATCGGACAGAGGGACCGGCGCTACCGCAGGCTGCGTACGTCGAGGTGGCGCAGCACCCGGTCGACGATCTCCGGGTCCGCGCCGGGTTCGTTGCGCGCGGAGAGCACCTCGTGGCGGGCCGCCGACATCATCTCCCGCTGGATCCGCTGGACCGTCCTGACCCGCTCGGCCCGCTTCAGATACGCGGCGTGCCGCTCCTCGTCGACCATGTCGGGGCTGATCCTGACGCCGATCTCGAACGCGCCGCGGGCCAGCCGCTCCTGGACGTCCTCGGGCAGCTCCTCGACGCCCTGGATCTCCTTGAGCCGGTGTCTGGCGGCCTTGGCCGCCCGTACCGCCAGGCTCCGTTCCAGTTCGCGCTCGGCGCCGGTGTCCGCGCGGACCCCCAGTTTCTTCACCAGCCAGGGCAGGGTCAGCCCCTGGAAGACCAGGGTGACCATGACCACCGCGAAGGCGATGAAGATCATTTCGCTGCGGGCCGGGAAGGGGCTGCCGTCGTCCTTGGTCATCGGGATGGCGAGGGCCAGTGCGACCGATGCGACGCCGCGCATCCCGGACCACCACATGACGATGGTCTCGCGCCAGCTGGTGGGGATGTCCTCGTCGTAGTCCCGCAGGGTGTGCAGTTTCTTCGCCAGCCAGGTGGCGGGCAGCAGCCACGCCAGACGCAGTCCGACCACCACGCCGACGGCCGCCGCACCCCAGCCGATCATCTCGGCCAGATGCCCTCCCGCGGTGCCGAAGACCACATGCAGTTCAAGGCCGATGAGGCCGAAGGTCACGCCGGTGACGAGGGTGTCGACGATCTCCCAGAAGGCGTTGCCCTCCAGCCGGCCGCGTACGTCGTCGGCATCGGCGGTGTGTTCGGCGAGGAACAGCGCGGAGGTGAGCACGGCCAGCACGCCCGAGCCCATCAGCTCCTCGGCCAGCACATAGCTGAGGAAGGGCACCAGGAGGGTGAGGCCGATCTGCAGGGTGGTGTCGCCGAGCAGCCCCATCAGCTTGTTGGTGATCCAGCCGAGTGCGATCCCCACCACCACGGCCACCACCGCGGAGAGCACCAACTGCCCTGCCGCGACCGGCCAGGAGAACGTCCCGGTCACGGCGGCGGCGATGGCCACGTGGTAGAGCACGATCGCCGTCACATCGTTGAACAGCCCTTCGCCCTCCAGGATCGAGACCAGCCGGCGGGGCAGCCCGAGCGCGCCCGCCACCGCGGTCGCCGCCACCGGGTCGGGCGGCGCCACCAGCGCACCCAGCGCGACCGCGGCCGCGATCGGCAGGCCCGGCACGATCGCGCTCGTGACGGCGGCCACCGCGGCCGTCGTCACGAAGACCAGTGCCACGGCGAGCAGCAGGATCGGCCGGAAGTTGGCCGTGAACTGCCGCCACGAGGTGCGCTGTACGGCCGCGTACAGCAGGGGCGGCAGTACCAGCGGAAGGATGAAGTCCGAGGGGATGTCGACATTGGGCACGAAGGGCAGCAGGGCGAGGCAGATTCCGCCGAGCGTCATCAGGACCGGCGCGGGCAGCCCGAGCCGCTCGCCGATCGGTACGGAGACCACCGCTCCGATCAACAGCAGGAGCAGCAGTGCCAATTGGTCCACGGGGTGCCCTCCGGGGCTGTCGGAATCTCCGTCGGCATCACTGCCGAAACCTTGACGATCAGTGGCCCAAGCGTGCCATGCAAGGGGCGCGTACCGGCCCAATAGCCCCGCCCGTTCCGGCTCGGCTCGCGTCACACCTCCGCTTTCATCCGATGTCTATGGTGCGCGAGGTCTTCCGGTCCGGTGCGGGCGCGGGCACTATGCAGGGTGCATGGATTCAGGAACGAGAACTGCCGACACATACCTGACTGGAGCTCCTATGCCCTCCGCGCACCGGCCCGGCCGTACGACCACTCCCCCGGCAGGCGGCTGCTCTTCCTCACCGACATGGTCCGGGCGAACCCCGGCGAGCCGATGACCGAGTCCCGCTGCAACGACCCGCGCACCCCGGCCTCGTACGGATAGGACGGCCAGGTCATCGACGACTTCCGCCCGCCGCACACCGGAGTCACCTTCGACAGCGTCGGCGATCGGATCTTTCCGGCGGGTTCCGAGGACCGTGCCCGGGCCGAGGAGAACGCCCGGGGGATCGACCAGCACATCCGCCGCCCGCACGCGGCGGGGACCGGCTCGTCCTTCTTCACCGGCATCATCGTGGCGCCGAAACCGCCGGCCGAGCTGTACGGCGCCGGCCCCGACCACGGCATGGGCCCGCCGGCCGACGCCTGCCGCGGGCTGCCCGCCTCCTGACACACCACGCCCCGCCCGGGGCGCCCCGCACCGCACCGGCCCCCTGGCCGGACACCGTACGCCGCACACCGCGCGGGCCCGGCCCCCGCGGGGAACAGGAGACCCACCGTGCACGAGCTCTCCCGCAGACACTTCGCCGGTACGGCGGCGGGCGCGACCGCCGCCCTCTGGCTGGCCGGGTCCCGCACCGCCTGGGCGGCCCCGGCCGACGGCGGGCCCGCGGCCCACCGCCCCGATGTGTACGAACGCACGGTCCGCGCGGCCGCCATGAAGTGGCGGCGGCTGCCCACCGGCTGGCAGGACGCGCCCTTCCTCGCCAACGGCTACCTCGGCGCTCAGCTCTACCAGGGCGCGGCCGCGAACACCCTGAAGCTGATGATCAGCCACAGCCAGGTGCAGGACCAGCGCGGCCAGTGGCGCGGCGGCACGGGCTACTCCCGGCTGCCCGTCGGGTACTTCACGCTCACCCTGGCCGGGGAGATCACCGCGGTCGACTGGACGCTCGACCCCTACGACGCGGAGCTGCGCGGCACCCTTACCACCACCCGCGGCTCCCTCACCTTCTCCGCGCTCGTACAGAACGATTCGGGCGCGCTGCTGGTCTCGACCCGGCCGAGCGCGGGCGAGGATTCCGCCGCCTGGTCCTTCCAGTGGCTCCAGGCCGCCAGTACCCGGCTCATCGACAGACCGGCCGACTACACGCCCAACCCGGATCCGCGGGTCGGCGCGGGCTTCGTGGAGCAGCCGCTGCTGGCGGGCGGCGGCTGGACAACGGCCTGGCGGGAGCAGCGCGAGGGCACCGGACGGCTGCTGGCAGCACAACTCGTCCACCTCTTCCCCGGCGATGTACGGCAGGCGACCGCGGACGCCGTACGGGCGGTGGACCGCGCCCTGGCCACCGGCCCCGACCGGCTGGTCGCCCGGCACCGGGCGTGGTGGCACGCCTACTACCGGCGCAGCTTCCTCTCCGTACCGGACAAGCGGCTCCAGACCTTCTTCATCCTCCAGCTCTACAAACTGGCCTCGGCCACCCGCGCCGACGGCCCGACGATGTCCGAGTGGGGGCCCTGGTACCCGGAGGTCGGGAACAGCTGGACGGCGGTGTGGTGGAACCTCAACGTCCAGATCGGGATGGCGCCGGTCAACGGCACCAACCACCCCGAACTCGACTCGGTGACCCAGGCGTTCCGCCGCTTCGAGAAGAACCTCTCGGCCTCCGTGCCCACCGCCTACCGCGACGGCCGGAGCTACGCCCTCGGGCATCCGTCCGACTGGCAGCTGCGGGCGGGCGACACCTACGACGTCGGAGTCCCGGGCTCCAGCCGCATCTCCGACAACTTCGGCAATCTCACCTGGGCCCTGCACAACGTCTGGCTGTCCTACCGGCACTCGATGGACCTCGCCACCCTGCGCGACGTGGTCCATCCGATCCTCGCGAAGGCCATCGCCTTCTACGCCCACTTCCTGCACGAGGGCGGCGACGGCAGGCTGCACCTGCTGACCACCCGCTCCCCCGAGTACGCCGACGCGGCGGACTGCACCTACGACCTCTCGCTGATCCGCTGGGGCGTCCGTACGCTCATCGAATCGGCCCGGCTGCTGCGCGTGGACGACCCCAGGGCCCGGCAGTGGCGGGACATCGCGGCCAGGCTCACCCCGTACGCGGAGGATCCGGCGGACGGGGTGATGATCGGCAAGGACGTCCCGCTGGCGGACTCGCACCGCCACCACTCCCATCTGCTCTGGCTCTACCCGCTGCGCGAGCGGAAGTGGGACCGGCCGGCCGACCGGGACGTGATACGGCGCTCGCTGGACCACTGGACGAGCATGCGGAGCGCCTGGCACGGCTACAGCTACGCCACCCTGTCGTCCATGTACTCCGTGACGGGCGAGCCGGAGAAGGCCCTGGACCGGCTGGCCTTCTTCACCGGCGGGAACACCGTGGCCGACTGCCAGTTGACGCCGAACACGATGTACCGCGAGGGCAAGAACCTGGCGCTCGAATCCCCGCCGGCCGCCGTCCAGTCGATGCTGGACATGGCGGTGCAGGGCGACGGCGGGGTGCTGAAGGTCTTCCCCTCGGTGTCGGAGCGCTGGGCGGACGCGTCGATCGCATCGCTGCGTACCGAGGGCGCCTTCCTCGTGGACGCGGACCGGGCGGGCGGCGCCACCCGCTGGATACGGATCAGGAGCGAGGCGGGCGAACCGCTCACGCTCGACCACGGGATCTCCGGCGCGGTGGACGTACGGGACGACCACGGGCGCCCGCTGTCCTGGCGCGGTACGGGTCCCGGCCGGATCGCGGTACGGCTGCCGCGCGGTGCGGCGGCCGTGGTCACCCCGCGCGGCGGCCACGGGACCCGGGGCCCCAGGGACGTACCGGCGAACGGGACGGCCGAACCCTGGGGGCTGCCGGACTGACCGGCCGGCCACGTCACCGGTCCTGACATCCGGTCAGGGGCGCGGCCCGTCCCCTCAGCGGGGCGCCGCGTCCCCGACCGTCCGGCGCATCGCCCGGTGCGGGATGCCCGCGTCCGGGAACTCGGGGCCGTACACCTCGTACCCCAGCCGCTCGTAGAAACCCAGAGCATGGGTCTGCGCGTGCAGATCGACGGCGGTCAGCCCGTGCTCACGGGCCGCGTCCTCGATCGCCCGGACCAGCGCGGCGCCGACGCCCCTGCCCCGCGCGGCGGCGGCGACGGCGAGCCGGCCGAGCGAGCCGACGCCCGGCTCGTCCACACCGCGCCCCGGGCCCGCGGCAGGCAGCAGCAGCCGCCCGGTGCCCAGCGGACCCTCCGCGTCGGCGGCCAGCACATGGACCGTGGCGGCGTCGGTGTCGTACGCGTCGTACTCCAGCTCGGGCGGCACGCCCTGCTCGGTCACGAAGACGTCCCTGCGGACGGCGAGGCAGGCGTCGAGACCGGCCGGGTCGGCCACCACCCGCACCTCGTACCCAGTGGTCACCGCTGCTCGCTCTCCGCCCGGATCGCCTCCAGCGCCTTCCGCAGGTCCTCCGGGTACTCGCTGCGGAACTGGACCCACTGGCCGTCCGACGGGTGCTCGAAGCCCAGGCTCATCGCGTGCAGCCACTGCCGTGTCAGTCCGAGCCGCTTCGCCATGGTCGGGTCGGCGCCGTAGGTGATGTCGCCCACACAAGGATGGCGGTGGGCGGACATGTGCACCCGGATCTGGTGCGTACGACCGGTCTCCAGCTTGATGTCGAGCAGCGAGGCCGCCCGGAACGCCTCGATCAGGTCGTAGTGCGTGACGGACGGCTTGCCCTCGGCCGTCACAGCCCACTTGTAGTCGTGCTGGGGGTGGCGTCCGATGGGGGCGTCGATCGTCCCGCTCATCGGATCCGGGTGTCCCTGCACCAGCGCGTGGTAGCGCTTGTCGACCGTGCGCTCCCGGAACTGCTGCTTGAGCAGGGTGTACGCGCGCTCCGACTTGGCCACCACCATCAGTCCGGACGTCCCCACGTCCAGCCGGTGCACGATGCCCTGGCGCTCGGCCGCACCCGATGTGGAGATGCGGTACCCGGCAGCCGCGAGACCGCCGATGACGGTGGTACCGGTCCAGCCGGGGCTGGGGTGGGCGGCGACACCGACGGGCTTCAGGATCACCACGATGTCGTCGTCGTCGTGGACGATCTCCATGCCCTCGACGGGCTCGGCGACGATCCGCACGGGGGCCGCGGCCGCCGGCATCTCGACCTCCAGCCAGGCGCCGCCGTGGACCCGCTCGGACTTCCCGACCACCGACCCGTCGACCTGCACCTTTCCGGAGGCGGCGAGGTCGGCCGCCTTGGTACGGGAAAACCCGAACATACGGGAGATGGCGGCGTCGACGCGCTCGCCCTCCAGGCCGTCGGGAACGGGCAGGGTGCGGATCTCGGGAACGGTGCTCACCCGTCGAGTATGCCTTGCCCGCCGGACCCTCCCGGCCGCCGGCCTCGTGGGACGCTTCCGCCGGCTTGCGGGACCGGCCAGTCAGTCCTTGTGGACGGTCCCGTCGGGGTCGAGGCCACGGAACGAGAGCAGCACGATCAGGATGCCGCCGCAGACGATCGCGGAGTCGGCGAGGTTGAACACCGCGAAGTGCGCGGGCCTGATGAAGTCGACGACCTCACCCTGGAAGACGCTGGGTGCGCGGAAGATCCGGTCGGTGAGATTGCCCAGCGCCCCACCGAGCAGCAGGCCGAGGGCGACGGCCCAGGGCGCGCTGTAGAGCTTCCTGGCCAGCCGGACGATGACCACGATCACGGACGCCGCGACCATGGTGAAGATCACGGTGTACGCCGACCCCAGCCCGAAGGCCGCGCCCGCGTTCCGGATCGCGTCGAACTGGAGCAGATCGCCGATCACCTTGACCGGGGCGTGGTGCTCCAGCTTGGCCACCACGACCATCTTGCTCACCAGGTCGAGCAGGTAGGCGAGAACGGCCACGGCGAAGAGCACCGTGAGCCTGCGCCTGCCCCGGGGCCGCTCGTCGGAGCTCTCCCCGTCCGCGGCCGAAGCCTCGGGGGCGGCCACCACGGTGGTCTCCTCCGCGGACGGCTGCTCCGGTGCGTCCCCCGCCGACTCGGGAACGTCCGGCGTACCGATGATGCGCTCCGCCTCTGCCACGTGTTTCCCTCGCCTCAGTACTGACTGAGGACGAGGGTACGACACACCTACGGCACACGCGCCCGGAAGCCCTCAGTACCTGCGCTCCTGTTTCTGCTTGCACTCGACGCAGAGGGTCGCGCGCGGGAAGGCCTGCATCCGCGCCTTGCCGATCGGCTTCCCGCAGTTCTCGCAGAGCCCGTAGGTTCCCGCGTCGAGCCGCTCCAGCGCCCGCTCGGTCTGCTCCAGCATCTCGCGCGCGTTGGCGGCGAGCGCCAGCTCGCTCTCCCGGGTGATGTTCTTGGTGCCGGTGTCGGCCTGGTCGTCCCCCGCGCCGTCGCCGGAGTCCCGCATCAGACCGGCGAGAGCCGTCTCGGCCGCGGCGATCTCGGCCCCCAGCCGCAGATCCTCGCTCTGCAGCTCCGCCCGCGCCTCCGCGACCTCCTCCGGAGTCCAGGGGTCCTCTCCGGGCCGTACGGGCAGCTCGTCGGGGGCCGCGGGCGCGACGACCCGGGCCGTGGACACGGCGCGCTCGCCCGCTGCCCCGTCCCCTCCAGCACTCTTCTTCGCAACCACCGTTTCGGCTCCTGTCTCTTCCGCGGCCTCGGCCGCCCCCTGTGCCGCGGTCGCGGCCGTGCTGCCCGGCGCCCGGTGGCCCGGTGGCGTACTCGATGCGGCCGTCTTCCTGGCAGCCGCCTTCTTCGCAGTCTTCTTCGCAGTCTTCTTCGCAGTCTTCTTCGTGGCCTTCTTCACGGACTTCTTCGCGGCCGTCCGGCCGGCCTCTCCGGCGGCCGTCTCCTCGGCTGCGGTCTCATCGGCTGCGGTCTCATCGGCTGCTGCCTTCTCGGCCTTCTTGGATGCCGCCTTCTTGGCTGCTGCCTTCTTCGCCGCCGCGGCCTTCTTCGCGGTGGAATCTGCGGACGCCGATCTCGATCCGGCGGTCTTCTTCGCCACCATGGCCGCGGCCCCTTCACATTTTGTGATCTTGCTCGCGAGTCTGCTGGGACGATAAATCGACACCAGTCGCGCGGCAACGGGGCACGCCGCCGGTTCAGCCCTCCTCACGTCCGGGGCAGGCCGGACCTGCATGCGTTGTGCCCAGCTCCCCGCCCGGTAATCCGCCGGCCGCGGGTCCGGCTGTTCCCGATGGGTCCCGTGTGGCCATTCGGGTCACCGCGGCGGCCGGGGGCACCCTCGGGAAAACCGGTCGGAGCGCGCCCTGCCGGGCCCGTACACTGGCCGCAGCGGAAGGCATGGACGGGACGAGTAGCGGCGCAGGCGGCCACGAGCGATCCGGGGACGGTGTGAGCCCGGAGGCAGGCACGGCGTGAAGATCACCCCGAGCTGTCGGAAGAAACCCCCGGACACCGTGGACGGGGCGAGTAGAACCGGCACCGCGACCCCAATGAGGGGGCCACGGCACGACAGCCGCGGCCAAGGAGGGTGGTACCGCGGGAGCGACTGGCTCTCGTCCCTCCGACGGAGAGAGAAACGTCCGTTGGAGGAGTTCGATGACACCGCCCCTGTACCGCCAGGTGCCCGCCCAGGTCGACCTGCCCGCCCTTGAACACGCCGTGCTGGACTTCTGGCGCGAGGCACAGGTCTTCACGAAGAGCCTGGAGCAGTCCGAAGGACGTCCCGAGTGGGTGTTCTACGAAGGGCCGCCGACCGCCAACGGCATGCCCGGCGCCCACCACATCGAGGCCCGTGTCTTCAAGGACGTCTTCCCGCGCTTCCGTACGATGCAGGGCTACCACGTGCCCCGCAAGGCCGGCTGGGACTGCCACGGCCTGCCCGTCGAGCTGGCGGTCGAGAAGGAACTCGGCTTCAGCGGCAAGCAGGACATCGAGGCGTACGGGATCGCCGCCTTCAACGACAAGTGCCGCGCATCGGTGACCCGGCACACCGACGCCTTCGCCGAGCTGACCACCCGGATGGGCTACTGGGTCGACCTGGAGAACGCGTACCGGACGATGGACCCCTCCTACGTGGAGAGCGTCTGGTGGTCGCTGAAGGAGATCTTCAACAAGGACCTGCTGGTCCAGGACCACCGCGTCGCCCCCTGGTGCCCGCGGTGCGGCACCGGCCTCTCGGACCACGAGCTGGCCCAGGGGTACGAGACGGTCGTCGACCCCTCCGTCTTCGTGCGCTTCCCGCTCACCTCGGGGCCGCTGGCCGGCGAGGCCGCCCTGCTGGTCTGGACGACCACCCCCTGGACGCTGGTCTCCAACACGGCCGTCGCCGCGCACCCCGCCGTCAGCTACGTCGTCGCGACCGACGGCAACGAGAAACTGGTCGTCGCGGAGCCGCTGCTCGACAAGGCACTCGGTGAGGGCTGGGAGACCACGGGCGAGCGCTTCACCGGAGCCGAGATGGAGCGCTGGACCTACCAGCGTCCGTTCACGCTGCTCGAATTCCCGGCCGATGCGCACTACGTCGTCAACGCCGAGTACGTCACCACGGAGGACGGCACCGGACTCGTCCACCAGTCCCCGGCCTTCGGTGAGGACGACCTCAAGGTCTGCCGGGAGTACGGCCTGCCGGTCGTCAACCCGGTCCGCCCGGACGGCACGTTCGACGAGGACCTCCCGCTGGTCGGCGGCGCCTTCTTCAAGAAGGCCGACGAGACCCTCGTCGCCGACCTCCAGGACCGCGGTGTGCTCTTCCGCCACGTTCCGTACGAGCACAGCTATCCGCACTGCTGGCGCTGCCACACCGCGCTCCTCTACTACGCGCAGCCGTCCTGGTACATCAGGACCACCGCGGTCAAGGACGCGATGCTCCGGGAGAACGAGAAGACCAACTGGTTCCCGGACTCGGTCAAGCAGGGCCGCTTCGGCGACTGGCTGAACAACAACGTCGACTGGGCGCTCTCCCGGAACCGCTACTGGGGCACCCCGCTGCCGATCTGGCGCTGCGAGGACGACCACCTCACGGTCATCGGTTCACGCGCCGAGCTGACCGACCTGACCGGCACCGACCAGTCGGAGCTGGACCCGCACCGCCCGTACATCGACGCGGTCACCTTCCCGTGCCCGCAGTGCGAGAAGACCGCCACCCGGGTCCCGGAGGTCATCGACGCCTGGTACGACTCGGGCTCGATGCCGTTCGCGCAGTACGGCTACCCGTACCGGAACAAGGAGCTCTTCGAGCGGCGCTACCCGGCGCAGTTCATCTCCGAGGCCATCGACCAGACGCGCGGGTGGTTCTACACGCTCATGGCGGTCGGCACGCTGGTCTTCGACAGGTCGAGCTACGAGAACGTCGTCTGCCTGGGCCACATCCTCGCCGAGGACGGCCGGAAGATGTCCAAGCACCTGGGCAACATCCTCCAGCCCATCCCGCTGATGGACCAGCACGGCGCGGACGCCGTGCGCTGGTTCATGGCCGCGGGCGGTTCCCCCTGGGCGGCCCGCCGGGTCGGCCACGGCACGATCCAGGAGGTGGTCCGCAAGACCCTCCTCACGTACTGGAACACGGTGGCCTTCCAGGCGCTGTACGCCCGTACGTCCGGCTGGGCCCCCTCGGCGGCCGACCCTGCGCCCGCGGACCGCACCGTGCTGGACCGCTGGCTGCTCAGCGAACTCAACGCGCTGGTCGACCAGGTCACCCAGTCCCTCGACGCGTACGACACCCAGCGGGCCGGCAAACTCCTGTCCGCCTTCGTCGACGACCTGTCCAACTGGTACGTACGCCGCTCGCGCCGGCGCTTCTGGCAGGGCGACGCGGCGGCGCTGCGCACCCTGCACGAGGTGATCGAGACGGTC
The DNA here is from genome assembly GCF_053612185.1 of Streptomyces sp. NPDC054757. Lineage (NCBI taxonomy): Bacteria > Bacillati > Actinomycetota > Actinomycetes > Kitasatosporales > Streptomycetaceae > Streptomyces > Streptomyces sp. NPDC054757. Next base: position 93,177 of record NZ_JBSHBW010000024.1, read on the forward strand.
ACCGGACTGATGGCGCCGCTCACTCCGTTCATCACCGAGCGGGTCTGGCAGGACATGGTCGTCCCGGTCACCCCGGGCGCCCCGGAGTCGGTGCACCTGTCCAGCTGGCCGAAGGCCGACCTGACGGCGATCGACCCGCAGCTCTCGCAGCAGATGGCGCTGGTGCGCCGGCTGGTGGAGCTGGGCCGCGCGACCCGCGCCGAGTCGGGCGTCAAGACCCGCCAGCCGCTCTCCCGCGCCCTGGTCGCCGCGTCCGGGTTCGCCGCGCTGACGCCCGAACTCCGCGCCCAGATCACCGAGGAGCTGAACGTCTCCTCGCTGGCCTCGCTCTCCGATGTCGGCGGCTCCCTGGTGGACACCACGGCCAAGGCCAACTTCCGCGCGCTGGGCAAGCGTTTCGGCAAGGGGGTCCAGGCCGTGGCCAAGGCGGTGGCCGGGGCGGACGCGGCAGCCCTCTCGCTCGCACTGCGCGAGGGCACGGCGTCCGTGACGGTCGACGGCGAGACCGTCACCCTCGCACCCGACGAGGTGATCATCACCGAAACCCCCCGTGAGGGCTGGTCGGTGGCGTCCGACTCGGGTGCGACGGTGGCCCTGGACCTGGAGATCACCCCGGAGCTGCGAAGGGCCGGGCTGGCACGTGATGCCATCCGCCTGATCCAGGAGGCCCGGAAGAACAGCGGCCTGGACGTGGCCGACCGCATCGCGGTCCGCTGGTCCAGCACCACCCCGGAGACCAGGGAGGCCCTGGCCGAACACGCCGCCCTGATCGCGGACGAGGTCCTGGCCCTGGACTACGCGGAGGGCGGCCCGGACACAGAGGCGTACGGCGAGCCCTTCACGGACGAGGGCCTCGCGCTGACGTTCCACCTCCACAAGACAGAGGCATAACACCACCCGCCCCGATGGGCCCGGCCGGAACTCCGGCCGGGCCCATCGGCTTTCGCGCTCCCCTCCAGCCCCTCCCGGCGGCACCTCCCAGCGGGTAGCTGGGGCGGGAGGAGCAGGCCCGCCCCAGGTGCCCCACACACCCGCACCGCAACCCGAACACCCCACGCAAAAGGGCCGGGCCCCAGGGAAACCCCGGGGCCCGGCCCTCAGTCAACCGACCGTCAAGCGCTCAACGAGCACTCACCTCAGTTGTCATCCTCGTCGATCAAGAACCCGCGCATCGGCGAAGGCGCCTGCTGCATCGGCTGCGGAGCCTGCGGCCGCACCGGCGCCATCGGCTGAGTCATCGCAGGCGACATCTGCTGCTGACCACCGTACGAGGGGCCACCGCCCATCGACGGCTGACCGCCCATGGACTGGTTGCCACCGCCCATGCCGTGCTGGGTGTGCCCCATGGCGCCCGCACCGGCCGAAGCCATCGAGGGCGACGGCGGCAGCGAAGCGGTCGCCGGGGTCCGCGGCGGGGCCAGCGAGTCGTCCGCCTGGGTCTCCAACTGACGCAGCTGGCTCTCCAGGTAGGACTTCAGACGGGTCCGGTACTCACGCTCGAAGCCACGCAGATCCTCGACCTTGCGCTCCAGCGTCGCGCGGGCCGACTCCAGCGAGCCCATCGCCACGCGGTGCTTCTCCTGAGCGTCCCGCTCCAGTGCGTCAGCCTTGGCGCGGGCGTCCCGCTCCAGACCCTCGGCACGGCTCCGGGCCTCGCCGACGATCTTGTTGGCCTCGGAACGGGCCTCCGCGATCGCCTGATCCGCCGTCTGCTGCGCGAGCGAGAGCACACGGGCGGCGCTGTCGCCGCCGGGGCCCTGCTGCTGCATCTGCGGGGGACCGCCGTGGCCGCCCATCGGACCGCCCATGGGGCCCTGGGCGAGTTGCCCCTGACCGCCCATCGGACCCTGCTGGCCCATCGGGCCCTGGCCCATCGGCCCCTGCTGCCCCATGGGGCCGGGGCCGAGCTGGCCCTGGCCGCCCATCGGGCCCTGCTGGCCCATGGGACCCGGGCCGTGCTGACCCTGCGGACCCGGACCGTGCTGGCCCTGGGGACCGGGGCCGTGCTGGCCTTGCGGACCCGGGCCGTGCTGACCCTGGGGACCGGGGCCGTGACCGCCAGGACCTGCAGGCAGCTGGGGCTGTCCGCCCGGCAGTTGGGGCGGACCCATCTGCGGCTGCTGCTGGCCCTGCGGTGGACCGGATATGGCGGCGGGCACGGGAGCGTTGGGACCGCCGCCCCGGCCGTCCTGCTGCTCGGGCGGCTTGCGCATGCCCTGCTGCTGATTCTGCGCGGCGGCACGCGTCGCGGCGGCCAGCTTGGCGCGCAGATCCTCGTTCTCGCGGAGCAGTCGCGTCAGTTCGGCTTCGACCTCGTCGAGGAAGGCATCGACCTCGTCCTCGTCATAGCCTTCTCGGAGGCGGACGGTCGTGAACTGCTTGTTCCGCACGTCCTCGGGGGTCAGCGGCATCTCTTCTTCACCTCTACGTAGTCGTCGGCAGTCGGCAGGACCGAATCGTTCACACCCGGCTCACAATGCTGATCAGGATGTAGACGATGATCATCAGAACGAAGAAGGACAGGTCGAGCGCCACGCCCCCGAGACGCAGCGGCGGAATGAACCGCCGCAGAAGCTTGAGCGGTGGATCGGTGACAGTGTAAGTGGCCTCCAGAACGACCACCATCACCTTGCCGGGTTGCCATGAACGGGCGAATTGGAAGACGTAGTCCATGACAAGCCGGAAGATCAGCACGATGAGGAAACACATCAGCGCGATGTAGACCACATCCAATGCGATGCCCATCTAACGCTTCCCTCTCCCCTGACGCTCTTGTTCTTCCGGCCTCCCGGCCGGGGTCGTACCCGGTGTCTCTCTCAGCTCTGGTTGAAGAAACCGCCCTCTGCGATACGGGCCTTGTCCTCCGCCGTGACATCGACGTTAGCAGGCGACAACAGGAACACCTTCTGCGTCACCCGCTCAATGCTGCCATGCAGACCGAAGACAAGTCCTGCGGCAAAGTCGACAAGTCGCTTCGCGTCGGTGTCATCCATCTCGGTCAGATTCATGATCACCGGAGTGCCCTCACGGAAGTGTTCCCCGATGGTACGGGCCTCGTTGTAGGTCCGGGGGTGCAGCGTGGTGATGCGGTAGGGCTCCCGCTCGGACACAACCTTGGGCATGATCACCGGGGCGTTCTTCTCCATGCTCGGACGTTCAGGTGTGATGGACGCCACGGGGGCGATTCGGGCGGGTCGTCCGCTTTCCGCCGGTAGCGCAACAGGCTCGCGCTGAGCGGGCGGTTGCACCATTCGCACCGGTTCGTCCTGCTGGGACTGGTGCGGCTGATGCGGAGGTTGGTGTCGCCGTCGGTCCCTCTCGGGCTCGGGCTCGGGTTCGAACTCGTCGTCGGGGTCGAACCCCGGGCCGTCGTACCCATCGTCCTCCACGAGGCCGAGGTAGACCGCCATCTTGCGCATCGCGCCGGCCATGCTCTGAGTCCTCCGCTCTGTGGTGGATCGCCTTGTGCCAATTTCGCAGCGTCACCAAGTGCCCGCGATCCACTGGGTCTGCCCGTCGATTGGCGGGAATGACCATATTTTCTGCTGTGGTCCGACTTGCTTCGCGACGTTACCCGAGCGGGGGACGGACGCCGAGTACCGCAGTGCCGACGCGGACATGTGTCGCACCCGCCTTCACCGCCTCTTCGAGATCCGCACTCATCCCTGCTGACACCATGTTGGCAGCAGGATGAGTCACGCGCAGGCGGGATGAGATTTCCATCAGCCGCTCGAACGCCGCCTGTTGCCGTCCCGCGTACGGGCCGGCCAGCGGTGCGACGGTCATCAGCCCGTCGAGCCGCAGTCCTGGTGCGGCAGCCACCGAATCGGCCAACTCCCCCACGCCGTCCGGGGCGACACCGCCGCGCTCCCCACGTCCGCCGGCCTCCGCGTCGAGCGCGACCTGGACCAGACAGCCGAGTTCACGACCGGCCCGGACAGCGGCGGCTGAGAGAGATGTAACAAGTCTGGCCCGGTCCACCGACTGCACAACATCGGCATAACTCGCTACAGAACGGACCTTGTTCGTCTGAAGCTGACCGACAAAGTGCCAGGAAAGCGACAGATCCGCGCACTCCTTGGCCTTCGGTGCCGCGTCCTGGTCGCGGTTCTCCGCGACCTGCCGTACGCCGAGTTCCGAGAGAAGTCGCACATCGCTCGCGGGATACGTCTTGGTGACCACGATCAGGGTCACCTCCTCCCGCTCGCGGCCGGCGGACGCGCAGGCCGAAGCGATGCGCTCCTCCACACGGGCCAGATTGGCGGCGAGTTCGCCCCTGCGATCCGTCATGCGCTATCAGTCCAGCCAGACATATCCGGCGAGCCGCCCAGTGGTGCGGTCGCGACGGTAGGAGAAATGGTCGGTCGATTCCAGGGTGCAGACCGGCGAGTGCGCCCGGTCCACGACCCCGAGCGCCGACAGCTGGGCGAGCACACCCGCCGTGACGTCCACCGCGGGCGTCGACCAGCTCGTCTCCGACCAGGCCTCGGGCACGACCCGGGCGACCTCGGCCCGCATCTCGGCGGGGACTTCGTAGCAACGCCCGCAGACGGCCGGTCCGGTACGGGCCGTGATCCGCGCGGGGTCGGCGCCGAGCGAGACCATCGCGCCGACCGCGGCGGGCACGACCCCGGCGACCAGCCCGGGACGGCCGGCATGTGCGGCGGCCACCACCCCCGCGACCGGGTCGGCCAGCAGGACGGGGACACAGTCGGCGGTGAGCACCGCCAGCGGAACCCCCCGGCGGGCCGTCACGACCGCGTCGGTTGCGGGGATTTCCGCATGGTCGCCGAGCGCCTCGGCCCAGGGGCCTTCGACCACGGCGACTTCGCGCCCGTGTACCTGGTTCATCCAGACGACCCGCGCCGGGTCGATGCCCAGGGACCGCGCGGCGGTCTCACGGTTCGTCATGACGGCGGCCGGGTCATCCCCGACCGCACCGCCGAGATTGAGCTCCTCGTACGGAACGGCGCTCACCCCGCCCCACCTGTCGGTGAAAGCGAAGTGCGCGCCGTTCGTGGACATCGCGCTGTCGTACGCGGTTATGGGACGACGTGTCACTTCAAGAAGTCCGGTACGTCCAGCTCTTCGGCCTGGCTGTCCTGGTACGGACGGGCCGGCGGCACCTGCGGCGGGGCGACCGGTGCGGCCGGGGCCTCGTTCACCCGCTCGGTCTCGGCCGGGGCCGGAGTCTCCTCGCGCTGGGTGACCGCACCGAGACCGCCGAGTGACCGGGGTGCCTCGGTGGCCCGGACCGGTACGGGCTCCTCGCGCTTGGCGGAGCCCGAACCGATGGCGCTCTCCCGGCGGGTCGGCGGCTGTCCGCCGTCGAAGCCCGCCGCGATGACCGTGACCCGCACCTCGTCGCCGAGCGCGTCGTCGATGACGGCACCGAAGATGATATTCGCCTCGGGGTGGGCGGCCTCGCTCACCAGCTGTGCGGCCTCGTTGATCTCGAAGAGACCGAGGTCCGAACCGCCGGAGATCGAGAGCAGCACTCCGCGTGCGCCGTCGATGGACGCTTCGAGCAGGGGCGAGGAGATCGCCATCTCGGCCGCGGCCACCGCGCGGTCGTCACCGCGGGCCGAACCGATCCCCATGAGCGCCGATCCGGCCTCGGACATCACGGACTTGACGTCCGCGAAGTCCAGGTTGATCAGACCCGGTGTGGTGATCAGATCGGTGATGCCCTGGACACCGGAGAGCAGTACCTGGTCCGCGGACTTGAACGCGTCGAGGACGCTGACCTGGCGGTCCGAGATGGACAGCAGGCGGTCGTTGGGAATGACGATGAGGGTGTCGACCTCTTCGCGGAGTTCGGCGATGCCGTCCTCCGCCTGGTTGGCGCGGCGCCGCCCCTCGAAGGTGAAGGGGCGCGTGACCACGCCGATGGTGAGTGCGCCCAGCGAACGGGCGATGTTGGCGACCACGGGTGCGCCGCCGGTGCCGGTGCCGCCGCCTTCTCCTGCGGTGACGAAGACCATGTCGGCCCCCTTGAGGACCTCCTCGATCTCCTCACGGTGGTCCTCTGCCGCCTTGCGGCCGACTGCCGGGTTGGCCCCGGCGCCGAGGCCCCGGGTCAGTTCACGGCCGACGTCGAGCTTGACGTCGGCGTCGCTCATCAACAGGGCCTGTGCGTCGGTGTTGATCGCGATGAACTCGACGCCCTTGAGGCCGACCTCGATCATTCGGTTGATGGCATTGACACCACCGCCGCCGACACCGATGACCTTGATGACTGCGAGGTAGTTCTGCGGTGCTGCCACGTCGAAGGCCTCTCGCCTCGAGTTACGTGTCGCCGCTGCGCGCTTGCCGCGTCGCGACGACGGATGCCGATGGGACGGTCCGAACGCCGACCCGAACCCTAACTGTGAAGTTCAGGGTTACCAGTGTGTCTGCTCCTTGGACTCTCCGAACAGGACACTAAGTCGACAAGTGGCGCACGTTCAATGAACACGCCGAACCTCCCGTTTTTCTTTTCACCCTATGTGATCAGCCGTTGCGCTGACCAACCAGGGTCCTGGCCAGCGACGATGTACGTCAACTCCCTGACGCCGCGGGGGCGGTGGGGGCGCTCACATCGAAGTGCGCCGCCTTGGGGGCGGCTTTGGTGAGTGCAATGAGCGCGCGGCCCTTCGCCGGGCCGAACTCGCTGCTCCCCCAGGCCACTGTGCGGTGCCCGGTCAGCTCAAGCGAGATCGAGTCGTATGAACTGACCCGGACGAAAAGGGTGTCGCGGGCGACAGCGGGCGGAAGTTCTCCGGCGACCCTGACTGCCTCGACCCGCAGCCGGTCCACGCCGAAACGGCGGAGACTCGGTGACTGACCCGCGGTCAATTCGAGTACCGGCACTCTTCGGGGAGCGCTTTCCACTGTGGCGAAACGCACGCCCTTCGCGTCCACTTCTGTGAACTTACCGCCCGACTTCATGAGCAGTACCGGCTTTCGCTCGGTCACTTTCAGACTGATGCCGTGCGGCCATGAACGGGTGACAACCACCGAGTCGATTCGGGGCAATTTCTTCCGGAGCCGGTTCTCCATCGCATCCGTATCGACTGAAATCAACGGATCACCGATCGGAACGGCCGCGGCCGACTCCACCTGGTCCCGGGTCAGAACCCGCATCCCGGTGGCCCGGACCTGCTCCACCCGCAGCCAGGACGAGCCGTAGAGAGCCCAGATACCGCCGCCTGCCAGAAGCAGCACGACGACCGCCACCAGGACCACCAGCCTCCGGCCGCGCGGCCGGAGGCGGCCGGGGCGCCTCCCCTGCCCCCGGGGGCGGCCGCGGCCGGACTCCGCCGCTGGGTTGCGCTCGCCGCGCTGTGCGGTCGTCGGTCCGGCCACGCTCGCTCCTTAGGGCGTCACGCCTGGTGGCGCGCCGCGATCGCCTCGTACACCATGCCGACGAGCAGGTCGTCGGCGTCGCGCCGGCCGAACTCGGCTGCGGCGCGGGACATCTCGAACAGCCGGTGCGGGTCGGCGAGAACCGGCAGGACGTTGCCCTGCACCCACTCGGGGGTCAGCTGGGCGTCGTCCACCAGCAGGCCGCCGCCGGCGTTGACCACCGGCTGGGCGTTGAGCCGCTGTTCGCCGTTGCCGATCGGCAACGGCACATAGGCGGCTGGCAGCCCGACGGCGGAGAGCTCGGCCACGGTCATCGCGCCCGCGCGGCAGAGCATCATGTCGGCCGCGGCGTACGCGAGGTCCATCCGGTCCACGTACGGTACCGGGAGGTAGGGCGGCATTCCGGGCATGTTGTCGACACGCGGCAGTTCGTTCTTCGGGCCGACCACGTGCAGGATCTGGATCCCGGAGCGCTGGAGCACCGGGGCGACCTGCTGGACCACCTCGTTGAGCCGGCGGGCGCCCTGCGAGCCGCCGGAGACCAGCAGCGTCGGCAGGTTGGGGTCGAGTCCGAAGGCGGCACGCGCCTCGGGGCGGACCCTGGCCCGGTCGAGGACGGCGATCGTGCGGCGCAGCGGGATCCCGATGTAACGGGCGCCGCGGAGCTTGCTGTCTGGCGTCGACACAGCCACGGCGGCCGCGTACCGGGAACCGATCTTGTTGGCAAGACCCGGCCTGGCGTTGGCCTCGTGCACGATGATCGGTACGCCGAGACGCTTGGCGGCGAGATAGCCGGGCAGCGCCACATAGCCGCCGAAGCCGACGACGCAGTCGGCCCTGGTCCGCTCCAGGATCTGCTCGGCGGCCTTGATCGTCCCGCGCAGCCGTCCGGGGACGGTGATCAGCTCGGGGGTGGGTCTGCGGGGCAGCGGCACGGCGGGGATCAGCCCCAACTCGTAGCCCCGTTCGGGCACGAGACGGGTTTCGAGTCCGCGCTCCGTGCCGAGGGCCGTGATGCCCACGGCCGGGTCCTGCCTGCGCAGGGCATCCGCAAGGGCGAGCGCCGGCTCGATGTGGCCGGCGGTCCCCCCGCCGGCGAGTACGACATGCACCGAAATTCACCGCTCTCCGGACGGACGCTTCTTGACGCGCCGTCTCATCGACTTCCATCTCACCCCGGGCCTCCGCAAGGCCAGAGCCCTTCTCGCCGCGGGGTCCGATCGCGCAAAGGCGATCAGCAGCCCGACGGCGAACATGGTCGGCAGCAGGGCGGAGCCCCCGTAGGAGAACAGCGGGAGCGGCACACCGGCGATCGGCAGCAGACCGAGCACCGCACCGATGTTGATCACGGACTGGACCGTGATCCAGGTGGTCACACCTCCCGCTGCGTACCTCACGAAGGGGTCCTCCGTGCGTCCGGCCACGCGGATACCCGCATAGCCTAGAGCCGCGAAGAGGCCGAGTACCGACAGAGTCCCCGCGAGGCCCAGTTCCTCCCCGGTGACCGCGAAGATGAAGTCCGTGTGGGGCTCGGGGAGTTGGCCCCATTTCTCCACACTCGCACCCAGTCCGGATCCGAACCAGCCGCCGGACGCGAGTGCGTAGATTCCGTGCACCGCCTGCCAGCACTGGTCCTGCGGGCCCGGGTCGGTCGCGCCGATGCAGGCGAGCCTGCCCATCCGGTTCGGGCTGGTCTTGATCAGCAGGAACGTCATGAACGCCGCGATGCCGAGCACCATCGCGAACATCCGGGTGGGTGCCCCCGCGAGCCACAGCAGTCCGAAGAGGATCGCGGTGAGGATGATCGCCGTGCCCATGTCGCCGCCGAGCATGATCAGTCCGAGCAGCATGAAGGCGACGGGTACCAGCGGCACCAGCATGTGCTTCCACTGCGTGAGCAGCTTCTTCTCCTGCTTGCGGGCGAGCAGGTCGGCGCCCCAGAGGATCAGGGCGAGCTTGCCGAACTCGCTCGGCTGGAGCATGAAGGGGCCGCCCAGCGAGATCCAGTTCTGGTTGCCGTTGACCGAACGCCCTATCCCCGGCACCTGGACGAGGACCATCAGGAAGACGGTGCCCGCGAGCAGGGGGTAGGCGAGGGCCCGGTGCAGCTTCACCGGCATCCGGGTCGCGATGAGCGCGAGGCCTCCGCCCAGCACCGCGGCGAAGAGCTGCTTGCGGAAGAAGAACGAGCCGGGCTCGGAGATCTCCAGCGCCTTGATCATCGACGCCGAGTAGACCATCACCAGGCCGAGCACCGTGATCAGGAGGGCGGAACCCACCAGCAGGTAGTAGGCCGTCAGCGGGCGGTCCAGGGCGCTCCGCGCCTGTTCGTAGCTGCGGCGCAGCTGGCTTCCGGCCCCGCCGCGCGGTGCGGGGCCGCGCCGGACCGCGGACGGGCGGCGTGCCGTCCCGGTACCGCCACGCCCGCCTCTGTCCTTGACCGGCATGTCTGTCCCCTCCACTCGTGCCCGGCTCTCCGCCGGGTCCCGGCGCGGGGCCGTACGGCCGGACAGACCCTAGCCGTTCTCGGCGGCCAACTCGCGTACCGCGTCGGCGAATGCCTCGCCACGCTTGTTGTAGTTGGCGAACATGTCCATGGAGGCACAGGCCGGGGCCAGCAGGACCGTGTCCCCCGGACGGGCGAGCCGTGCCGCCTCCCGGACCGCCGCTGACATGGCCCCAGTGTCGGTCCGGTCGAGGTCGACCACCGGTACCTCCGGGGCGTGTCGCGCCAGGGCTTCGGCGATGAGCGCCCGCTCGGCGCCGATCAGCACGACGCCCCGCAGCCGCTTCGCCGCCCCCTCGACCAGCTCGTCGAAGCTCGCGCCCTTGGCGAGGCCGCCCGCGATCCAGACAATCGGATCGTAGGCCGCCAGTGAGGCTTCGGTGGCATGGGTGTTGGTGGCCTTGGAGTCGTCGATGTACGCGACATCCGCGACGTCGGCCACCTTCTCGATCCGGTGCGGATCGGGCCGGAAGGCGCGGAGCCCGTCACGTACGGCCGCGGGCGCCACGCCGTACGCGCGGGCCAGCGCCGCCGCCGCGAGGGCGTTGGCGATGTTGTGCGGGGCCGGCGGGTTGACGTCGGAGACCTCGGCCAGCTCCTGGGCCTGCGTCTGCCGGTTCGCGACGAAGGCCCGGTCGACCAGGATGCCGTCGACCACGCCGAGCTGTGAGGGCCCGGGGGCACCGAGGGTGAAGCCGATGGCCCGGCAGCCCTCCTCCACGTCGGCCGCGCGGACCAGGTCCTCGGTGGCCGGGTCCGCGGCGTTGTAGACGCAGGCGACGGTGTTGCCCTCGTAGACCCGGCCCTTGTCGGCCGTGTACGCCGCCATCGAGCCGTGCCAGTCGAGGTGGTCGGGGGCCAGGTTGAGCACGGCCGCCGAGTGGACACGCAGGCTGGGCGCCCAGTGCAGCTGGTAGCTGGAGAGCTCCACGGCCAGTACGTCGTACTCCTGGTCGCCGAGTACGGCGTCGAGCAGCGAGACGCCGATGTTGCCGACGGCCTCGGTGCGCAGCCCGGCGGCGCGCAGAATCGAGGCGAGCATCCGTACGGTCGTGGTCTTGCCGTTGGTGCCGGTGACCGCGAGCCAGGGGGCCGCGTCCGGACCCCGCAGCTGCCAGGCGAGTTCGACGTCGCCCCAGACCGGCACGCCTGCTTCGGCCGCCGCCAGGAAGAGCGGTTTGCCGGGGCTCCAGCCGGGTGCGGTGACGACCAGTTCGGTGCCGTCGGGCAGCGTCGCCCCGTCGCCGAGGCGCACCGTGATGCCCAGCGCGGTGAGTTCGGCGGCCTGCGCGCGGGCGCGCTCGTCGTCGCCCTCGTTGACGACGGTGACCTCGGCGCCGAGGCCGTGCAGGGCGCGCGCCGCCGGAAGCCCGGAGACACCCATGCCAGCCACGGTGACGCGCTTGCCCTGCCAGTTCACTTGGCGGCCGCCCAGCCCGCGTAGAAGAGTCCGAGACCGACGATCACGCACATGCCCTGGATGATCCAGAAGCGGACCACGACAAGGACTTCGGACCACCCCTTGAGTTCGAAGTGGTGCTGGAGCGGTGCCATCTTGAAGACACGCTTGCGGGTCAGCTTGAACGAGCCGACCTGGATCACGACGGACATGGTGATCAGGACGAAGAGGCCGCCGAGGATGGCCATCAGGAACTCGGTGCGCGAGCAGATGGCGAGCCCGGCGAGCGCGCCGCCCAGCGCCAGCGAACCGGTGTCACCCATGAAGATCTTGGCGGGTGAGGTGTTCCACCACAGGAAGCCGAAGCAGGCGCCCATCAGGGCCGACGCGACGACCGCCAGGTCGAGTGGGTCTCTCACCTCGAAGCAGGCGCTGGGGTTGGTCAGGGTCGCCGCGTTGGCGCAGGACTCCTGGAACTGCCAGACACCGATGAAGGTGTACGCGCCGAAGACCATCACCGATGCACCGGTGGCGAGGCCGTCGAGGCCGTCGGTGAGGTTCACCCCGTTCGACATGGCCAGGATCATGAACAGCGCCCAGACGACGAAGAGCACGGGCCCGATCGACCAGCCGAAGTCCGAGACGAAGGAGAGCTTGGTGGAGGCCGGTGTGTAGCCGCGCGAGTCCTTGAACATCAGGGCGAGTACGGCGAAGGCGATACCGACGATCAGCTGGCCGGCCATCTTCGCCTTGGCCCGCAGGCCCAGCGAGCGCTGCTTGACGATCTTGATGTAGTCGTCGAGGAAGCCGACCAGGCCCATCCCCGTCATCAGGAAGAGCACCAGCACACCCGAGAACGTCATCGGGTCGCCGGTGATCAGCTTGGTGGCGAGGTAGGCGATGACCGTGGCCAGGATGAAGGCGATACCACCCATGGTCGGCGTGCCGCGCTTGCCGTGGTGGCCGCGCGGCCCGTCGTCCCGGATGAACTGCCCGTACCCCTTGCGGGCAAGGAGTTTGATCAGCAGCGGTGTGCCGACCAGGGTGAGGAAGAGTCCGATGACTCCCGAGAAGAGAATCTGCTTCATCGGGCGGCGACCTCGCCCTCGGTACCACCTTCGAGCAGCGCGGACGCCACCTGCTCCAACCCCACCGACCTGGACGCCTTCACCAGCACGACGTCTCCCTCACGCAGTTGACTGCGCAACAGGTCGACGGCCGCCTGCGCGTCGGACACGTGCACCGACTCCTCACCCCACGAACCCTCGTTATAGGCGCCCAGTTGCAGCCAGGACGCTTCCACACCCCCGACTGCCACGAGCTTGCTCACGTTGAGCCGGACGGCGAGCCGTCCGATCGCGTCGTGCTCGGCGAGTGACTCGTCACCGAGCTCGGCCATCTGGCCGAGCACCGCCCACGTACGTCCCCCCCTGGCCTGTGCGCCTTGGCCCATGGCCGCCAGCGCGCGCAGCGCGGCGCGCATGGATTCGGGGTTCGCGTTGTAGGCGTCGTTGACAACCGTCACACCGTCCGGACGCTCGGTGACCTCCATGCGCCAGCGGGAGAGCGAGCCAGCTTCGGAGAGCGCCGTTGCGATCTCGTCAGCGGACATGCCCAACTCATGTGCGACGGCGGCCGCGGCAAGCGCGTTCGACACGTGGTGCTCACCGTACAGGCGCAAGGTCACATCGCTGCACCCGGTGGGTGTGTGCAGCGTAAATGCGGCCTGTCCGGTCTCGGTGAGGCGGACATTCTCTCCCCGTACGTCCGCTTCATCCGCCTCTCCGAAGAGCAGGAGGCGCGCTTTGGTACGGGAGGACATGGCCCGTACGAGAGGGTCGTCGGCGTTGAGCACGGCGACGCCATGCTCCGGAAGCGACTCGACCATCTCGCCCTTGGCCTGGGCGATCTGCGCACGCCCGCCGAACTCCCCGATGTGCGCGGTCCCGACGTTGAGCACGAGACCGGTCTTCGGCGGCACCAGGCTGGTGAGGTAGCGGATGTCGCCGATGTAGCGCGCGCCCATTTCGAGCACCAGGTAGCGGGTGCTCTCGTCGGCGCGCAGCGCGGTGAGCGGCAGGCCGATCTCGTTGTTGAGATTGCCTTCCGGGTAGACCGTCGGGCCCTTGCGCTCCAGGAGCTGGGCGATCAGGTCCTTGGTCGACGTCTTGCCGGCCGAGCCGGTGAGCGCGACGACCTCGGTGCCGAGACGCTCCACGACGGTACGCGCGAGCGTCCCGAGCGCGGCGGTCACGTCGGGCACCACGATGGCGGGTACGCCGACGGGCCGGGTGGCCAGCACGGCCGCCGCCCCGGCTTCGGCGGAACTCCGCGCGTAGTCGTGGCCGTCGACGCGTTCACCGGCGAACGCGACAAAGAGACTGCCGGGCCGCACCGCGCGGGAGTCGGTGACGACAGGGCCGGTGACCAGGACGGACGGATCCGGTATGTCGTGCGGCTGCCCGCCGATGATGTCGGCGATCTCGGCGAGTGAAAGGGCGATCACTTGGTCATCCCTGACTGTTGTTCTCGGTTGCTGCGCGCTCGATTGCTGCGCGGAGGACCTGGCGGTCGTCGAAGGGGCGTACCACTCCGGCGATGTCCTGGCCCTGCTCATGGCCCTTGCCTGCGACCAGCACGGTGTCCCCTGGCCTGGCCCGGGCCACCGCGGCGGCGATGGCCGCCGCGCGGTCGGAGTCGATCAGGACGTCGCCGCGCTCGTGCACCGGCACCTCGGCGGCGCCGGCGATCATCGCGGCGAGGATCGCAAGGGGGTCCTCGCCACGCGGGTTGTCGGAGGTCAGTACGGCGGTGTCGGCGAGGCGGGCCGCCGCCGCGCCCATCGGGCCGCGCTTGGTCTGGTCTCGGTCGCCGCCGCAGCCGAGCACGATGAGGAGCCGGCCCTCGGTGACCTTGCGCAGGGCGCGCAGCACCGACTCGACGGCGTCCGTCTTGTGCGCGTAGTCGACGACGGCGAGATAGGGCTGTCCGGCGTCCACCCGCTCCAGCCTGCCCGGCACCCCGGGGACGGCCGCGACGCCGTCGGCCGCGGTCTGCGGGTCGATGCCCGCGACGGCGAGGGTGACGATCGCGGCGAGCGTGTTGGCCACGTTGAAGGGCCCGGCCAGCGGGGAGGTGGCGGCGATGCGCTGCCCCTGCGGTCCCACGGCGGTGAAGGTGCTGGTGAACAGGGCGACTTCGACGTCCTCGGCCCGCCAGTCGGCGTCCGGGTGGCCCTCGGCGGAGAAGGTGGTGATGGGGACGGTCGCCTCGTCGACGAGCCTGCGGCCGTACTCGTCGTCGTAGTTGACGACACCGACCCTGCTGCGCAGCGGGGTGAAGAGCTGGGCCTTGGCCTGGAAGTAGTCCTCCATCCCGGAGTGGAACTCCATGTGCTCCGGGCTGAGGTTGTTGAAGACCGCCACGTCGAAGACGCAGCCGTCGACCCGGCCGAGCACCAGCGCGTGGCTGGAGACCTCCATGGCGACCGTGTCGACCCCGCGCTCGCGCATGACAGCGAACAGCGCCTGGAGATCGGTGGCTTCGGGGGTGGTGCGCTCGGACTTGATGCGCTCGTCGCCGATCCGCATCTCGACCGTGCCGATCAGGCCGCTGAGATGCCCGGCGGCCCGGATGCCGCCCTCGACCAGATAGGCGGTGGTGGTCTTGCCGGATGTGCCGGTGATGCCGATCTGGAGGAGGTCGCGGCCGGGGTGGCCGTAGATCTCGGTGGCCAGTTCGCCCATCACGGCCCGCGGGTCGGGGACGGTCAGTACGGGAAGCCCGGTGGCCTCGGCCCGTTCGGTGCCCGTGGGGTCCGTGAGTACCGCGGCGGCTCCGAGACCCGCGGCCTGCTCGACGAAGTCGGCGCCGTGCAGCCGGGCGCCGGGAAGAGCGGCGTACAGATCTCCGGGGCGGACCGCGCGCGAGTCGTGGGTGATGCCGGTGACCTCGGCACCGCCGCCGGGTGACGCGATGCCCAGTCGTCCTGCCAGATCCCCCAGGGGGGTCGGTCGGACCTCGGCCGGACGGGGTGCTCCCGGATAGGTCACAGAAGGGTCTTTCTGGGCGATTTGGTACTGATCAGCGTGTGGCACGGCGGTGAGCGTACCGGGCGTACCGGGCTCCCCGCGAAGTGAGGGTCCGGGGGGCTTCCGGTTCCCCGGCTCCGGGGTGATGGTCGTCACTGATGGTTCCTGAGTCACTCGTGGGGGTCGAAGGTGACCGGGATGGGGTCGGCCTTCTTGCCGGTCGGCGGGGTCTGGAGGGTCTTGAGGGCGAACTCCATGACTTTCTTGTAGACATGGCCGCAGGTGGGGCCGCCGAAGTGGCTTCCGCTGGTCGGGTTCTGGATGGCGCAGTAGACGGTGACGCGGGGTTTGTCGGCGGGAGCGAAGCCCGCGAAGGAGGCGGTGTATCCGCTGTAGCGGCCGGTCTTCGGGTCCACCCGGTTGGCCGTCCCGGTCTTGCCCGCGACCCGGTAGCCGGGGATCCGGGCGGAGACGCCGGTGCCCTCCACATCGGTGACGACGGACTCCAGCATCTGCGAGACGGTCTTCGCCGTACGTTCGCTCACGACCCGGGTCCGCTTCGGGGCGGGGGACGGGGTGAAGCGGCCGTCGGGGCCCTTGGTGCCGCTGATCAGCGAGGGCTCCACCCGTACGCCGCCGTTGGCGATCGTGGAGTACACGGAGGCCGCCTGGAGTGCGCTGAGCGAGAGCCCCTGGCCGAACGGGATCGTGTACTGCTGGGACGTCGACCAGTCCTGCGGCTTGGCCAGGATCCCCGAGGTCTCGCCGGGGAAGCCGACCCCGCTCGGGCTGCCGATGCCGAACTTGCGCAGGTAGGAGTAGAGGACCCTGTTGGCCTCGGGCTGGGTCTTGCCGAGCTGGCCGGCGGCCTCGATGGTGCCGATGTTGCTGGACTTCGCGAGCACCCCGTTGAGCGTCAGGGACCAGGTGTCGTGGTCGACGTCGTCCTTGAAGAGCCGGTCCCCGCGGTGCAGCCGGTTGGGGACGGTCACATGGGTCGTGGGCGTGGCCACCCCCTGCTGGATGATGGCGGCCATCGACATGATCTTGCTGGTGGAGCCAGGCTCGAAGGCGTCCTGGACCGCGGCGTTGCCGAGCGCGGAGGGGTCGGCGTGGGTCAGGTCGTTGGGGTCGAAGCCGGGCGCGTTGGCCATGGCGAGGACCTGTCCGCTCCTGGTGTCCTGCACCACCACATAGCCGCGGTCGGCCTTGGACTCCTTGACCTGAGCGGCGATCGCGCTCTGCGCGGCCCACTGGATGTCGCGGTCCAGGGTCAGCTGGACGTCCGAGCCCGGGACGGCCGGCTTCTCGCTGGCGCCGGCGGTCGGCACCGTACGGCCGCCCGACTGCGCGTAGGTGACCTTGCCGTTGCGGCCCGCCAACTCCTTGTTCAGCGAGGACTCCAGGCCGCCGGCGCCCTGGCCGGCCGAGTTGACCCAGCCGAGCACCCCGGCGGCGAGATCACCGTTCGGATACACCCGTTTGGTGCTGGGCTCCTGGAAGACCCCGGCGATCACGTTGGCGCCCTTGCCGCCCTTGGCCTTGTCCGCTGCCGCCTTCTGCGCGAAGACGCCCTTCAGGTCCTTGATCTGGTTCCAGACCTGCGGGGTCTGCCGGCTCGCGAGGAGCACATAGCGGGTGTCGGGCGTCCTGAGCTTCCTGGCGATCGTCTCGGCGTCCTCGTCGAGGATCGGCGCGAGCAGTGCGCCCGCCTGCTCGGGGGCGTCGGTCGCGTGGCTCTGGGCGCGGCTGAACATCGTCGGGTCGGCCGTGATGTCGTACGCGTCGACGCTGGCGGCCAGGGCCACACCGCTGCGGTCGGTGATCTCCCCGCGCTCGGCGGTCAGCGTGTGGCTCAGATAGCGGTTCTTGTCGGCCTTGGTCGTGTAGGCGCTGGCGTCGACGGCCTGGACCTGGAGCAGCCGTACGACGAAGACCGCCATCACGAGCGTCAGGGCGAGGCTGACGAGCCGCAGCCGGGGGCGCGGACTGCCGAGCCGCAGCTTCCGGGGGCCGCCCGGCCGCCCGGAGCGCGGGCGGCGCTGCGCCGGGCGTGCGGTCCGCGCCGGGCGCGCCGTCCGCGCGGCGGGCCGGGCCGGGCGTGCGGGGCCCGGTACGCGGCGGCGCGGGGGTTCCTTGGACGGCACTGCGTCACCTGCCGGGGGTCGGGGTCGGCGATGTTGTCGTGCCCGTCGGCGTGGCCGGCACGGAGGGGGCGCCGTCCGACGGAGTCGTGGCCGGTGCCGAGGAGGTGGGGGACGGCGTCGAGGTGGGCGAAGGGGGCGCGGGCCGCGCCGTGGACTCCTCGGCGCGGCCCAGGACCTTGCCGTCGGGGCCGAGGAAGGCGGGGCCGCCGCCCGGCACCATGCCGAGTTCGCGGGCCCGCTTCTCCAGCGCACCGGGCGCGGCACGGCCGTCGACGTCCCGCTGCAGGGCCTGTTCCTCGTCGGTCAGCTCGGTGATCTTCTTCTGGTCCTTGCTGAGCCTGAAGGAACCTTCGTTCAGCGCCGAGTTGAGCAGCAGAAGCGTGATCAGACCTCCCCCGAGCAGCACGACGACCAGCAGGACGAAGGGCATCCTGGCCGCCCGGCCCGGTCCGGCGGGCAGCAGTGCGGCGAGGCGCGCGGCCCGGCCCTTGAGCTGCCGGGGCGGCTTGCTCACAGCGCCTCCTCGCGGATGCGCTGCGCACCCCGCAGCCTGGCGGGCGCCGCGCGCCGGTTCTCCGCGACCTCCTCCTCCGCAGGGAGTTCCGCGCCGCGGGTGAGGAGTTTGAGGCGCGGCTGGAAGCGCTCGGGCACCACCGGCAGACCGGCGGGTGCCGTGTTGGCGGCGCCTGCCGCGAAGACCTGTTTGACCAGCCGGTCCTCAAGCGAGTGGTAGGAGAGGACGGCGATGCGCCCGCCCACCGCGAGGGACTTCACCGCGGCCGGGACAGCCCGCTCCAGAACGGTGAGTTCGCCGTTGACCTCGATACGCAGCGCCTGGAAGGTGCGTTTGGCCGGGTTGCCTCCGGTGCGCTTGGCGGCCTGCGGCAGGGAGTCGCGGATCAGGTCGACCAGCCGGGCGCTGTTGGTGAAAGGCTCCCGCTCACGCTCCCGTACGACAGCGGAGACGATGCGTTTGGCCTGCTTCTCCTCGCCGTACGCGCGCAGGATCCGGACCAGTTCGCCGGGCGGGTAGGTGTTCAGCACCTCGGCCGCGCCCATGCCGGTCGTCTGGTCCATCCGCATGTCGAGCGGGGCGTCCTGGGCGTAGGCGAAACCGCGGTCGGCCTCGTCCAGCTGCATCGACGAGACACCGAGGTCGAAGAGGACTCCCTGGACGCGCGGGACCCCGAGCCGGTCCAGGACCTCGGGCAGTTCGTCGTAGACGGCGTGCACCAGGGTGGCCCGGTCGCCGTACGGAGCGAGCCGCTCGCCGGAGAGCCGCAGGGCCTCCTTGTCCCGGTCGAGCGCGATCAGCCGGGCCGCGGGGAAGGTCGAGAGCAGCGCCTCGCTGTGGCCGCCGAGGCCCAGGGTGCAGTCGACGACGACCGCCCCGGGCTGGGCGAGGGCCGGGGCCAACAGGTCCAGGCATCGCTGGAGCATCACCGGGACATGTCGGGACTGGCTCATGCGCCCTCTCAGGTACGGCGCGGTCGGACGTACTGCCAGGTCCCCGCCCGCTCGGAAGGGGACGGTCCGCCGGCGCCGGGAAGGGCGTCGGCCGGCCGGCGAGCGGGAGAGGGCCGAGCCGTACGTACGCCGCGCATGCGCGGGTGTTGCGCGGGTGTGCGGGGTGTGTCCGTCAAGCAGGTGTGCCTGCGGTGAGTGACCGTGAGGAGTGCGCCCGTGCAGGACGTGACGACGCTCACGCCTCCCACTTCGCGCCACTTTAGTCCACTCGTCCCCCCGGTCAATCAACCGCCCAGCGTGCCGCGGGCTCCGGTTTTCACCCGGACGGGGTACTGGTCCCGTCGGCTGTGGATTAGGTCACAGCAGTCCGGGTTGACACTCTTTTCCGGGCCCCCTGACAGGACCGTTCGATCAACGGCGGCTACCGTCATACGCATGTCGACTGCTGCGCACTCTCCCGCAGAACCCAGCCCCTCCCGTCCGCACCCGTCCGTGCCTGACGGCGGAACGGTGACCGACCGGCTCGTCGAGGCCAACCGGCAGTACGCCGGGGCGTTCGAGGATCCCGGTATGGACGCACGCCCCGTACTCCAGGTGGCCGTGGTCGCGTGCATGGACGCCAGGCTCGACCTGCACAAGGCCCTCGGACTCGACCTCGGCGACTGCCACACGATCCGCAACGCGGGCGGTGTGGTCACCGATGACGTCATCCGGTCGCTGACGATCAGCCAGCGCGCCCTGGGCACCCGGAGCGTGGTCCTGATCCACCACACCACGTGCGGTCTGGAGAGCCTCACCGAGGACTTCCGGGTCGAGCTGGAGGAGGAGGTCGGGCAGCGTCCGGCGTGGGCGGTGGAGTCCTTCCGCGATGTCGACCAGGACGTGCGCCAGTCGATGCAGCGGGTGCGGACCTCTCCGTTCCTGCTGCACACCGAGGATGTGCGGGGCTTCGTCTTCGATGTGCGGGAGGGCCTCCTGCGCGAGATCGACCCGGCCGCCGGCGACTCCCAGGAGTGAGCCGCCGGGCTGCCGTTCGCACCCTCGAAGCAGGACGAAAATATGGCAACCCACGACATATCCCGCCCACTTGTCCACAGGCGAGTGACACGAAGCGGTAACGGCAACAACAATGCGGAGGCGGCACCTCGTCCGGATCGCTCCGGGCGGGGCGTCAGCTGTCCGGGGTTGGGCCGGGCCGTACGCGAGTGCCCCGGCCCGTGAATGGGGTATCCCCTGCTTCTCAGGAGCGCGGGAGTAGGGCCGAGGAGGGCCGGGTGACGACCTATGACGATCGAGCGAGCCTCACAGATCTGACGACCACGGCGGAGCGCGTCCGCGGGTCGGTGGAGGGTGTGATCGAGGGCAAGCCCGAGGTCGTACGGCTCTCGCTGACCGTGCTGCTCGCCGAGGGGCATCTCCTCATCGAGGATGTGCCGGGCGTCGGCAAGACCATGCTGGCCAAGGCGCTGGCCCGCAGCATCGACTGCTCGGTGCGGCGTATCCAGTTCACCCCCGACCTGCTGCCCTCGGACATCACCGGTGTCTCGATCTTCGACCAGCAGCGGCGCGACTTCGAGTTCAAGCCGGGGGCGATCTTCGCGCAGATCGTGATCGGTGACGAGATCAACCGCGCATCGCCCAAGACCCAGTCGGCACTGCTCGAATCGATGGAGGAGCGCCAGGTCACCATCGACGGGCAGACGTACGAGCTGCCCGGCCCGTTCATGGTGGTCGCCACGCAGAACCCGGTGGAGATGGAGGGCACCTACCCCCTCCCCGAGGCGCAGCGCGACCGGTTCATGGCACGGGTCTCGATCGGCTACCCGAGCGCCGAGGCCGAGCTGCGGATGCTCGATGTGCACGGCGGTGTCTCACCGCTCGACGACCTCCAGCCGGTGGCACACGCCCACGAGATCCTCAAGCTCATCGAAGCGGTGCGCGAGGTGCATGTCGCCGACGCGGTGCGCCGGTACGCGGTGCAGCTGGTGTCGGCCACCCGCAGCCACCCGGACCTCAGACTCGGCGCGTCACCGCGCGCCACCCTGCATCTGCTGCGGGCCGCCAAGGCGTCGGCCGCGCTGAGCGGCCGGGAGTACGCGCTGCCCGACGACGTCCAGGGGCTGGCCGTCGCGGTGCTGGCGCACCGGCTGCTGCCCACGGCCCAGGCTCAGTTGAACCGCCGTACCGCTGAGCAGGTCGTCCTGGAGATCCTCCAGCGGACGCCCGTTCCCGCGTACACGGCCTCCGGCGACCAGCGGCCCGGCGCCCGGCGGCTGTGATGGCCGCGGGGGGTGCTCCGACCGCCGCCGACGAGGAGGACGGGGGCCGGCTGCGCACCGCGCTGTCGGGGCTGACCACTCGGGGGCGGTCGTTCATCGCGGCGGGTGTCGCCGCCGGGGTCTGCGCGTATGTCCTGGGCCAGAGCGATCTGCTGCGAGTGGGACTGCTGCTCGCGGTGCTGCCGCTGGTGTGCGTGGCCGTGCTGTTCCGTACGCGGTACCGCGTCGCGGCCAGCAGACGTCTCTCCCCCGCCCGCGTTCCGGCGGGGTCCGAGTCCCGCGTCCATCTGCGGATGGACAACGTCTCGCGGCTGCCCACCGGGCTGCTGATGCTCCAGGACCGGGTGCCGTACGTGCTGGGGCCGCGGCCCCGTTTCGTACTGGACCGGGTGGAGGCGGGCGGGCGGCGCGAGGTGTCGTACCGGGTCCGGTCGGATCTGCGGGGCCGCTACCCGCTGGGGCCGCTCCAGCTGCGGCTCACGGACCCGTTCGGGATGTGCGAGCTGACCAGGTCGTTCAGCGCGCACGACGATCTGACGGTGATTCCCAGGACCGAGCCGCTGCCACCGGTCCGGCTGACCGGTGAGGCGGCCGGGTACGGGGACGGCAGACAGCGCTCGCTCGCACTGGCCGGCGAGGACGACGTGATCCCGCGCGGCTACCGGCACGGCGACGATCTGCGCCGGGTGCACTGGCGCTCCACCGCCCGCTACGGCGAACTGATGGTCCGCCGCGAGGAGCAGCCGCAGCGGGCGCGCTGCACGGTGCTGCTCGACACCCGCAGGACCGCCTATCTGGGCGCGGGGCCGGACTCGGCCTTCGAGTGGGCTGTCTCGGGTGCGGCGTCGGCGCTGGCGCACGTTCTCGAACGGGGCTTCTCGGTACGGCTGTTGACGGACACGGGCAGCTCGGTGCCGGGCGAGAGCTCGGGCGGATTCGCCGGGGCCACCCAGGAGTCCGCCGACTCCGCCGGGCTGATGATGGACACTCTCGCCGTCGTCGGGCACTCGGACGGGACCGGTCTCTCCCGTTCCTACGATGTGCTGCGCGGCGGGAACGAAGGGCTGCTGATCGCCTTCTTCGGCCGTCTCGACGAGGAGCAGGCCGCGGTGGCGGCCCGGATGCGGCAGCGCAGCGGGGCGGCCGTCGCCTTCGTACTGAACAGCGAAGCCTGGGTGTACGGGGAGGCGGAGCACGACACCCGGACGCTGCAACTGCTGCGGGATGTGGGGTGGACGGCGCTGGAGGCCGGGCCGGGGGCGGTGCTCGGCGAGCTGTGGCGCCGGGCCGGGCAGCAGCGCAGTGGTACGGGCCCGGCGGCCTGGCACGGCGGCACGGCGGGGGCGGGGAGCGGCACTCGGGCGACGGGGACGGGCGCGGCTCCGCCGGGAAGCGGCGCCGGAACGGTTGCCGGCGCCGGCAGGGGCACGGGTACGGGTACTGACAACGGCGGCATCGGCGCAGACACTGGCACCGGCGGCGCAGGCACAGGCACAGGCACAGGCACAGGGGGATGGTCATGAGCGGCCCTGCGCGACTGGCGTTGTGCGCCTACGCGGCCACCATGCTGGCCGCGTGCACGCTGCTGCCGCTGGTCCAGCCGGTCACCTGGATCATTCAGGCCGCCCTGCTGCTGGCGGTGCAGAGCGGGGTGGGCGCGCTGGCGCGACGGGTTCCGCTGGCGCGTCCGCTGACGGTGGCGGCGCAGGCGGTGGCCGCGCTGCTGATCCTCACGGTGGTCTTCGCACGGGGGCAGGCGCTCGGCGGCATCGTGCCCGGCCCGGAGGCCGTGGAGCATTTCGGGGCGATGCTGCGGGCGGGCGCCGACGACATAGGGCAGTACTCGATCCCGGCGCCGACGACGGTGAACATCCGGCTGATGCTGTTCGGCGGAGTGCTGGTGGTCGGGCTGCTGGTGGACACGCTGGCGGTGACGTTCCGGAGCGCCGCGTCGGCCGGACTGCCGCTGCTCGCGCTGTACTCGGTGGCGGCCGGTATCGCGCAGAACAGCGCCGCCTGGCTGTGGTTCGTCCTCGCGGCCGCCGGTTTCCTGCTGCTCCTGCTGGCCGAGAGCAGGGAGCGGCTCTCCCAGTGGGGGCGGGTCTTCGGCGGCTCGTCGCGCGGGCACGGAGCCGGGAATTCCGCGAGCCGTGGCGGCCCGTCGGCGCCGGTCCGTACGGGGCGGCGCATCGGGGCGGTGGCGCTGGGGTTCGCCCTGGTGGTCCCCGCGGCGCTGCCCGCGATGGACACCGGGCTGCTCGGCGGCGCGGGGCGCGGCACCGGCCCCGGGGGCGGCGGCGGGACGATCTCCGCGGTCAACCCGCTGGTCTCGCTGCAGAACAGCCTCACCCAGTCCGACGACCGCGAGGTGATGCGCTACCGCACCAACGCGGCCGACACCGACGGGATGTATCTGCGGATCGTCGCGCTCGACCAGTTCGACGGCACCTCCTGGAAGTCGTCGGAGCGCCGGATCAAGGACGTCCCGAAGGAGCTGCCCCGGCCGGAGGGGCTCGGCTCCGACGTGGCCACCACCGATGTGCGGACCAATATCTCGGCGGCCGGCTGGTACGCGCAGAACTGGCTGCCGCTCCCCTACCCGGCGACGAAGGTGGACATCAGGGGCCGCTGGCGCTACGAACCGGCCGGGCGGACACTCGTCGGCGACCGCGGGCAGACCACCCGGGGTGCGGAGTACGGCGTGGACAGCCTGGTCGTCCAGCCGACACCGGCCCAGCTCGCCTCGGCCCCGCCGCCGCCCGCGGCGCTGCTGCGGGAGTACACGGAGGTGCCCGGATCGCTGCCCGGCGTGGTGAAGTCGACCGCGGAGCAGGTGACGAAGGGCGCCGCCAACGACTACGAGCGCGCGGTCAGGATGCAGGACTGGTTCGCGTCGGAGGGCGGCTTCACCTACGACACCCAGGTGCAGTCGGGCACCGGTACCGACGCCATAGCCCGGTTCCTGAAGGAAAAGCAGGGCTTCTGCGTCCATTTCGCCTTCACGATGGCGGCGATGGCCAGGACGCTGCACATCCCGGCCCGGGTCGCGGTGGGCTTCACTCCGGGCACCGCTCAGCCGGACGGCACGATGTCGGTCGGGCTGCGCGACGCCCATGCCTGGCCCGAGCTGTACTTCCAGGGCGTGGGCTGGACGCGTTTCGAGCCGACACCCACCCGTGGCTCCGTACCCTCCTACACCCAGGCGGACCACTCGTCCGACGGTCCTGCGTCACCGGCGCAGCCCCGGGCCACGTCGTCGGCCGCGCCCGAGACGGCTCCGTCCGCGACGTCCTCCTGCCCGCCGCAGCTGCGCAAGCTCAGCGGGTGCGGGACGGCGGCGCAGGGCAGCGGCGTGCCGCCCGTCGACCGGGGCTCGGGCCACGGCGCCGCGGTGGGCGCGGGGCTGGCGCTGCTGCTGCTGGTGGTGGTCCTGCTGCTCCTGCTGCCGCTGTTCTGGCGGACCAGGGCGCGGGCCCGGCGGCTGGGGTCCGGCGGGCGGACACCGGAGGACGCCGCGGAGCGGACCCTGTCGGCCTGGCGGGAGATCACCGACTCGGCCTGGGACTACGGGCTCCAGCCGGACGACTCCCTGACCCCGCGCAAGTCGGCGGACCGGATCGTTTGGACCGGGCAGCTTGCGGGCCCGGCGGCCGACGCGGTCCACCGGGCCGCGCACGCGGTGGAGCAGGTGCTGTACGCGCCACGGGCCGGTGAGCCGGGCGGCCTCACGGATGACGTCCAGCTGATCAGGGCCGCGCTGCGGGCCGGTGCGGGCAGAACGGCACGGCTGCGGGCGACGCTGGCGCCGCGCTCGTCCGTACGGGTGGTCTGGGAGCTGTCCCGGCGCCGGGAGCATGCGGCGGACCGCTGGGGCCGGCGCCGTGCGGGGACGGCCCGGTGGGTGGCCCGTCTGCGGCCCTCCCGGCAACGCGGCTGAGCTCCTGCCCGCTGAGCCGGGCCGCCCGCTGAGCCCGCTGAGACGGTCCGTCCGCTGCCTCGGCCGCACATGGCTGAGGGGCGACCGCTTTCGGGCGGACGCCCCTCAGTCGCCGATTCCGTCGCGTACGTCCGGGTGGATCCGACTGCGTGGTGGACCCGCGTCCGCCGTGCGTCGCGCCGGTGAACGGACCGGTCAGTGCCCCTGTTCGTCGCGGCGGCGCTGCCACCGCTCCTCGATGCGGGTCATCACAGAACGGTGTTTCCTGGCCTGCCGGCCCGGGGCCGGGCCTCCGGCTCCGGCCTGTTGCTGTTCACCGGGCTTGGGCGCTTTGCGCCATCCGGTGACCGCAAGCACTGCGCAGCCGAGCATGACGAGGAACCCCACCACACTGATCCAGATCTGCTGGGCGACCATTCCCGCCATGAGGAGGGCGATACCCACCAGAAAGCCAGCGATCGCCTGGTACACCCGGCGACGGGTGTACGTACGCATCCCGCTTCCCTCAAGCGCTGTCGCGAACTTGGGATCTTCGGCGTACAGCGCTCGCTCCATCTGCTCGAGCATGCGCTGCTCGTGCTCCGAGAGCGGCACGGAGTCCTCCTACTCGTCGGTCGCGGGGTACGACCGTGATGCGGCCCTTTCAGAATAGGCAGGGATTCGCCCCCGTGAAACCCGCCCTCTACGCCAATTCACCATCCGGGCCGCCATGCAGGCACAGCTGTCGGGACGTGTTGTCCCCGACGGCCGGACCGTCATGCCGGATGGTTACCCCGATCATACGGGGACTAGCCCCCGTACGGGGGGCCTGATTGCCACTCCGTGCATCACTGCACCGCTGATCAGGCCTGCTTCTGGCCCAGAACGTGCAGTTGGGTGGCCACCGAGTGGAAGGCGGGCAGTTCCGCGGCGGCCGCTTCCAGCTTCAGCAGGGCTTCCAGGGCGCCCGGCTCGGTGTCGACCAGGACCCCGGGAACGAGGTCGGCGAAGACCCGTACACCGTGCACGGCACCGACCTCCAGACCGGCCGTGGTGACCAGCCCGGTGAGCTGTTCCGCGGTGAAGCGGCGGGGCACCGGGTCACCGTCGCCCCAGCGGCCCGCCGGGTCCGTCAGGGCCTGCCTGGCCTCACTGAAGTGCCCGGCGAGCGCACGGGCCAGGACGGCGCCGCCGAGCCCGGCGGCGAGCAGGCTGAGCGCACCGGAGGGGCGGAGGGCGTCCACCGCGTTCCTGACGCCCTCGGCCGGGTCCTCCACGTATTCGAGGACGCCGTGGCAGAGCACCGCGTCGTATCCGCCGCGCTCCGCCACGTCGAACAGGCCGAGCACATCGCCCTGCACCCCGCGCACCTGGTCGGCGACCCCGGCCTCGGCGGCCCTGCGCTCCAGGCCGAAGAGCGCGTTGGGGCTGGGGTCCACCACGGTGACCCGGTGGCCGAGGCGGGCGACGGGCACCGCGAAGTTCCCGGTGCCGCCGCCGGTGTCGAGCACGTCCAGGGCGGGCCGGCCGGTCGCTTCGGCCCTGCGGTCGAGGGCGTCCTTGAGTACGTCCCACACCACGGCGGTACGAAGGGAGGCGCGGGGGCGCAGCTGGTCCGACACGGCGGTTGACTCCTCGGCGCGGTGCCGCCGCGGACGGCGGGCCGTAGACAGCAAAGACTGGCTCCACCCTATTGCCTTCGAAGCTCCCGCTGGTCACCCCGTGTGCGGGCGCTCCGCACCGGTCTCCGGCAGCACCGGCTGGAGGGCGAGCAGCCGCTCGACCAGGCGCAGGAACATGGCCGCGTCGCGCAGCAGATCGTCGGCGTCGCGGCTGCACGCCGCGCCCGGTATGCCCGCCTCCGCCCTGGCCCGGCGGGCGGCACCGGAGGCGAAGAGGGCGCTCCACTCGGTCAGCTCGGGGGCGAGCTCCGGCAGCAGCTCCCAGGCGGTCCGTATGGCGTTCCTCCGGCGGGTGCCGCCTGTCTTCCGGCGCGGTACGGCCTCGGGCCTGGCGCGTGAGGCGAGGACCGCGGCTGCGGTGCGCAGTGCGGCCAGGTGGGCCGTGGCATACCGCTCGTTGGGTACGTCGAGCCCGGCGGCCTCCGCCAGGCCCGCGCGGGCCTGGGCCAGCAGGTCGAGAGCGGCGGCCGGGGCCGTGGTGCGGCGGGCCACCGGGTGGATGTCGCTCGCGGGGCCGCCCGGCGCGGAGCGGGCGGGCGGGACCGCGGCGGCCGGTGTGAAGAGAGCCGGAGCCCCCGGGGCCTGGGAGCGGGACGGGCCGCGGGACGCGGCGAGCACGCGGACCGGGGCGAGTGACGGGGCGGGCGCGGGGACGGACGGGCCGGCGGCCACCGGGGAGGCGGGGGCAGACGGGCCGGTGGGCGCGGGGGCGACCGCAGGTGCGGCGGGTGCGGCCACGGGGGCAAGTGAGGGGGCAGGGGCGGTGACACGGTGCCGGTGCGCTGGTGCGGCATTCGAGCTGGCCATGACGGAACCTCCTGTCGTCGTGTGACGGCGCTGTGGCCGTCTGTGTCCATCGTGCGGCCCACCACTGACAATCAGCCCTGACCTGGGCCTTTGCGAGGACCCCGGAAGGCAGCGTACTTTTTTGTACTGACCGGTCAGTTCATAGGTCGGCGCAGGACTGGCACGGGACTGGCACGGGACATGCGTATCGGCAGGCAGGGGAGGGTGTCGTGGACAGCCCGCACGGGGCAGCTGTCAGAGCGGAGAACCTGGGGCTCAAGGGCCCGTACGGCTGGGCCTTCCGCGGAGTGGATGTCGACGCGGAGCCCGGCGCGCTCATCGCGGTGGAGGGTCCGTCGGGCTCCGGGCGCACCTGTCTGCTCCTCGCCCTGACGGGCCGGATGCGGACGAGCGAGGGCCATGCCGAGGTGGCCGGGTTCCGGCTGCCCGGGAAACCGGCCGAAGTGCGCCGGATCAGCGCGCTGGGCCCGGTCCCGGGTGTCAGCGAGCTCGACCCCGCACTGACCGTCGACGAGCATCTGCGCGAGCGCGTCCTGCTGCAGCGCCGGTACAGCGGATCGCTCCGCGCTCTGCTGCGGCCCCGCTCCGAGCGACGGGCGGCGGCCCGCTCCCGTATCGGCACGGCGCTGGAGGCCGCCGGGCTGGACCCCGCCACGCTGCCCAAGCAGGGCAGGACCTCCGTACGGGATCTGGAGCGTCTCGAAGCGCTGCGGCTCTCGGTGGCGCTCGGCCTGCTGGGCGGTCCGCGGCTGCTCGCCGTGGACGACGCGGACCTCAAGCTCTCCGGCCCGGAACGGGACGCGGCCTGGGAGCTGCTGCGGTCCGTCGCGGCCAGTGGTGTCACCACACTCGCCGTCTGCAGCAGCGCGCCCGAAGGCGCGGTCACCGTCTCGACCCGGCCGGCCGCGGACCGGGCGGACACCGCGGACGCGCGGCAGCAGAAGACGAACGCCCGGCAGAAGAACGCGCAGCAGGCCGCCCAGCCGCAGGACGAGCCGCAGAAGAGCACGCAGACCGAGAAGGGCGCGGAGACCGTGAAGGACACCGGGACCGAGCAGGAAGGGGCGGCCGATGCGCTCGCCGAGACTGGCCGCCCTTGAGCTGAAGCGGTTCGGCAGGGGCAGGCTCCCGCGCGCCGCCCTCGTCGCGCTGCTGTTGCTGCCCCTGCTCTACGGCGCGCTCTACCTCTGGTCGTTCTGGGATCCGTACGGACGGCTCGACCGGATACCCGTCGCCCTGGTCAACGACGACCGGGGCGCCGAAGCCGCGGGCAAGAAGGTCCACGCGGGCGACGACATCACCCGGGGGCTGCGCGACAGCAAGGTCTTCGACTGGCACGAGACCAGCGCCGCCGATGCCCACCGGGGCGTCGAGGACGGCACGTACTACCTGTCGCTGACGCTGCCGGCCGACTTCAGCGAGCGGGTCGCGTCGAGCGCGGGCGAGTCCCCCGAGACCGGCGCCCTCCAGGTCCGGACGAACGACGCCAACAACTACATCGTCGGACAGCTCTCCCGGACGGTCTTCTCCGAGGTCAGGGCATCGGCGTCGACACATGCCTCCCGTACGTTCCTGGACCGTATCTATGTCTCGTTCGGCACGCTGCACGACCGGACGGCGAAGGCGGCCGACGGTGCGTCCGACCTCACCACGGGCCTCGGCAAGGCGCGGAAGGGTTCCGAGGACCTGGCGGACGGGCTGAAGGACGCGAAGGCCGGCAGCGGCAAGCTGGCCGGTGGCATCAAGAAGCTCGACAAGGGCTCGGCCGGTCTCCAGTCCGGCTCGAAGCAGGTCGCCGCGGGCACCCGGACCCTCGCGAAGAAGGTCAACGGCGCGGCGAGCGCCGTCCGCCCCTTCCTCAAGGACAACGGCAAGTCCATCGGTGACGCGGCCCGGCTGGTCTCCGACTCCACCCAGGTCGTACGGGACCACCTCGCCACCCTGGTGAAGGCGGCCCCGGTCGCGGCCAGGGCCGCCGCCACCGCCTCCACCGACCTCGACAGCGTCTACCGGGCACGCTGCCAGAGCGCGCCCGTCCCCGATCCGGCCTGCCCCCAGCTGAAGAAGGCCAAAAAGGCGGCAGCCGACACGGCGCGGATCGCGGGTGACGTCAACGGCCTCGTCCAGCAGCAGAACGGCGATCTGAAGAAGCTCGACGGGCAGCTCGCCACGCTCCAGAAGCAGGCGGACAGCCTGGCGGAGCACGCCCCGCACCTCGCGGGCGACCTGGACACGGCCGTGGGCAAGGTCAACGAGCTGGACAGCGGGGCCCACCGGGTCGCGAGCGGCGCGGCGAAGCTGCACACCGGGCTCTCGACGGCGAGGACCGGCGCCACCTCGCTGCACACCGGCGTCGGGAAGCTGAACACCGGCGCGCAGACCCTGCACAGCGGGATCGTCAAGCTCTCCGACGGTGCGGACACCCTCGCCACCGGTCTGCACGACGGGGTGTCCAAGATCCCCGACTACGACAAGCAGGACCGGGACAGGCGCACCGGAGTGATGGCCGATCCGGTGCAGCTGGCCTCCAAGTCGCTGCATGCGGCGCCCAATTACGGAACGGGCTTCGCCCCGTACTTCATCCCGCTCTCGCTCTGGGTGGGCGCGATGGTGGCGTACATGCTCATCCAGCCGCTCAGCAGGCGCGCGCTGGCGGTGGGCGCGTCGGCGTGGCGGATCACGTTCGCGGGCTGGCTCCCGGTGGCCGCGATCGGGGTGCTCCAGACCGCGGCGCTGATGGCCGTGCTGCACTGGGCGATCGGTCTGCAGCTGGCCCGCACCGCCGGGACCCTGGGCTTCCTGGCCCTGGTGACCTGCTGCTTCGCCGCGATCGTGCAGTGGCTCAACGCCCGCTTCGGAGCGGCCGGGCGCATCCTGGTGCTGGCGCTGCTGATGCTCCAGCTGACCTCGGCCGGCGGCACCTATCCGGTGCAGACGAGCCCGGCGTTCTTCAACGCCATCCACCCGTATCTGCCGATGAGTTACGTGGTCGAGGGGTTGCGCAGACTCATCACGGGCGGCGGCCTGGCCCCGGTCTGGACCGGCTCCGCCGTGCTCCTCGCCTTCACCGCGGGCGCCCTGGCGCTGACCGCCCTCTCGGCGCGGAGCAAGCAGATGTGGACCATGGAACGGCTGCATCCGGAGCTCAGCCTGTGAGCGAGATGGCCGGGGCCGGACGAGTCCTGTGAGAATCGGGAGCATGGACACCAGCACCAGACGGCAGGCCACCCGCCAGAAGCTGTACGAGGCGGCCGTCACTCTCATCGCGGAGAAGGGCTTCTCCGCCACGACGGTGGAGGAGATCGCCGAGCGCGCGGGCGTCGCGAAGGGCACGGTCTACTACAACTTCGCGAGCAAGACCGTGCTCTTCGAGGAGTTGCTGCGGCACGGGGTCGGGCTCCTCACCGCTTCGCTCCGGGACGCGGCCGACACCACGGCGGAGCGCGGCGGCACCAAGGTCGAGGCGCTGGACGCCATGATCAGGTCCGGCCTCGGATTCATCGACGCCTATCCGGCCTTCACCCAGCTGTACGTGGCAGAGCTGTGGCGCACCAACAGGGCCTGGCAGTCGACCCTCCTGGTGGTGCGTCAGGAGGCCGTGGCCGTGGTCGAGAACGTACTGCGGGACGCCGTCGAAGGGGGCGAGCTGAACGAGGAGATCGACATCCCGCTGACGGCCGCGGCCCTGGTCGGGATGGTGCTGGTGGCGGCGCTCGACTGGCAGGCGTTCCAGCCCGAGCGGTCGATCGACGAGGTGCACGCCGCGCTGTCGCGGCTGCTGCACGGGCGCGTCAGCGGACGCTGACGGCCGCCGGACCCCGGAGCGTAGGGGCCGGAGAGAGCGCCGGAAGAGAGAGCGCCGGAAGAGAGAACGGGGAAAGGACAGCGGGGAGGGCGGGCGGCCGGAAAGGGCCGGAAAGGAAAGAGCGCCGCCCGGTCAGGCCCGGTCTCCCGAGCCGTTCCCGAGCGGCGCTTCCCCCGTACTCCCCCGCTGTACTCCCCCGTACATTCCGTACGCGTCGGGGGAGCCGCGCCGTTCCGCCGCCCCGTGTCGGCGGTGCCGGCGCTGCGCCCCTTCCGTGCCTCACACTCTGCCGTCTTCGCAGGTGGGGGCCCATCCGCGTAATTACTCATCTCCACTTCTAGGTACGGATACTCAGACGTACGTGCGCCACCTCACCAGGGGCGCGCCGGGCACCGATAAAGTTCCCGCCATGGCACGGATTGCGGTGATCGGCGCCGGGATGGGCGCCATGGCGGCTGCCGCCCGGCTGGCCGTGGCAGGCCACCGGGTGACGGTGTACGAACGTACGGCGACCCACGGCGGGGCGGTGGGCCGCTTCGCGCGGGACGGCTTCGCCTTCGACACCGGGCCAGGTCTGCTCCAACTGCCCGCCGTGTACCGCGACTTGTTCGTGAAGACGGGCCGCGAGCCGCTGGAGCAGTGTGTCGAACTCGTCCAGGTGGACCCGGCGGCCCGCCATCTCTTCGACGACGGGACGGACGTCCTGCTGCCGAACGCCTCACGGGCCGGGGTGGTCGCGGCCCTCGACGCTGCTCTGGGCGCCGGCGCGGGCGCCCGCTGGGGAACGTTCCTGGACCGGGCGCGGGATGCCTGGGACAGGACCAGGCGCCCGCTCCTCGAAGAGCCGCAGCCCGCCGATCCCACGCCGCTGGGCCGCAATCCGTACCCGTCGCTGCGGACCGGGCTGCTGCGGCGCACCGCGCATACGCTCGGCGAGATCGGCAGCCGGGAGCTGCGGGACCCGCGGCTGGCGGCGCTGCTGGCGAGCTATGCGCTGGCGCACGGTTTCGACCCGCGGACGGCGCCCGCTTCGGCGGCCGTCCTGCCCTACATGGAGCAGACCTTCGGCAGCTGGTACGTGCGCGGGGGGATGCGGGCGCTGGCGGACGCGGTGTACGAGCGGTGTCTGGCGCGGAAGGTCGAGTTCGTGTTCTCGGCCGAGGTCACGGACGTACGCGAGAAGGACGGCCGGGCCTGCGGTCTGGAGCTGGCCGACGGGGGCAGCGTGGACGCCGACCAGGTGGTCGCGGGCGCCCCGCTGCCGCCGGCCCACGGGCATCTCCAGGAGCCGGATACACAGAGCGGCCGGTTCGTGGTCTGCCTGGCGCTGCGCGGGGAGCGGGAGGCCGGCGCCGTCCACCGCACGGTGGTGCACGGCGCAGGGAGCGGCCTGCCGATGGTGACGGTGCTGCGCCCGGACGATCCGGCGCTGGTGCCGGGACCGGGCCACGAGGCCCTCACCCTGACGGTCACGGTCCCGGTCATCGCCGGGACCGTCGGCGGGACGGAGCACTGGGCCACCGCCGACCGGGCCGGGGCCCTCGCCGACCGGGTGGTGGCTGCCGCGGAGACTGCCGTACCCGGGCTGCGCGAGCGGGTGCTGTGGCGGGAGGTACGGACCCCCGCCGACACCCTGCGCGAGACCGGTTCGCTCCAGGTGCCCGGACCGGCTCTGGCCGGTGCGTACGGGCGGATGCTGCCCGCCCCCAACCGGACGGCGCTGCCCGGCCTCTACCGGGCGGGCGGCTGGTCGCACCCCGGCGGCGGGCTCGCGCATGCCGGGATGTCGGGGGCTCTGGCCGCCGGGCTGATCGTCGAGGGCGAGGGGTTCCGCGGCTCACAGTGAGCAACAGGGGCTGTACGCACAGGGGCCGTGCGCACAGGGGGGCGAGACCACCGTCGCGTCCGGCAGCCTTCCCGCCCTCTCAGTACCGCTGCTGCCCGTTGTAGCCGGTGTGGTTGTTGTGGTTGTCGTGGTCGGTGTGGCCGCCCTGGTACGGCTGCTGCGCCGGGTGGTCGGGGTCCTCCGGGCCGGGGAAGGCGCCGTATGCCGGTTCGGTGTCGCGCTGCTGCGGGACCCAGACCCCGCCGGGCGGGGTGTCGTTGGCGTACGGGTCGGCGTACGGATCCGCGTAGTGCTGCTGGCCTCCGTACGAGGCTCCGTACTGGCCCGCGCCGATGTACGGGTCCGAGTAGGCCGCGTACTGCTGCTGCTCGCCGCCGTAGCCGTACTGGCCGTCGAAGGACTGGCCCTCGTAGGACTCGTCGAAGGACCGGCCGTCGGAGGAGTGGCCGCTCCGGTCGTACCCGGTGCCGTACTGCGCCCCGGTTCCGTAGGCCGTGTCGCTGTATATGCCGTACTGGCCGGTGTCGTCGGGCATCGGCTGCGGAGCGTAGACATCCGCCGCCATGGGCTCGGGGCTCTGTGCGGAGCCGGGCGAGGTGCCGGAGTCCGGGGTGCGCGACGGGTAGGCCGCCCCCTCATAGCCGGGCCCTTCGTAGCCCGGTCCTTGGTAGCCCGGTCCTTCGTCCGTCGCGTAGCCGCTGCCGCCGTACGCGTGCTGCTCGTAGCCGTCGTGATCCTGGCCGTGCTGCGCGAAGGCGCTGTCGTGGCCGCCGTGCGGAACCCCGTCCGGCTGCTCGTACCCCTCCTGCCCCGGCTGCTCGTACTCCTGGTCCGGGACATCGGGCGCGGGGTCCTTCGCCGTGCTCGCGCCGCGTGCCCTGCGCCGTCTGTTGCCCTTGCTCTCCCGGGGTGCGCCCCGCACGGCCCAGCCGGTCGAGAAGCCGCGCCGGAAGGAGAGCGTGACGTACAACTGGCCGACGGCGAACGCGAGAGCGCCCACCACGATCACCGGCACGGAGTGCAGGAGCACACCGGCGACCACGCCGAGGAATCCGGTGAAGGCGAGCAGCCGCCAGCGCAGTCTGGCCTTGTACTGCAGCAGCACCTCGCCCAGCAGCCACAGCGCGACGAATCCGAACCCGACATAGAGGACCGTCCAGCCCATGTACGCCCCTCCCTGCGGCCTCCGCCCCGTGCGGGGGGCGGATATGGCGGTCAGGACTGCTTGTGCAGTCCGAGATTCTCGTAGATTTCGAGGGTCGCCGTGGAGTTGTTCAGCGTGATGAAGTGCAGCCCAGGGACATCCTCGGAGAGCAGCTTCGCGCAGAACTCCGTAGCGAACTCGATGCCAATGGAGCGTACAGCGGCCGGGTCGTCCTTGACCGCGTGGATGCGTTCTTTCAGCCCTGACGGGAAGTGCGCGTTGCTGAGCTGGGCGAACCGCTCCAGCTGCCGCACATTGGTGATGGGCATGACTTCCGGGATGACGGGGGTGTCGCAGCCCGCGGCGACGACCCGCTCGCGCATCCGCAGATAGTCCTCCGGGTCGAAGAACATCTGGGTGATGGCGTAGTCGGCGCCGGCCCGGCACTTGTCGGTGAAGTGCCGGATGTCGCTCTCCCAGTTGTCCGAGCGCGGGTGCATCTCGGGGAAGGCCGCGACCCCGACACAGAAGTCACCGGACTCCTTGATCAGCCGCACCAGTTCGGCGGCGTACATCACGCCTTCGGGGTGCTTGATCCACTCACCCATCGGGTCACCGGGCGGGTCGCCCCGGACGGCCAGGATGTTCCTGATCCCGGCGTCCGCGTACTGGCCGATGATGTTGCGCAGCTGGGCGACCGAGTGGTCGACGGCCGTGAGATGGGCGACCGGGGTGAGCGTGGTGTCCGACGCGATCTGCTCGGTGGCCCTGACCGTGCCCGCCCGGGACGAACCGCCCGCACCGTAGGTCACGGAAACGAAGCTGGGCGCCACCGCCTCGACCCGGCGCAGCGCGTTCCACAGGTTCCGCTCGCCCTTCTCCGTCTTGGGCGCCCAGAACTCGAAGGAGTACAGCGTCCTGCCGGTCGCGAGCAGGTCGCGCACGGTCCGTGCACGGTCGGTTCTGGTGGAAGAGGTGCCGAAGGCCATACGGGCAGGTTAGTCAGGGCCTGGCACTCCCCCAACCACACCGGGACCTTATGACCGATTTGCGAGATACTTGTCCACCCATCGGACACCCTTGGACACCCCTGGACACTCCGGAGGGCCCGTCGGAATCACCGCATCCGTTTCGGTCGCGAAGATCCGTCCCGCCTTCCGGCCGGGCTGCCTACTCGGTACGGGCCCTGACCCGCGAGGCGAGGGCCCCGGCCGCTGCCGCCGGGTCGTCCGCCTCGGTGATCGCGCGGACCACCACCACCCGGCGCGCCCCCGCGTCCAGCACCTCGTCCAGATTGTCCGCGTCGATCCCGCCAATCGCGAACCAGGGCCGCGAGGTGGTGAGCGCCGCCGCGTACCGTACGAGGCCGAGGCCCGGTGCGTGCCGTCCCGGCTTGGTGGGGGTCGGCCAGCACGGGCCGGTGCAGAAGTAGTCCACGCCCGGCTCGGCGGCGGCCGCGTCCACCTCGGACTCCGCGTGTGTCGAGCGGCCGATGAGCACGTCGGGGCCGAGCAGCGCACGGGCGGCGGGGACCGGCAGATCGCCCTGGCCCAGGTGCAGTACATCGGACGCGATGGCGTGCGCGACATCCGCCCGGTCGTTGACCGCGAGCAGCTTTCCGTGCCTGCGGCAGGCGTCGGCGAAGACCTGGAGGTGTTCGAGCTCCTCGGCCGCCTCCATGCCCTTGTCCCGCAGCTGGACGATGTCCACACCATGGGCCAGGACGGCGTCCAGGAACTCGGGCAGATCGCCCTGGCGCTTGCGCGCGTCCGTGCAGAGGTACAGCCGGGCGTCGGCAAGCGGAGCGGGTGCGGTGGACATCGGGCGTTCCCCCATGGATGGCGACGGACTGGACGGCCGGACGGACCGCTGGACGGCGGAGGACCGGGGTGTACGGGCGTGGTGTACGGCCGGGGCCCGGCCGTACACCACGAGATGATCACACTCCGGTCAGAGGGCGAGCGCCTGGGCCCGGCGCTTCACCTCCGTCCCGCGATTCTCGCTCAGGGCCTGCGCGGGCGTGCCGGGCAGGGTCTCGTCGGGGGTGAAGAGCCACTCCAGCATCTCCTCGTCGCTGAAGCCGTCGTCCCGCAGCAGCGTCAGGGTGCCGGCGAGGCCCTTGACCACTTTGGGGCCGTCGATGAAGGCGGCGGGCACCTGGAGCGCCCTGTTCTCACCACGGCGTACGGCGATCAGCGTGCCGTCCTTGACCAGCTGGCGTACCCGAGTCACCTCGACGTCGAACATCTCGGCGATGTCGGGGAGGTGCAGCCAGGCGGGGATGAGAGCGTCGGTTTTTGCGTCAATCTCGGTCACGGGACAAGCCTGCCATCCCGCACTGACAGCCGATACCCGGACTCAGCCCTTCAGGGCCGGTGGCGTGTGCGCGGAGCCGGACCGGCCGTGCGTGCGCGGGCCGCCCGGACGACGCATGTCACGGGCCGTTCCCGACGCACCGCATGGGCCGCACGGGCCGCTCCTGACCGCGCGTCCGCGGGCCGCCGCGCGGTCAGGAGCGGTCAGGAGGCGCCCGGCTGCGGCCGGACCGCCGACTTGAGCGGTACGGCGGGATCGGCGGCGCGGACCGGATCCACCGGGGCCCCCGCCTCGATCAGCTTCCGCCCCTGGGCGAGGTCCCGCGGCCTGCCGACGGCGAGCACCGCGACCAGCCGCCCGTCCCGCAGCCAGCACACCGACCAGGCCGGGCCCGCCGGGTCGCCACGCCGGATCAGGGTGTCGGCGGCCGCGTGGTGGCCCGCGTACTGGACGAAGCGGCCGAACTGCTCGGACCAGAAGTACGGCACCGGGTCGTAGATCCGCGGCGTCTCGCCGATCACATCGGCCGCCACGGTGCGCGGCCCCTGCAGCGCGTTGTCCCAGTGGTGGACCAGCAGTCGCTCGCCGTACCGGCGGGAGGGGAAGGAGGCGCAGTCGCCGACCGCGTACACATCCGCGACGGAGGTGCGCAGCCGCTCGTCGGCCGTGACCGAGCCGTCCGGGCCCAGCGCGATACCGGACCCGGCCAGCCACCCGGTCGCGGGCGTGGCCCCGATGCCGACGAGGACCGCCCCCGCCGGGATCCGCCGCCCCGATTCCAGGACCACGGCGCCCGGTTCGATCCGGGCCACCCGCGCCCGGGTGACGAGTTCGGCTCCGCTGTCCGCGTACCAGTCGGCCATCGGCGCGGCGATCTCCGCCGGCAGCACCCCGACGAGGGGCCGGTCCGCCGCCTCCACGACCGTCACCGCGCACCCCGCCTCACGCGCCGCCGTGGCGAACTCGGCGCCGATCCAGCCCGCGCCGACCACCACGACGTCCCGCCGGCCGGCGAGGACGGCGCGCAGCCGCTCCGCGTCGTCGAGCGTGCGCAGCTGATGGACGTCGGGGACCCCCTCGCCGCCGGGCAGGGTGAGCGGGCGGGCGCCGGTGGCGACGACCAGCGACCCGTAGGCGAGCGGGCCGCGCGCGGTGTCCAGCTCCCGGTCGCCCGGGCGTACGCCGGTCACCTCGCACCCCAGCAGCAGCTCGACCCCGAGCGCGCCGAAGTCGACGTCGAAGGCGGCGCCGTCGGCCTTGCCGAGCAGCACCGACTTGGAGAGCGGCGGCCGGTCGTACGGCTGATGCGGCTCCTCGCCGATCAGCGTGACGGGGCCGGTGAAGCCCTGGTCCCGCAGGGCGACAGCGGTCTGCACTCCGGCCATGCCCGCGCCGGCGATGACGACGTTCCTCGGCTCACTCACCCGGTCACCCTAACCAGCTGACGACCCGTCAGGACAGGGGGCCGTCCCCAGGCGCCTTACGGGGCGGCGCGGCCCGGGGTTACGCTGGCTGTGCTGAACCACTCGCGGGAGTCCGGGCGTACCGGGCTGAGAGGGAGGCTGGACGGCCTCCGACCGTACGAACCTGATCCGGGTCATGCCGGCGAAGGGAGGGGCTGGACGCCCATGCACGCACACCACACCGAACAGCACACGCCCCCTGTCGAACAGCACCGGCCCGGCCGGGCGGACGCGCAGTCCGGCGCACTGCCGGACGTCCTGGTCGTCGGCGGCGGGATCATCGGTCTCGTCACGGCCTGGCGGTCGGCGCAGCGCGGACTGCGTACCGCTGTCGCCGATCCACAGCCGGGCGGCGGAGCCGCACAGGTCGCGGCAGGCATGCTGGCCGCCGTCACGGAGCTGCACTACGGCGAGCAGGTCCTGCTCGGTCTGAACCTGGAGTCCGCCCGCCGCTATCCGGCGTTCGCGGCCGAGCTGGCCGAGGCATCGGGCCAGGATCTCGGCTACCGCGCCTGCGGCACCCTCTCCGTGGCGCTCGACCTCGACGACCGGGAGCATCTGCGGGAGCTGCACGCGCTCCAGCACCGCTCGGGTCTGGAGTCCGAGTGGCTCACGGGGCGCGAGTGCAGACGCCTCGAACCGATGCTCGCGCCGGGCGTACGCGGCGGGCTGCGGGTGGACGGCGACCACCAGGTCGATCCACGGCGGCTCGCGAAGGCGCTGCTCACCGCGTGCGAGCGGGCCGGGGTCACCTTCCACCGCGGCTGGGCCGAGCGTCTGACGGTGGAGCGCGACCGGGCCACGGGCGTGGTGCTGGCCGACGGCACCGTGCTCGGCGCCGGCCAGGTGGTACTGGCGGCCGGCAGCCTCAGCGGCCGGCTGGCGGGCGTACCGGATGCGGTGCTTCCGCCCGTACGCCCGGTCAAGGGGCAGGTCCTGCGACTGACCGTGCCGCGGGTGTACGCGCCGTTCCTCAGCCGCACCGTCCGCGCGGTCGTCCGGGGCAGCCATCTCTATCTGGTCCCCCGGGAGAACGGCGAACTCGTCATCGGCGCGACCAGCGAGGAGCTGGGCTGGGACACCACGGTCACCGCTGGCGGGGTGTACGAACTGCTCCGCGACGCCCATGAGCTGGTACCCGGCATCACCGAACTCCCGCTCACCGAGACCTGTGCGGGGCTGCGTCCCGCGTCGCCGGACAACGCGCCGCTGCTCGGCCCGACCGTGCTGCCCGGCCTCCTGCTGGCCACCGGCCACTACCGCAACGGTGTCCTGCTCACACCGGTCACCGGCGATGTGATGGCCGAACTGCTCACCACCGGGGAACTGCCCGCCGAGGCCCGCGCCTTCACTCCCCGGCGCTTCCCTCCCGTACGAGAGGAGCAGCCCGTATGAATGTGCCGCTGAATGTGCCGCCCGTGAACACAGCACAGGCGGGCTCCCCGGCGTCGGACCCGCCGCCGCCCGTGGACGTTCCGCAGGTGGAGGTGTCGGTCAACGGGGAGCCCCGCACGATCGCGCCGGGCACCACGCTCGACGTACTGGTCGGCGGGCTCACCACCGCCCCGTCCGGGGTCGCCGCCGCGGTCAACGAGACCGTCGTGCCCCGGGGCCTGTGGGCCCGCACCGCACTCGGCGGCGGCGACCGCGTCGAGATCCTCACCGCAGTCCAAGGAGGCTGATCAGGACATGGCAGACGATCCCTTCACTCTCGCCGGCACCGATTTCTCCTCCCGGCTGATCATGGGGACCGGCGGTGCGCCCAGCCTCGATGTGCTGGAGAGGTCCCTGATCGCGTCGGGCACCGAGCTCACGACGGTCGCCATGCGCCGCCTCGATCCCACGGTGCAGGGCTCGGTCCTCTCGGTGCTCGACAGGCTGGCGGTCAGGGTGCTGCCGAACACGGCCGGCTGCTTCACGGCGGGCGAGGCGGTCCTCACCGCCCGGCTGGCCCGCGAGGCACTGGGCACGGACTGGATCAAACTGGAGGTCGTGGCGGACGAGCACACCCTGCTGCCCGACCCGGTGGAGCTGCTCGACGCGGCCGAGACGCTTGTCGACGACGGTTTCACGGTCCTGCCGTACACCAACGACGACCCGGTGCTGGCCCGGCGGCTGGAGGAGGCGGGCTGCGCGGCGATCATGCCGCTGGGCTCCCCCATCGGCTCGGGCCTCGGGATCCGCAACCCGCACAACTTCCAGCTGATCGTGGAGCGGGCGGGGGTGCCGGTGATCCTCGACGCGGGGGCCGGTACGGCATCGGACGCGGCGCTGGCGATGGAGCTCGGGTGCGCGGCCGTGATGCTGGCATCGGCGGTGACTCGGGCCCAGGAGCCCGAGCTGATGGCGTCCGCGATGCGGCGGGGCGTCGAGGCGGGCCGGCTGGCGTACCGCGCGGGGCGGATCCCCCGGCGGCACTTCGCCCTGGCGTCGTCACCGGACGAGGGGCGGGCGGCGCTCGATCCGGAGCGGCCCGCGTTCTAAGGGCTGCCCCTGGCTAGAGGCCGTTCCGTACGACGTCCAGGGCGCGTATGACATACCCGTGGAGTTCGCCCTCGTAGCCGTGCTCGGCCCAGTAACGCGTGGCCTCCATCAGCACACCGGCCAGCGCCATCGCATACGCCCTGACCTCCAGGTCACCCGCCTCGCGCCCGGTGCGTTCGGCCAGCACGCGGCACATCATCTGGCCCGTGACCGACATCGACTCCATCATCCGGGAGCGCACCGCCGGTACCTCGACCTGGAGCCGCATCCTCAGCTTGGACACCTCCGGGTCCTCGCCGCCCTGCGCGAGACCGAGGCTGCGGTCGATGACGTGCCGCAGGGAGTCGACGATCGACTCGCCGGCGGGCCGAGCCCGCAGTTCCTGCTCCAGGATCGGGTCGAACTCGTCGGTGAGGACGATATCTTCCTTGGTCGGGAAGTAGCGGAAGACGGTGGAGGGCGACACCTCGGCGGCCTCGGCGATCTGCTCGACCGTTGTCGCGTCGTACCCCTGATCCATGATCAGGCGGTACGACGCCTCCCGGATCGCGGTCCGGGTCTTGATCTTCTTGCGCTCGCGAAGCCCCATCCTGGGCTCCGCGGCGCTCCGTGCTGAGGCGGCCATGGCCTCATTGTCCGGCATCGGCGCTGACCGGTGCCACCTCCGCGCCGGAGTCGGCCGGCTGCTCCGCGGGCGGGGTGGGCCCCCGGTGATGACGGGGGGCCGGGCGCCGGGGCATCAGGACCGCCGAGATCAGGGCTGTGGCCAGGGCGACCATGCCGATCACGACCAGGGCGAGGTCCATGCCGTGCAGGTACGCGCTGTTCGCCGAGGCCGTGAGCGCGTGGTCGCCGAGCTTGCCCGCCACCACGTGGGCACCGATCACCGAATCGCGGGCGACGTCCGCCGCCCGGTCCGGCAGCCCGCCCGTGCTGAGCCGGCTTGAGTACGCGCCGGCGACCAGGGCGCCGAGCAGGGCGACGCCGAGCGCGCTGCCGGTCTGGCGCACCGTGCTGAGCAGTCCGGAGCCGCGGCCCGCCTGGTCCCTGGCGAGCGTGCCGAGGGCACCGCCCATCGCGGGGATCATCGCGAACGCGATGCCGATTCCGGCGATCGACAGCCACAGCGCCGTGAAGCCGTATCCCGAGTCGACCGTGCTGCGCGCCCCGAGGAACGCGGCGAAGGCCAGCACCACCAGTGCCATGACGACGACCGCCCGTGTCCCGAACTTGACGACCAGCGGCTGCGCCAGTCTCGCGGCGAGCAGCATGCCGCCCACCAGCGGGAGCATCCGGATGCCGGTGCCGAGCGAGTCGGTGCCCAGCACGGCCTGCAGGTACTGCGGCAGCAGGAACATCACACCCGACAGGACGAACATGCAGAGCGTCGCCGCGATGGTGTTGCTGAGGAAACCGCGCCGGCCCAGCAGGGCGAGGTCGAGCATGGGGCTCTCGCTGCGCCGCTCGCGCAGAACGAGCGCGCCGAGCAGGGCGACGGCGCCGGCGAACGCGCCGATGACGAGG
This sequence comes from Streptomyces sp. NPDC054757, assembly GCF_053612185.1. Taxonomy (NCBI): domain Bacteria; kingdom Bacillati; phylum Actinomycetota; class Actinomycetes; order Kitasatosporales; family Streptomycetaceae; genus Streptomyces; species Streptomyces sp. NPDC054757. The sequence goes on from NZ_JBSHBW010000024.1 coordinate 135,340, forward strand.
CCGTCGCTCCAGCCCTTCGCGGGGCCTTCGATGATCGCGTAGATGAGGGCACCGAGACCGAGCGCGGTGAGCACGGTGGAGACGATGTCGACCTTGGGCGCGGTCGGGTCCTTGCTCTCGGGGAGCAGGAACAGGCATGCGGTGATGCCGATCGCGACCATCGACACGTTCAGGACGAAGACCGAGCCCCACCAGTAGTGGTTGAGCAGCCAGCCGCCGATGATCGGGCCGAGCGGCATGCCTAGCGCGGAGGCCGCGGAGATCATGCCGATGGCCCTGGTCTGTTCCCCGCGCGGGAAGAGCGAGGGCAGCACGGAGATGGCGAGCGGCATCACGAGGGCGCCGCCGACACCCATCAGGGCGCGGGCCGCGATCACCCAGCTCACATCACCCGCGAAGGCGCCTACGAGGGAGGCGGCGAGGAAGACGCCGAGTCCCGCGATGAGCATCCGACGCCGTCCGAAGCGGTCGCCGAGGAGTCCGGCCGGGAGCATCAGGGCGGCGAAGACCACGAGGTACGCGTCCGCCATCCACTGCTGCTGACCGCTGGTGGCGCCGAGGTCCCCGGCGATCGTCGGCAGCGCCACATTGAGGATCGTCATGTCGAAACCGAGCACGAGCATGCTCGCGACCAGGGCCCCGAGGGCCCACCAGCGCCGAGGGTCCGGGCGCGACTCCACCTGCTGATTGGTAGTAACCATGAAATGAGAGTAGCAGTCATTTTCCATACAATGCCAATTAAATGCTGCTCCTGGAATGGTCCGACGGGCACGGCCGGGCGGGGGAACGGGCCGGGCACCGATCCCCGGCACCGCGCCGCGCCCCCGTACACCCGGTCACAGCTCGGCTTCAGTGGCGGGCCATTCACCCCGACCGCTTAGGCCCTGTCGGCGCGGGCTCGTAGACTCGCCGGCGTGGATACGACCCTTGGTGACCCGCAGGCCCCGCTCGTCGGGCAGCTGCTCGACGGCCGTTACCGGGTGGAGGCATGCATCGCCGTCGGTGGCATGGCCACGGTCTACCGGGCCGTCGACACCCGCCTGGACCGGGTGCTCGCCCTCAAGGTGATGCACCCCGCGCTGGCGGTCGACGCGACGTTCGTGGAGCGGTTCATCCGGGAGGCCAAGTCCGTCGCACGCCTCGACCATCCCAATGTGGTCGGCATGTTCGACCAGGGCGCGGACGGCGCGCATGTCTACCTCGCCATGGAGTACGTCGCGGGGTGCACCCTGCGCGACGTGCTGCGCGAGCGGGGCGCGCTGCGGCCCCGCGCCGCCCTGGACATCCTGGAGCCGGTACTGGCCGCGCTCGGCGCCGCGCACCGGGCCGGTTTCGTGCACCGCGACATGAAGCCGGAGAACGTCCTGATCGGGGACGACGGCCGGGTCAAGGTCGCCGACTTCGGCCTGGTCCGGGCCGTGGACACCGAGACGAACAGCACGGGCACCATCCTGGGCACCGTCTCCTATCTGGCCCCCGAGCAGATCGAGCAGGGCACGGCCGACACCCGGGCAGACGTCTACGCCTGCGGTGTGGTGCTCTACGAGATGCTGACCGGCGCCAAACCGCACACAGGCGACACCCCGGCCCAGGTCCTCTACCAGCACCTCAACGAAGGCGTGCCCGCGCCGTCCGCCGCCGTACCGGGACTCGCGGCCCGGCTCGACGCACTGGTGGCGAGCGCCACCACCCGGCTCCCCGACGACCGGCCGTACGACGCCGTGGCGATGCTGGGCCAGCTCCACGAGGCCCGCACGGCCCTGAGCGACGCCGAGCTGGACGCCGTACCGCCCCGGGCGCTCCCGGCCGCCGGCGCCGACGGGTCCGAGGACCGGACGGATGTGATCTCCCGCCCGCTGCCCGCCGCCGGGATCAACCGGACCAGCCGCCTGGTGATGCCCGCACCGCCCGAGCCCGAGCCCGAGCCCGGTCGGCGGCCCCCGCACCGCGGCCGGCGGGCCCGCCGCGGTCTGGTCGCGTCCGTCGTGGCCGTCCTGCTGGTGCTGGGCGTCGGGGCAGGCGTCTGGTACATCAACTCGGGCCAGTTCACCCGGGTCCCCTCACTCCTCGGCCAGTCCGAGAAGGCCGCGAAGTCGCGGCTGTCGGCCGCCGGTCTGGACGTCAAGAAGACCGAGCGCAAGTTCAGCGACACCTACGACCGCGGCCAGATCATGAGCAGCAGCCCGGCGTCGGGCGCCCGTATCAGGAACCACGACGGGGTGTCCCTGGTCGTCTCGCGCGGACCCGACATCGTCCGGGTGCCCCGCGTCGCGGGCGAGCCGCTCGCCCGTGCCAAGCAGGACCTGGCGAAGGCGGGACTGGGATCCGGCATGGTCACCAAGGAGTTCAGCGACGACGTCGGGCGCGGCAAGGTGATCCGTACGGACCCGGCGTCCGGCACCCGGCGGCACGCCGACTCGGCGATCGCCCTGGTCGTCTCCAAGGGCTCCCCGGTGGACGTACCGGATGTCACGGGCGAGTCCCTGGAGGACGCCCGCGCCGACCTGGAGGACGAGCACCTCAAGGTCGTCGTCGCACCGGAGCGGGTCAACTCGTCCGATGACGCCGGTCAGGTCGCCAAGCAGTCACCGGCCGACGGCAGCCGGGCCGAGGAGGGCGACACCGTCACGCTGACGGTCTCCAAGGGCCCCCGGATGATCACGGTCCCCGATGTCACGGGCGACAGTCTGGACGACGCGAAGAGCGCGCTCACCGGCAAGGGCTTCAAGGTCCACGTCGACCGGCCGTTCTTCTCCTTCAGCAACACCGTCGACACCCAGTCCGTCGACGGCGGCGACCGGGCCCCCGAAGGCAGCACCATCACACTCAAGACCAAGGGACTCTGAACACACCGTGCGCAACCCCATCGGCGGCCATGTCCCCGTGGCCGGCGGCCTCGCCAGGACCGGCCTGTCCTACGCCCGCGAGCTGGGCGCCGAGACCGTCCAGGTCTTCGTGGCCAACCCCCGCGGCTGGGCCACACCCACCGGAAACCCGGACCAGGACGAGCAGTTCCGCAAGGAGTGCGCGAACGAGTCGCTCACGGCGTACGTCCACGCCCCGTATCTGATCAACTTCGGCTCGCACACGGCCGCGACCGTGGAGCGGTCGGTCGATTCGCTGCGCCACTCGCTGCGCCGCGGCCGGGAGATCGGCGCACTGGGCGTCGTCGTGCACACCGGCTCGGCGACCGGTGGCCGTCCGCGGTCCGAAGCGCTCGCCCAGGTCCGTACGCATATGCTGCCGCTGCTCGACGAACTGACCCATGACGACGACCCGTTCCTGCTCCTGGAGTCGACCGCCGGCCAGGGCTCCTCGCTCTGCTCCCGCACCTGGGACTTCGGTCCGTACTTCGATGTGCTCGACCGGCATCCGCGCCTCGGGGTCTGTCTGGACACCTGCCACATCTTCGCGGCCGGCCACGACCTCGCGGGTCCCGGCGGGATGAACCAGACGCTGGACCTCCTCGTGGACACCGTGGGCGAGGGCCGGCTCAAGCTGATCCACGCCAATGACTCCAAGGAAGCCACCGGCGCCCACAAGGACCGGCACGAGAACATCGGCGCCGGTCACATCGGAGCGGAGCCCTTCAGGGAGCTGCTCAGCCACCCGGCGACCGAAGGGGTGCCGCTGGTCATCGAGACCCCGGGCGGCAAGGAGGGGCACCGGGCGGACGTGGACCGCCTGAAGTCACTGCGGCCCTGAGAGACTGAGAGGAAGGCGCCACCGGGCCACAGCTCCGCTCAGAGCTCGGGGCCGTCGCCCGGACCTTCCTGGTACGAGTAGCGCTGCTCCTGCCAGGGATCGCCCAGATTGTGGTATCCGCGCTCCTCCCAGAAGCCACGGCGGTCCGCCGTCATGTACTCGATGCCGCGGACCCATTTGGGGCCCTTCCAGGCGTAGAGCTGCGGGACGACCAGCCGCAGCGGGAACCCGTGCTCGGCGGTCAGCAGTTCGCCCGCCTTATGGGTCGCGAAGAGGGTCTTCGCATCTGCGAAGTCCGCCAGGCGCAGATTGGCGCTGTAGCCGTACTCGGCCCAGACCATCACATGGGTGACCTCAGGCGCGGGCGGTGCGAGCTCGATCAGTGTCCGGGCCCGCACACCGCCCCATTCGGCTGCCAGCATGGAGAACTTCGTCACGCAGTGCAGGTCGGCGACCACGGTGGAGAACGGCAGGGCCGAGAACTCCTCGTGGTTCCAGCAGTGCTTCTCGCCGTCGGCGGTGGCACCGAAGACCCGGAACTCCCACCGGTCGGGCTTGAACTTGGGGACGGGGCCGTAGTGGGTCACCGGCCAGCCGCGCTGCAGCCGCTGCCCCGGCGGAAGCCCGGCCGGCGCCGCCCCCTGCTGCTCCCGGCTCTCCGGCTGACCCATGCATCCATGGTGACAGACCTCGCGGGGTGGTCATGACCAGCGCGGCACCGGCGAGGTCAACTCGTACTAAGCCTGTACTTACTGGACGGCCCCGGTGGGCGGTGACAGGATGCGCGGAATCTGCCCGGATCCACGCCTGGAAGGAGCCTCTGCGATGCAGGGCGACCCCGAGGTCATCGAGTTTCTCAACGAGCAGCTCACCGGAGAGCTCACGGCGATCAATCAGTACTTCCTGCACGCGAAGATGCAGGAGAACTTCGGCTGGACGAAACTCGCGAAATACACCAGGGCCGAGTCGTTCGACGAGATGAAGCACGCCGAGATCCTCACCGACCGGATCCTCTTCCTGGAGGGGCTGCCCAACTACCAGCGGCTCTTCCACGTCCGGGTGGGGCAGACGGTCACCGAGATGTTCCAGGCGGACCGGCAGGTCGAGGCCGAGGCCATCGACCGGCTCCGGCGCGGTATCGAGATCATGCGCAACAAGGGCGACATCACGTCCGCGAACATCTTCGAGTCGATCCTGGCCGACGAGGAACACCACATCGACTATCTCGACACCCAGCTGGACCTGGTCGAGAAACTCGGTGAGCCGCTCTACATCGCCCAGGTGATCGAGCAGCCGGACAGCTGAGGCGGGGCCGCCTCTCGGCACGTACGGTGCTCGGTGCGTACGGCCGGGCCGTACGGGTTCAGGCGGCCTCGGGCAGCAGGGGCGATCCGGCGGGCTCCGGGAGGGCCACCGGCCGCTGTACGGGCCCGAGCCCGTCGGCCGGTTCACGGCGGGGGCAGCCGCCCCGGCCGAGGAGCGCCTGGATGCTGCGTACACAGCCGCCGCAGTCGGTACCCGCCTTGCAGGCCGACGCGATCTCGCGCGGGGTGCAGGCACCGGCGTCCGCGTGGTCCTTCACCTGCTGCTCCGTCACACCGAAGCACGAGCAGACGTACACGCGGGTTCACCTCCCGGACGGGATCGCTGACGGGCACCACCCCGAGCTGGTCGGTGAGGTAACCCTAACCTTACCCGCCGCTCCGGGGGTGCAAAAGGGCCGTGGGGTGCGGATCGCTGTGATCCGCACCC